>JAYEMB010000131.1:0-11802 GCA_034717855.1 Campylobacterota bacterium
GTTTTCAATGATCTCAAACAGTTTTAAAAGGCTTCCACTCGAAGTCTCCTGAGTCTTAAACTTTAAGTCTCTGTGTTTGTGGATGGGAATTATAGGAGGAAGTTGCTTTGATAAAGCTTAATGTTTTGGAAGAATTTTATTTAATTTTTGTATTGTATTTTGTTAGAAATAATTTAGGTAATTTTAGAGCTTAAACTTCAGCTATCCAGCCCCCACCAATTAATTTATCATCATCATAAAACACTGCTGCTTGACCAACTGCTACACCGAACACACTCTCATTCAACTCTACATATGCTTTATCATCTTCTATCTTTACCCTGCATGATACGGCTACCGTTCTATATCTCAATTTTACTGTAGTCGTAAACTCTTTCTTATCATTAAACATATTGAGATTATCTAATGTAACACTACTACAAGCAAGTTCTTCTTTTTTCCCAACTACTATCTGATTTTTCTTTGCGTCTATACTAAGTACATAGTGTGGTTCATGTGCACCTTTTACTGTAAAACCTTTTCTCTTGCCTATTGTATAGTGCATGTAACCTTTATGTTCTCCCACTACATTTCCATCTTTATCTAAAACTTCACCAGGAGCATCTACACTTACATAATCTTTTAAGAGATCTGTATATGTGGTTTCAACAAAACATATTTCACTAGACTCTGCTTGCGAGGAAAAAGATTCCAAACCTTCAATAGAAGCGGCTAGCTTTTTAATATCGCTTTTTTTTCTCTCACCAAGGGGGAATAATAATCTAGGTAGTATCTCTTTTTCAACATAAAACAGAAAATAGCTCTGATCTTTTGTATCATCTTCTGCTTGATAAAAATACTCACTATCACACTTTATATAGTGTCCTGTCGCTAAATACTCAGCTCCTATCTTGTCAGCAAAATTAATCATCTCACCAAACTTCATTGTTCTGTTACACATTGCACAAGGGTTCGGCGTTTCACCTTTTTCATATGTTTTGATAAAAGGATTAAATACATTCTTTTTAAACTCATCTTGTAAGTCCAGTACGTGCAGTTTAATGCCTACAAAATCAGCAGCTTTTTGAGCACGGGCTTGATGTATTTCATGATATCCAGGCTTGGAGTGAAGTTTCATATATAGACCTTCAACTTCATAGCCCTCCTCTTTGAGAAGCAGTGCAGAAACAGTAGAGTCAACACCCCCGCTCATTCCCACTAAGACCTTTTTTTTATTCTTCATCTTTTTCTCTTCTTTTTTTTGAATCGTTAACACGTCTATCTTGGATAATATCTTTATCGTATGAAAAATCTGACAATGATCTATAATATGATGTATCACTCAGTCCTACATCTTTTAAAACTTCTATCTGCTTTACTAGAGACTCTTCTATTTCATTGACTACGCACTCTAAATCATCTGTAAGTCTTATTAATGCTATATCATTCTCATCTATCATACCCTTTGTCATGAGTTTATTTTCTATAAATTCTATGAGTGGTTTATAAAAATCAACTCCGATAACAAATATTTTAACACCAGTTACTTTTCTAGTTTGAATAAGAGTAAGTGCTTCAAACAGTTCATCAAGTGTTCCATATCCTCCAGGGAAAATCACATAAGCCATTGAGTATTTAACAAGCATAACTTTTCTAGAGAAAAAATAGTCAAAAGTGAGTTCTTTAGTTGTATAGGGATTAGCAATTTGTTCAAAAGGAAAATCAACATTTAACCCAATTGATTCAATCCCCTCAACCTTAGCCGCTCCTCTATTCGCTGCTTCCATAATTCCCGGACCACCTCCAGACATTATGTTAAAGCCTCTTTTAGCCAACATCTCAGATAACTTTAATGCTTCTTTATAATAAAATTCTTCACTACTGCTTCTAGCACTTCCAAAAATAGTTACAGTAGGTCCAAGCTCTCCAAGGTCATCAAAACCCTTTACAAAGTCTGCTATTATTCTAAAAACACTCCACACATCAGCAGACTTTATATCTTTGATATACTTTTTGGTTAGTTCATGTTCTCTATTTTTCACACTAGGCCTTGAGCTGCTCTAATCTCTCTTTTTTTGTACCTATTGAAGTTATCTGAACACCAAAATTTCCATCCACAATAACAACTTCACCTTCAGCAATAACATGATTATCTACCAGAATTTCTAATGGATCATTTGCTAACTGATTAAGCTCGACTACAGAGCCTATATCCATGTTAAGTACATCTTTAAGTAACATTCTTTTTTTACCAATTCTAACCCTAACTGGTAATTTAACATCCATAATTAGACCGATATTATTCATCTCTCCACTATTTAGCTCTACAGGTACACTCTCTGAACTAGAGTTAGATAAGGGGGCAGGTTCAGCCACTGTAGTCTCTGCACTCTCACCCGAAAGAGAGTTATTTAAGTTTTCATCTATAATAAACATCAATGGTGATATAACAGATCCAAGAGAAAAATTATATATATACATTTTACTATAATCTTCTAAACTAACTTCTCCATCATCACCTATGAGCTCTATGTTCTCAATACTAAAAGACAAGACAGGTAACTCTTTTTGAGCAGAGAGAGTATTGGATATTGCTCCAAATATATTTGACACTATCTCTTTACTAGCATCTAAATCATCTTCACTTACATCCTCTCTACTGCTAGGCTCCTCACCCATCATCATATCAGAGAGTGATGCTGAAAGACTAGGTGGCAGAGCAATCATCCCAGATGCTTCAACATCACCAGTTATATTTAACTTCACAAGGACAATAGGAGGAACAATATTTGAGATAATACTCAGCTCTTGTTCCTCTTTAATCTCTAGACTTGGAGCCTCTCCAATAAGTGCTTCTATTGTTCCAACAGTTTCACTTTCAAATAGCTTCATAAAATCACTCATTACCTACTCCTCATCTTCGTTAATAAACTCTTGGGTATTTATTATATCTTTAACACCGGTTATTTTTTCATGTCGTTGTGTTTCAAAGTTTTCTAGTGCGCGTTTTACAGCATCTTTTTCAGTCTCAATTGTTTCGGTTATTTGAATAGACTTTCTAAAACGTCGTAAGCCTATCTCCCCTTTAAACCGCTCTTTAGAATCAACACTTACTGTAACGATATCATCTGCTGGAGCTGATAGTCTTACAACATCTCCAACTTTAAGTCCAAGTATGTCTCCCATACTCAAGTCTGCGTTTCCAAGATTTGCTTCTACATTTACTTTAGCACCACCAAGCAGAACTTGAAGTTCAGTATTTCTACTTTTTTTAGAACTAGTCTCATTTAACATTAAATCTCGACTTGCAAGCTTAGGAAGAACCGGCTCAAGAGCGATTACCGGATAACATATATTCATCATTCCTGAGCTATGTCCAATTATTATCTCCATAACTACCATTACAACAATCTCATTTTGGGCAACAATCTGAACAACATTTGGACTAGACTCTTTAGACTCGACAGAAGGGTACACCTCCATTACAGGTCCCCAAGCCTCTTTTAGCGTACTCATCATAACTCTCAGTATCGTCTCAAACAGACTTAGCTCAATATCTGAAAACTCACGACTTGCATCAAAAGGCTCACCTTTACCGCCTAAAAGACGGTCAAGCATTGGAAACGCTATAGATGGATTTATCTCTATAACTCCACTACCCTCTAGCGGTTTTATGGAAAACACATTAAAACTTGTTGGATTTGGCAAAGACATCAAAAATTCACCATATGTCATCTGATCAACTGAGTGAAGTTGTACCTCAACGATTGAGCGCATAATAGCAGATATTTGAGAAGCTAATGATCTCGCCATTTTATCATGAACACCACGAAACGCACGAAGTTGCTCTTTTGATACACGGTTTGGTCTCTTAAAGTCATAAAGTGTTACTTGCCTTTGAGGTAAAAGTTCATCTGAACCGCTTTCAAGGACATCATCACCCTCATCTTCAACAACATCTAAAAGAGCATCTATCTCTTCTTGGGAAAGTATGTCTGCCATTGTTACGCTCCTATACTTTCTTTAATTTTTTGAATAACTGACTTATGAATTTGGGATATTCTTGATTCAGTAATATTAAGTATTTCACTAATCTCTTTAAGTGTTAACTCTTCAAAATAATAGAGTTGAATTATAACTTGTTCTCTCTCTTTATACGAAGACAAAACTTTTTTAATTACATCTACAAGCTGATCCTTTTCAACTGCCGCTAAAGAAGCACCTTCATCCCCGACTTGTAGTTGGTCATGCAGAGGCATAACAGTATAAATAGTTGAAGCGATACGCGCATCATGTACTTTTTCTATAGGCTCCTGCAGAATCTCTGCCAACTCTTCATCTGTTGGCTCTTCATCATGAGAAACTCTGTACTCTTCGACTGCATAATCGATAGCTTTAACAAGTTTTCTACTTGCACGACTCAATATATCAAGACTTCTTAGATAGTCAAGCATCGCACCATAGACTCTTTTTTTTGCATATCCCCAAAATGAGTCATTAAGCTGCTCATCATATCTTCGTGCTAACTTTATTAACTCTTCAGTACCAATTGCGGATAGGTCTGAAAAATCTACAGAGCTTGGAAGTCTCTCTTTTAGTCTAAAAGCCATCGCCTTAACTGCAGGTAAATACTGGATCGCTAGCTCATCCTCTTTATGCCTGATATCTTCAGTGTAAACATTTGGCATCATTTTTGTGACCTTACTCTATCATCAGCGTTCATTTTAGTTGCCACATCTGTTATTTTACAAGCAGAGTCTATTAGCTTTTCTCTTTTATTTATCTCTTTGACAAAGATATCTAACTCTTTTTCATGCAAATCTTTAGGAAATTTGTAGCTTCTAGCTGTTAGTGTTCTAAAATATAAAGCGATAATTACATGGGAAAATAGATAAAAAAATGTTGTAATAAAAAATGTATAGACTAGCAGACCTTCAGCATCAAAGGATTTTAGTATACCGAACACTATGCCTACAAAGAAGCCCTGAACAGTAAAAAAGTATACAAAATTCTCACCTAGCATCTACTACCCACTTAAAAATGTTTGATTAATCTCTTAAATAGCCCTGATAGACCACTTTCACTTGATGTAACCAGCATATTTCGTTCCAGCTTAGAAACTATAACTTTAACAATATTTTCTATATCTTTAAATGCTTGCGAGGAAGGATATAAAACGCTAAAGAGAGCTCTCTGTTTTACTGAACTTGAAACTTTAGTGTCAGAGTTGATTTTACCAACCAGTTTCAGATCTAAACCAGAACCGATATTAGCATCTGCAACTTTTTTTATCTTATCAAAAACTGCATGAGCCTCTTTCTCTCCCTTGACCTGATTCATAATAATTCCAACATCATTTCTTAGCGTAGCAATAGTTTTAATGGTCGCATAAGCATCAGTAATTGCCGCAGGATCAGGAACTGTAACGACTATAACATCATCAGCTGCGTTTAAAAACATCTGTATATGCTCACCGATACCTGCGCCTGTGTCAATTATCATCACATCGAGTTTGTCAAGAACTTGCGCCTCTTCCATGAAACGCTCAAAGAGTGCTAAATCTGAATACTTAAGTATCTCATCTCCACTCTCACCTGGAATCAAAATAAGATTTCTCGTAATTGGAATCAGTATATCTGAAACTGTGGCTTCACCTTTGAGTACATGTAAAATATTTTTTTTGATTTTTACATTAAACATTACATCTAAGTTTGCTAAACCAATATCTGCATCAAAAATACCTACATTAAGACCCTGTTGAGAGAGAGTGTAAGCCAAGTTAGAGCTTATTGTGCTTTTACCTACACCACCCTTTCCACTTGTAATGGCGATAAAGCGTGTTTTTTTAGCTTTTTTTGGAGCTTTTTTAGTACTTGAAGCAACTAGCTCTTCAAGTTTTTCAGCCTGATGACCTATCATGCTTTACTCCTATTAAATCCATGAAGTAGACACTCAACAAGAAAATCACTACTGGCACAGACTAAATCCTCTGGAACTTCCTGTCCAACAGAAAAGTAACTAATAGGCTTTTTTGTCTCATAAGCTAGTGAGAAGATATTTCCAAAACCCATAGTCTCATCAAGTTTTGTAAACATCAGTGTATCCACACCTAAAGATGAGAAGTTATCATAAGTCACTTTAAGATCTTCATACTTTATTGAACTCGGCATAACAAGCACAACATCAACATTATAGTCCGTACTATTTGCCTCAAGGCACTCATAAATTTTCTCTATTTTACCCTTATCGTAAGGACTAGAACCCATCGTGTCAATGAGTATATAATCACAGTATTTTAGTGACTCTAGAGCACTTGAAAACTCTGGAGGATCAACAACTGTCTCAATTCCAAGCTTCATCATTCTCGCATACTGCATCAACTGCTCAACCGCACCAATACGGTAGGTATCCAAAACGACTAAACCAACCTTATGTTTTTTTTCCATCAAAAATGAGTATCTTGCTGCTAACTTTGCAATAGAGGTAGTTTTACCAACACCAGTTGGACCAACCAGCATTATCACTTTTTTAGTACCGACTTTTGGAGGAGTCTCTAATCTAATGGGAACCATTTTTCTGAGTATAGTTTGAAAGTACCTCTTGACAGTTGCAGAGTTCTCTTTCATTTTAAAAGGCATATGCTCTAAAGTAATTCTCATCAGACCATCTAAATGTTCTCTATTCATTCCACTCTGTGATGCTAAACGATATATCTCTGCAAACTCTGCTGGAATTTGAGACTCTATGTCAGGTGATTTTTCATCCCAAAACATATTTTGAATTATCTTTACTTTATCTCCAAGCTTATTTATCTCAGATTTAATCTCTTTTAACTCTTTTGGCTCATAGGAAGCTTGAGCTTTCTGAGGAGCTCCATACTCAAACTTTGGAGCAGTCACATCTGCTATTTGAGAGATCTGTGCAGCTGCGTTTGAGATATCATAAAGCACCTCTTGAGACTCTTTTTTAACTGGACGCTGTTGCGCTAATGGCTTCTGTCTTGCATAAGTGCTTGGTATCATATCTTCTTCAATACCGATAACTATCTCATAAAGAGCCTCTTTTCCAAGAGCTTTTTTCTGCACCTCTCTTGTCTCTATGAGCATTCCCTCATCACCGATTTCCATCTTTGCTTTTTTAAGCGCTTCTGATGGCGTTTTACCTGTAAATGTTAATATCTTCATAAACTAACACCTGAAAGAGGGATAATAACACTCTCTCTATTTGACCAAAAAGGATGCGGAAGAGTAAGTTTTTCACTCTTAATAACTCTGTTATCAAAAAAGATAATATCCAAATCTAGTGTCCTCGGTGCATTTGCAAAACTTCTACGTCTGCCAAATTTTTTCTCTAATCGCATTAAATAGTCCAAAAAAGCACGCGGCTGCATACTTGTTTTAATAACCATGATTGAGTTAAAAAAATCATCCTGATCGGCATAACCAAAAGGAGGATTTTTTAAAATCAACGATGTCTCTACTAACTGAAGCCTTTTATCTCTTTTAATCTCATAAAAAAGATGCTCAAACCTTCTCTTCACATCTCCTATATTTCCACCTATACCAACAACAGTTTGATATCTGTGAGAACTATGAGAGGCTGTTTTAAAGGGAAAACGCAAGCCTTTAAAGAGAGATAAGTCATCTCTTAACCTGCGTTTTATATACATAAAACTACTTAGCTTCTGGCGATGCTTGTCCAGCTTGCATCTCTTGAGCTGCTTTCATTTCACTCATTATTTGTAACATTCCCATCATTCCCAAGTGATATCCAAAAGGACCAAAACCTACAACTGATGAAGTACAAACTGGTGCAATCATATTCTCTTTTCTGAACTCTTCACGTCTGTGAATGTTACTGATATGAACTTCAATAGTTGGAAGATTAACTGCTGCGATTGCATCACGAATAGCTATAGAAGTGTGTGTGTAAGCTGCTGCGTTTATGATAATACCGTTAGCTTCACCATAACACTCTTGAACTTTATCTACGATTTCACCCTCAAGGTTACTTTGAAAAAACTCTATTTCAACTCCATTTTGAGTTGCAACTTCTTTCATTTGAGCGTGAATCTGCTCTAACTTCATTGGACCGTAAATATTCTGTTCACGAACACCTAGCATGTTTAAGTTTGGACCTTGGATAACAACTATTTTCATTTTGTACCTTTGATTTATAGTAAAATATTTTAAGTGATTATTTTATCAAAAAAAATATTAAAAAGAGTTGCATCTATTGTAATTATATAAAACTTCTTAATCCTTTGCTTCTACAAGGTTGTTACACTCTTTTATCATATTGTACAAATCGATATCTCTTCCAGATAAATTACATATACTTTTTCCTGTAGCATCTAAAAATATAAATGTCTCAAGGTTATGATACTCTTTAGCCATAAACTTTGAAAATATTACATATTCTGCTTTACTTAAATCACAAAACTGGTGCATAACAGTGTTAAACTTATCACAGCTTTTGTCAACTTTTCTTATCTCCAAAACATCATTTTGCAAGCTATTTTTAAGTACCTCCTGCAGGTCAACTAACTCCTCTTCAAGATTCTCATATTTAACATGCTCTTTCATAACACTACCCTCCAATTTAAATTTTATAAGATATCTACTCTCTTACTCAAGTATATAAGAAAGATAATTCTTTTTAGCTTAATTATTATTACTAGAACTTATAAAAACATATACTCACTAATAAAAAAGTGTATAATCTACTTTTAATTTAATAATACAAGAGTAACAATGCAGATAATTACCCCTCACTACACCTTAATGAGCGATAGAGTCACAACAAATATGTCAGTCGCCTTTGATGAAACTATACAAAAAATTGCTCCCTTTGATGAACTTCTAGATGAGTTTCCCGATGCTAAAGTAACTACACTTAAAGAGAACTCACTCCTAATGCCAGGGCTTATCAACGCCCATGTTCACATAGAGTTCTCGGGAAATAAAACTGAACTCTCTTATGGTGACTTTATGAGTTGGCTCTATAGTGTCATAGAGAATCGTGAAGATTTAATTAATGAGTGTGGGGTAGAGTGTATGACTCAAGCCATAAACGCAATGCTTGAGTCTGGAATCACAACTTTTGGAGCTATCAGTTCTCATGGAATGGATTTAGAAGCGTGTCAAAACGCAGCTCAAAATGTTGTATTTTTCAACGAACTTATCGGTTCACAAGCCACTATGGCAGATGCGCTCTTTACTGACTTTTTATCTAGACTCGATGCTTCTAAAAGTGTGAAACGCAGAGGTTTTTACCCAGCAGTTGCTATTCACTCACCCTACTCTGTTCATCCCGTTTTAATTAAAAAAGCGCTTGGAATTGTTAAAAATGAGAACCTCAAGCTCACTGCGCACTTCATGGAGAGCGAAGCTGAGCGTAACTGGTTGGATGAGAGCAAGGGTGATTTTAAAGAGTTCTTTGAAAACCTGCTAAAGCAAAAATCAAATGTATCTGACTCAAAAGAGTTTTTAGAGCATTTCAATGGACACAATGCCCTTTTAACTCACGCTGTTCAGGCAAATGATGAAGAGTTAAACACTATTTCAAAGAACTCTCACACAGTTATACATTGCCCAATATCAAATAGACTCCTAGGAAACCCGACACTTGACATAGAAGCCCTAAACAAAAAAAATATTCGTTGGATAGTAGCTACTGACGGGCTGAGTTCAAACTATAAACTTGATCTCTTTGAAGAGATGAAGATGTCACTCTTTATGCACAGCGATGCTCCTCTTTTAGAGTTTGCAAATGCCTTAATTCGTGGAGTAACTATTGATGCGGCAAATGCCCTTGGACTCAATACTGGTGAGATCGCAGAGGGTAAAAACGCAGACATGATTATTTTAGACTTAGATAAAGAACCAACCGCAGAGTTAGCTATTCATTTAATACTTCATAGATATAATATCTCTAAAGTTTATATAAATGGCGAACTAAAAAAAGGAAAATAAATAATGGAATTAATTAAAAAAATATTTCTACCAATAACTGCACCGCTGAAATTTATACAAGAACACTTCAAGGCGATGATATTTCTTCTCATCCTCTTTCTTATCTTCGCACCCTCAAGTGAGCAGGATTTAACACCAAACAATCTACAGCAGATAAATCTAGTTGGGCCGATTATGGAAGTGACAGAGGTAATAGAGCAGATTGAAAACGCAAAAGAAAACGCAAGCATAAAAGGTGTTTTACTTGTTGTAGACTCTCCGGGTGGAGCAGTTGCTCCCTCTATTGAGGTAGCCTATGCTATTAAAAGACTTAAAGAGACAAAACCTGTTGTTGTCTATGCAAAAGGGACTATTGCAAGTGGTAGTTACTATGCAAGTATCTGGGCAGATGAAATTATGGTAAATCCAGGTTCAATGGTTGGAAGTATCGGTGTTGTAATGCAGGGTGCTGATATGAGTGGTTTGATGGATACTATCGGCATCAAAACGCAGAGTGTTCAAGCGGGTAAATATAAAAAGGTTGGAACGACAGACAGACCTTGGACAGACTATGAGGTAAATGAGCTCAACAAAGTTATACAAGGAACTTACGATATGTTTACTCAAGATGTAGCCAATGCACGCGGACTCGATATTCAAAAACGCGACCTCTACGCAAACGCGCATATCTTTACAGCAAGCCAGGCAAAAAATGTTGGTTTGGTTGATTCATTGGGTGTTACATACGATGCAAAACTCAAAGTAGAAGAACTTAGCGGTGTTTTAGAGCCTGTGTGGAACAAAGAAGATAAGTTTGATAAACTGATGAAAAAGCTCTCAGCGACTACAGCCATAACTCTTCATACTTACTTTCCAGCTTTAATACTAAAGTAAAAGAGGTTTTAAACCTCTTCTACTCTTACAACTTCATTTAAATTCTCAAAAATTCTTTTCACCCTATCTTGCCAAAGTCTTCCAAACTCTTTTAACTCATCAGAACTTGCCCCGCCCTGCATCATCTTTTGCATTAGTGGCTGCATTGCTGGATTTGGCATGATTGATGATGGGTTATATGTCACATCAACACTTTTAGAACTATCTACTCTTGTAAACCTAGCAGAACAATCAATCTCGGAGTTAAAAAACATCAGAGAGTGACGAGCGAACTGACCTTTTAGACCTTTAAAACCACTTCTCTCAGTTGCTCCAGTAATCTGTGTTACTACGTTTGCGATAACTCCAGCAACACCATCTTCCATCGCCTCTTCAAACTCAACTTTAACATTTCCACGAACTGCTCTTTCATCAGGATAGAGAGCCTTTAGAGCCGCTAAAGTAATGATATAAGCACCTGCAACAGTCGGGCAACTGTGCCCCGCTGACTTTACAATATCTTCGTAAGTAAATTCATACTCTCCATCTTCAAAAGCACCTAAGGCATTTGAAAGTGGATCTACTACCTTAATACTCTCTACTGCATCATAAAATTTTGGATAACTCATTTAGACTCCTTAGCTGTGACCACTGCGTTTATATAGACTTCATCGCTTTGAAGTTCAAAACAATCATCTATATTTAGTTGTGAGATATCTACAACTTTTTTATCTTTTGAAATTTGCGCAAAGCCACTTTTAGATTTATTTTTTGGATTGTTGGATTCTAACATCTTTTGAAGATTTAAAAGTTGATTTTGAGCAATATTTACAACAGAATCTATAGCGTGAGGAAATCTCACTTTTATATGCTCGACCTCTTTAGTGTAGCTTTGAAACTTAAAAGATACACTCTGCTCATAAACCTCTTTTAACTGTTTTATCTCTTGAAGTTTTTGTACCAACTTCTTCTCTACAGAGTGTTGCATAAATGAGTT
>JAYEMB010000132.1:0-2764 GCA_034717855.1 Campylobacterota bacterium
ATAATTCTTTCTAAAACTAATTCAGTAATTAAACTAATTTTTTCACCAAATGCAAGACTTGTAGTAGCTAAAATCATAATATCACCCAAATGTACATTATTATTGAAGACATTACTGGTATAAATAAATGATTACCAGTAACATATGGTTCGTACTCAACATCACAAAAAGACATAATAAAATCATCATCTATACGAAAAGTTGTATAAGGAGTAAGATTTTGTGTATCTGGCATTAGGTAGCATATAGACTTGATCTTAGTGGCTAACTCTTTGATTTCAGGTAAAAGTTCGTTTACGGGTAAAAGTGACATAATTGAGTCCTTATAAATTGAATTGGTCTTGAAGGGTTTAGGATGATAATGTATTGAATAACAGCTATATTTTTTTCATGTGTTGTTTAAACTGCTTATCAGATTTTGCTAGGTTGTCTGACTCATCTCTAGATGATACACAATTAATGTTTAGATGATAATCCTCACGTAGCTCTTTAGGTGTTGGCTTAATAAATACGTAGTCACGTATGTAGTAATGAGGTACACCACGGAATACATCATTAGGCTGACGCTTAACATTGTACAGTGCAGTAATAATAATCAAGTTTGTACCATTAAGTGCTACTAGTAACGAACTAGTACGAGTAGTATTTGTATTAGTAGTATCTGTACGAAAAGTAATAGCTACTGGACCACGATTACGATACTGCGATAATGACTGTCCTGCACGAGTAAGTATCTGTCTGAGCTTACGTTGAGTAAAGAACTTTAATCTAGTACGTCTCTCTCCATCTCGTATATTGTTACCATGATATGTAGAGTATACTGTAAACGGTGTCTCATACTTGTTGATAGTAAATAATTCCATACGCTATTTACTCCTTGTTAAGTTGTTCGCTTTGGTTCTCTAGGTATTTAATAGAATTATCCAATATGTTACCTATGGATTTAGTGCGATTACTATCCATTATTGAATTAGTAATGGTTAATGACTGTTCTACAACTGGTTGTGCTGAGAAAATTACTATTAACTGATTACGAGTAGGTGTTAGACTGTACAAAATCAATGTAACTAACCATACTTTAAGTGTAAGTTTGAAATAACTACCAATCTTGTTTATTACTTCTAACTCATGTTTATAGTCATCGGAGTAGCTTTCATGAATGTCTACTCCTCTTGTCCATAATGGGTTGACTGTAGCTGCTACTCCCACAAGGTACGAAGTAGTGAGTACAACTATTCCTACTGCTAAAAACATTTCAACTAAAAAACCTATGTTTTCACTTATGAAGTAAAGATAAGCTATTAGTCCTGCGTATTCAATCATGTTACCCTCCTAGGTATATATGAAGATCATCACTGTGTGACTCAATTAGTTTTTTACAAGCTTCTTTGTCTTTCATATAAAACCAATTAGGACAGTGTTTTAAATTAATTAAAGATGAGGATAATAACCCTGTATACCTTAATTCTACATAATGGTTAGGTACACCAAATTCAAAAGGATACTCTTTGCCCTCGTTAAAATAGAATATAGCTTTCTTAAGACGTTGAGTTGCTAACTGTAATTCAAGCGATTGCTCAGCCAGTTCTTTTGTTTTGTAGCCTATTCCTGTAGCTATTTCATCTTGAGACCAAGAACGTGCACTTCTTATTTCTAAGGTACCGCATGATACATACCAAGCTTTTTCATTATTTTTAGGTTCCCAGAAAACTGGCTTACAGTTCTTGGCTTTTTCTCTGAGCTCAGTTAGTTGCTGCTCAATTGTTGTTATTTTATCATGTATATTCATTAATTACTCCTTATGTATATCTCTAGTGCACGAACTTTCTTAGCAATAGCATCAGCATATGCTTCGTTCATGTTGTACCCACCATTGTAGGAACCCCATATAGCTCGCCAGTTGTTACCACGGACAGACTTCCAGAAGGTTATCTCTGCTATAGCAGCAATAAACCCTAAATCATCGTCATTAGTTAATAAATAAATTAACCTATCATCTGGTACCCTGTACCTTTCCAATTCATCAAAATACCTACGTTTAAAGGTGTTTATGTTAATTTGGTACACACCATAATCAGGTGTTATACGTCCAACTCTGTACTTACCAAAGTTACTCTCCTGCCAAGCAATAGCAGTCATAGTGTACGATAGATCATATGGTTCAGCTAACTCAAATGTTCGGTGTAACACGTCACGTTGATCTGGTGATAGGTTACGTAACTGTTCAAGTAAATCAGCATGTACAGTAGTAATTAATAATAATAAGGTTAGTATATATTTCATATATTGTCCTTAGTTATTATTGGATACTCTATTCTACGATCATATCCAAGTTTGTCATGTATAGCTTGATGACAAGGTTGTGCTAGTATACGTACATCATTAATAGACTCATCTCCAAGTGTTCGATAATGTAAATGATGAAGCACTAAATTACTAGTACATCCACAACCACATTCACACATATGCCCAGCTATAGCAAGACGGTGTTGTTTCAAGTGTACCCAATAATGGCTAGATAGATGATTAGCTTTCTGTGCTGCAGACATGAACATATTACCATTGTTCATAGGATTGACTGGTGGTATGAATGTACGGTTACTTTGTTGTGAGTGCTTAAAACTGTGTAGTACACTACTACTATTAACTGATGCATCATATATAAGATACGCAATTATACCTAGTGGGAATAGTATAGGTGCTATAGATAACGCTGTAATAACTACTATTAAGGCAACTACACCACCTACCAGCCATTTGTTAG
>JAYEMB010000133.1:0-2759 GCA_034717855.1 Campylobacterota bacterium
CTGTTGTGAGTGAACCAGCAGTTAATGTTTTAGCTTCTAAATCATTTAATTGAGCATCGAGTAGCTTTTTTTGCTCTAAAGCGATACTTTCTCTGTATAGTTTAAATGAGGGAGCATCTGACATATGAGTAAGTTTAATAGTGTTAAAAACCTCTTCGAGTGATGTACCTTTTTGAACTACAATATTATGAATATTAGAGTGCTCTCCACTTATTTCAATCTGAATATTTTTTGAGTTATGATCAGGAATAAAGTTAACACTCTCTCCACCATAAATAGCCATATCTAAGTTGTCTTTAATCGCATAGATAGCAATACTCTGCTCATTATCTTGGCTATACTTTGTAACGGTAAAGTTTGTCAGAGTAGGATTGGGTAGTACCACATTTAAAACATCTCCTAAAGTAACAGAGTTTTTAATCATTTCAAATCTATAAGGTCTCTTGACATCCCCTGTAATCTCTATGTAGTTTTCAACGCTCTGCACAACAACTACATCACCCATATGAAACTGAAAGAGTCCTAGCGAACCACTGAGTAAAAACTCATACAAATCTACTTTATAAATCTCTTGGTTTTGACGGAGAACTTTGATTTTTCTATAACTTCCACTCTTAGCGTCAATACCTTTTGCTTTATCTATAAACTGAATGATTGAGTCGGATGAGAGTCCTTCATACAGACCAGGCTTATTCACAGCACCTGTTACAAAAATACTAACAGGCTGGTAAGACTCTAAATCAGCATAGATAAAAACACTCTTTTTAAACACCTTTTTTACTGCGTTTTCTATGCTCTTGCTTAGTTTATCATTTCGAATTCCAAGAATCTTAACAGTACCAACCTTAGGTATAAAAACATTCCCTTGAGAGTCAACAGTAGTCTTGGCTTCAAACTCAAACGCACCCCACATTTTTAGGTTGATAGTGTCACCTATACTTATAAGGTACTCAGGGTTATAGCGATGCTGAGTATTTTTAGAAAAGCTACCATTAAACAGGTTATAGCCAAATACCATAGTGGACTCTTGCATATAGGAACTATTAGCATCTCTAGATGAAGTGTCTGTTAGATTTGAAAGCTCAACTCCAAAGAGAGCTGTACTTAGTAGTAAAGTTATTAGTATGTTTTTTATCATTATTTTTATTCCTTATGGTCTCTAATTATAGCACCTAGCATTGAAAAGATACCATACATGAGTAGCATAACGATAACTAAGGTTATAAACACTTTTGGCTTGTTAGGATAAGTATATCCATCTGGTAAATTTGGCTTACTAACTATACTGAGAGTTTTAGCCTCTTTGAGAACATCAAGCTTCGTTGTCTCAAGCTGTATAAGGGCATTTTTATATACCTCTGTATCAAACTCTAGTTGCATTTTTAGTTTTTCGTATTCAAAAAGGATTTTATTCAGTCTATCTTTACTAGTACCAGTTAGACCTCTTTTAGCATTAGCTAAAGATTTCTCTATCTCTTTTATCTCTGTTTTTAAACTAATAACTTCATAGTTGTCTGCGTTTAAGTAGCTGCTTTTTGTTTTATACTCTATGCGTTTTTGAGTTAGTGTCGCTTCAAGGTTTGCTATGATGGCACTTGATGAGCTAGCTTTATTTGCAGGGTCTAACAAAAGTTGATTGTTTTGATAAGCTTCTAAAATAGCTGAAGATTCATCCATTTTCTTTTTATTTTTATCGTGCTCAATTTCTATAAATTTTAACTGTTTTTTCGCCTTTCTACGGTTAAATTCATTTAACTCATATTCTACACGATTAACCATAAACTGTAAAATCTCTTGGGCAGTTTTTGGATTAGTATGGGAGTAAGCAAGATGCAAAATTGCTGAAACTTCATCATAGTTGATGAGCAGTCTATTTTGATAGAACTCTAAAGTCTTCTCCATAGTAGCATCTGAAGATAATCGCTCAACAAAGTCGAGTTCATCACTTTTGTAGTGCTTTATAAGTCCAAACTCTTTGTCTAAAAGTAAAAACATGTCCAAAGAGTATAGGTACTCTTGAACAACCATGGAGTCTTGCAGTTGTGATGAAGAGCCTGCACCTAAAATAGTTAAACCTAGATTTGCAGTTGGTGATGAAGCACTAAGATCACGAACCATTAAGGCAGTCTTTGATTCATAAAGCTCCGCTTTTAAAAAGAGAGTGTAGGTTGATGCAAATACAAAAAGCATAATAAAAAAGAGTCTAGTTTTTAGTGTTGAGTAGCGTTTGTCTAGTTGGCTTTGGATTACTATGTTGTTCTGCATTTTTATATACTCTTTGTCTAGTCGACTTTTCATTCCTGAAAAACCATGCTTGGTAAAGCGAGCATATGATTTACGAAATGTTCTATGCTCTTGCGTTTTGTCTGTTCTTTCAAACCAAAAAAGTTGTATAAATTTTTTAATCATTTTTTTCCATATAGTTTATTGTTTGTTTATTTTATCATAAGTTTTTATCGCATCATCTATATCATCAAAGTAGTACATTTGACCTGCGTGAACAACTATACCCGCTTGACATATCTCTTTGAGTATAGGCATAGAGTGACTTACAAGTAAAACATTACAGTTTTGCATCTTTTTTCTTAGGGCTGCTTTTGACTTTACTTGAAAGTTTTTATCCCCTACGGAGAGTGTTTCATCGATTATGAGGTAGTCAAAGTCAAAAAAGAGACTAAGTCCAAAACTTAAACGCGACTTCATACCAGAAGAGTAGATTTTTATAGGCATATCAAAGTAGTCACCAATCTCTGCAAAAT
>JAYEMB010000134.1:0-2755 GCA_034717855.1 Campylobacterota bacterium
TGTTGAGCTCTTGAAGTCTTTCAAACGCAGTTGTCTCCTGACAAGTTGGTTTTCCCTCAATCATATCAGGAGTGATTCCGTGAACTTCCATCGCCCCAAAACTAATCTCTGCATCACATGAGCAAAAATCATTATGAACTTCTATCTCAGGAGCTCCGAGTACCATATATCCAAGTTGGATAACCTTGTCATTTTCGCCTGTTCCTGTTGTCTCTGTATCTAAAATCACATATTTTTTTGCCATAAATTTTCCTATTTTTTAGTCTCAAAATGTACTTTGAAACTCTTGCTTGAGTTTGCTTTAACCAGTACGCTAAATGTAACTAAATTTCCCTTAGTAAACTTATATTTTTGTGAAGATTTAACTATAGAGTTTTTGTTTTTGTTAAAGGGAACAAGAACTTCTACTCTTTTAGTTTTATCAGAAGAGTTCTTCAGAGTGTATTTAACATCAGCCATAAAATAACGCTGTGAATCATCTCTACTTAGAAGAGTTTGTGTGACTTTCACATCAAAGTTCTTCCCCAGTCTTAGCTCTATATCTGTCTCTTTTGGAGTATGAGCTATATTTGTCTCACCCAAAAGTACAGAGGTTCCACGAAGTTTTGAGTATGTTCTCACAAGTCCCTTTGGAAGCGGAATATCTAAACCTTTGAGTTTTATGTATTGGGATACATCACTCTTTATCTCACCTCTTAAGTAGAGAGGATTTTGCAGTTTTGCACTATATTTTCTCTCAAACTTTAGACTCTTTTTATCAGTGAATTTTATCTGCGTTTTTTCATTGTTGGCAAGATTTACTTTAAAGGGAATAGTATAAAAGTGATAACCCTCATGAGCCTCTTGGGCTACAGGTGTAGAGTCGGCAGCAGCTTTTGTGTACATAAGTTCACGTCTGTATGTCGGTTTTTTGGCTCTGTTTATCTCTCCGGCTAAGACATAGAGTGAGGTGTCACTAAACTTCTTTCCTGAGCGGTTATCTATAGTTATCCAACCGCTAAGGTCTGCACTCTTTTTGCCTAAATTTAAAATATAGTCACTGCTCCAAGTGATATTTTTGATGAGATAGTCTATCTCCATCTCTGTGTTGAGAGTTTTTGACGCTTTGATATTCCAAACAAGTGAGGGTTTTGTTAGAAGTTCACTTGGGATTGTTTTAAAGATTATATCTTTGGAGTTTACTGAGATGATTTTTTTCTTGTCCGTTTTCACTAGAGATGAGTTACCGTTGTTAGAGAGCAGAGTTGCGTTTATGACCTTAAACTCTTTTGCATTTTTTAAAATACGAACCTGAATATCTTTGCCAATATGAGCATTAAGTAGTTTTGTGAGTGTTAGTTTGTCATAACGGTACTGCTGAGAGTAAAGCTTTACAGAGTTTGGAAGTTTTACATTTACCGAGTCAGTCTCGATACTGCTTGCAACATTTTCGTAAGTGATACTTTTATCGTTCTTTGTAATTTTAATCTTCTTACTCTCATGAACAAGTCCGACATTTCCATTGTAAACAATGAGTGAGTTTTCTAGTAGCGTAGCGTTTACAGAGCTAAAAAGTAATAGGGTAGATATAAATCCTAAATATGTTTTGTTACATAAACCATTTAGTGGTTTATTGCACTGAGATTTATCTCTTGTCATAGTAAACTCCTTGTAAGATATGCTACACTTATATAAAAAATATAGGGTAACATTTGATAACTTCATCCCTTCTCTACCTTTTCACTTTAGCCTTTGTTGCCACTGCGTTTAGTCTGCTTGAGAGCAAAACGGCTCTTAAAATTTTTAAGTATGTACCAGCAGTTGTTATGATTTACGCTTCAAGTATGTTTTTAGCTTCAATGGGAGTTTTTGAATCAAATAATGAGATAAACGCAATCTACAAACTCACTAAAACAAACCTCCTTCCCGCTATGCTTTTTTTAATGTTGCTTCAAGTTGATTTTAGACATTTTTTCAAGCTTGGTAAAACGCTTCTTATCTCTTATGTTTTAGCAGTACTTTCCATTGCGTTTGGTTTCATAGTCGTTTCTCTTCTTTTTAACTTCAATGCTGATATGTCCGCTGCGTTTGGAGCACTTGCAGGAAGCTGGATGGGTGGAACTGCGAACATGATAGCGGTCGGTTCTGCTTTGGGAGTGAGTGAAGATGCCTTTGCTTACGCGCTTGTAGTTGATAGTGTGAACTATACTTTATGGGTTATGATGCTTCTTTTTTTAGTTCCATTTGCTACTGCGTTTAACAAGTTTACAAAGTCTGATGAGAACTTGGCATATCTGAGTGAAATAGGGTGTGCTTGTAGTATGGGAGCAAAACGCTACTGGCTCTTAATAGCTTTAGCATTAGTTGTTTCTCTTGGTGCTCAGCTCATTACAGAGTATGTAGAGATTTTAAACAAAACCACCACAATAGTTCTGCTCGCTTCACTCTTTGGAGTTTTAGGCTCATTCACAAAACTCAAAGAGATAAACGGTTCCACTGAAGTGGCAACAACTATGCTCTACATCATCATAGCACTCATTGGTTCAAAAGCTGTTTTTGATAGTTTTGCAGGACTTGGCGTTTATGTCTTTGCAGGTTTAATGATACTAGTGATTCACGCAGTTATCATGGTCATAGGTGCGAAAATATTTAAGTTGGATTTGTTCTCCGTAGCTGTCTCATCCCTCTCAAATATAGGAGGAGTAGCCTCCGCACCAATCCTCGCCGCAGCTTATAACAAATCACTTGTTAGTGTCGGAGTTTTGATGGCGATAAT
>JAYEMB010000135.1:0-11704 GCA_034717855.1 Campylobacterota bacterium
CTCTACGTCGGAAAAGCAAAAAATCTCAAAAATCGAGTAAAGAGCTATTTTAGTTCAAAGTTATCACTCAGAATAGAAAAAATGATATCTCAAACGGTCTCCATGGACTACATAGTGGTAAACTCTGAGCATGATGCGCTTATTTTAGAGAACTCTCTGATAAAACAGCTCAACCCTAAATATAATATCCTACTTCGTGATGACAAGACCTACCCCTATATATATGTTGATAATTCTCAGAAGTATCCAAGATTTGATATAACAAGAAAAATCATCAAGAGTAAAGACATCACCTACTATGGACCCTACTCGGTTGCAGCTAGAGATATTGTAGACTCCATTTATGAAATTTGTAAACTTGTACAGAAAAAAAGTTGCTTGAAATCAAAAAAACTCTGTCTCTATTATCAGATAAACAAATGTCTTGGTCCATGTGAATTGACAGTCACTGAGGAGAGATATAAACAGGAGCTGGATTTAGCGACAAGCCTAATTAAAAACAAATATACACTTGTTAAAAAGCTCCAAACTAAGATGTCTTTTTATGCCGAGGAGATGCGTTTTGAAGAAGCAGCAGAGCTTCGAGACAGAATAGAAAAAATCAGTCGTTCTGAGATAAAAAGTGAGATAGACTTTGCGAGTGATGAGAACTACGATATTTTTGTCATTGAGAGCTTTAATGAAAGAGCAATAATAGTTAGAATATTTATGAGAAATGGAAAGATTATCTCCTCTTCACACGATTTTGTGCAACTCAATGAGGGAGTTGATGAGGATGAACTCTACAGACGTGCACTTTTAGAGTTTTATAATGGCGAGAAACCACCAATAGTCGCGCCCATTTTACTTGCAAAAAAGTTTGAAGATATCGAGTTAATAGAGAAGCACCTAAGCACTATTTTTGAGAAAAACGCAGCTATACATACTCCACAAAGAGGCAAAAAGAGACAGCTAATAGAGTTAGCAACCCTAAACGCGAAAGAACTTCTCAAAAGAGATAAGAACTCAATTAATACAAAAATACTTCAAGATATAAAAGAGTTACTAAGTTTACAAAAAATTCCCTCTAGAGTAGAAATTTTTGACAACTCTCATATTTCAGGGATTGCTACTGTTGGAGCTATGGTTGTTTATGAAAATCAAAAATTTGATAAAAAAAGTTACAGAACATATCATCTCCAGACAAAAGATGAGTACGCACAGATGAGAGAGACACTTACAAGAAGGGTAGAGAGTTTTTCTAAAAACTCTCCTCCCGATTTATGGATAATTGATGGTGGATCAACCCTTTTAAAACTAGCCTCAGATATTTTAGAGTCTAATGGAGTCTATCTAGACTTAATCGCAATATCAAAAGAGAAGATAGATGCTAAAAGTCATAGAGCGAAGGGTAAAGCTAAAGATATTTTACACACAAGAGATGAGACATTTAAACTAAAAGATAGTGACAAAAGACTCCAATGGGCACAGAATCTTAGAGATGAAGCTCATAGGTCAGCTATAACATTTCATAAGAAAACAAAATTAAAACTTGACCAAGAGAGTAAACTCTTATCACTTAAAGGTATTTCAGAAGCAAAAATTGTTAAACTACTTAAACATTTTGGTACATTTGAAGAACTCAAGAGAGTTTCTCTTGATGAGATAAGCACCGTTTTAACTCTAAATGATGCAAAAATTATTAAAAAATATTACAACTAAGTTTTATTTCCAATCATTTATGATATATTTGTGATAATTATAGTTTTACTACTAAATATAAGGTTTTTTAATGAGTACAGAGAATGATATTACAGATTTAAAGGTAACCCCTATAGATGAAGAGTATATGTATACTGGGGACATTATAATAAGTCAAACAGACCTAAGAGGTGTGATTACATATGCAAACCGGATGTTTTGTGACACGTCGGGCTATAGAGCAGATGAGTTAGTTGGGCAACCCCATAATATAATTAGACATGCAGATATGCCTAAAGCTGCGTTTGAGAAGATGTGGGAAACAATCAAATCTGGTCAATCTTGGAACGGTTTAGTGAAGAACTTAAGAAAAGATGGTCTTTACTACTGGGTTGATACTGAGATATTACCACTTACAGATGCAGACGACAATGTTACGGGTTACATTGCTGCAAGAAAGCCTGCTTCACGTAAAAACATTGAAGAGACTAAAGAGATATACGCAAAAATGCTAGAAACAGAAAACTCAGAAGATTAAGGAATAGTTAATGTTAATTTATAATTATCAAAAAGAATTTATTGGTATAGATGAGGCTGACTTAGAGGTATTTGGATTCACTAACCTTTCTGAACTAAAAGCAGAGGCTGCTGATTTTGCTGATATGTTTGTTCGAACTCCTGGATATATTCATAATTTTAAACATGTACACTGGATAGATTTTGTTACCTGCTCTGACCCATCAGAGGAATCGAAGGTTATCATAGAGGTAAACTCCAAGACTTTCAAAGCAAACTTAGATATAGAGACTCTCTATCTTTCAGAGAACCCTACATCAAAAGCCTATGTTATTCATTTAAATAACTTAAGAGGTTTAACCGTCAAAGAAAATGGTGACATCTCCGAAGATGTAGCAAGAAAAAGACCTACAAAAGTTGAACCGACAGTTGGCTTTGCATTTAATGCTCCTCAAGATAGTGAGGAGAGTCATCAACTCGACATACCTGCTCCAACTCAAGAGCTCCCAGAACTCGAAGGATTTAAACCTTTTGAAAAGATAGATAAAATTGAAGATATTGTTGAGAAAGTGACAGAAGTTCAATCTGATGAACCTCTTGATATATCTTTTGATGATGAGCCTATTGAGTCTACTGAAGAGCCACTACTTTCAACTACAGAGACAATAGAGGAAAAAATTCCTAAAGAAGATGCCCCTATCGAAATTGAAGATGCTTACACAGAAGAAGATTCTTTAGAGGTTGTGACTACCCTAGAAGCAACTCCTGGAGAGAAAGACGATTTTGACTACAGTTACAACTATGACCCTCAAGTTGCATCTGATGAACTTGGACTACCTATTGACTTAATAGAAGAGTTTATTGAAGACTTTATTGCACAAGCCCATGAGTTTAAAGATGACCTTTTTAACTCTTTACACGATGACGACTTGGAAAATGTAAAAGTACTTTCACACAAACTAAAAGGTGTTGCAGCAAACCTTAGAATAGAAGATGCCTTTAATACCCTGAGTATTATTAACACCTCATCAGATATAACTGAAGTAGAATCACATCTTAATATCTTTTATAAAATAATTGCTAAACTATCCGGAGAGCAGATACAAACTACTCAAAAGAGTGAAGCTCCTGTTGTAGAAGTGGCATCTACAGAGACTAAAGATGAAAGTGACCTTTATGATGATGACTTAATAATAGACTTCAAAGATGTCAATACAGAAAATCCTTTAAAAGAAGAAGTTGCTCAAGAAGATGAAACTTACGACATAGGGGATGATATAGAAATAGCTATCGAAGATGATGAGAAAAATGAGATAGAGATACAAGACTCTGAGGTACCTCAAAAAATAGAGATGCCGGAGTTGGCAGATGATGAATTTTTAAACGATCCAACAGAAACAGAAGATGATATAAATATAGATGATTTACTCTCGGTAGATATTGACGATGAAAAACCATCTTCAGTGAAAGAAGTTTCTGATTTAGAAGAAGCCTTAGAAACTACAGAAGAGTTTGCAGTAGTTCAAGAGGAAAAAGCTCTCGACTTTGAGTACTCAAAAGAGGCTATCGCCAGCGAAATAGGCTTAGACCAAGAAAGCTTTAATGAAATCTTTGAAGATTACATACTAGATAGTAAATTAGCTATTGAAGTTATCAATGAAGCTATCATAAACGATGACTACACTAAACGCAGACAAGAGACCTTAAAGTTAAAAGGGATGAGTGACAATATGAGAGTTAATGACTTTAATGATCAATTTGACACTTTACTTAACTCATCAGACAGAGATGAGTTAACAAACGCAATTACAAAAATAGATGCAACCATTGCACAAATTTCAAAATAAAGGTCCATTCAGATGCAACTAGGATTAAAAAATAGGCTCAGACTAATCAGTCTTTTTCCAATTGTTATTCTTTTCTCTATAACGAGTTACTTTGTTTATGACTCTTATGAAAATTATAAAGCGGCTCAACTATTACAAGATAAACTATCAACAAATAGAGAGCTAAATGAACTCGTAGGTAATATCTCTCGTGAAAGAGGTATGACAGTTATGTATTTAGGAAACTCATCTCCTAATACTCTTCGTTCTTTACAACAGCAGAGAAAAATAGTTGATGCTAAAGAGTCTTCATATAGAGAAAGTGTAAAACAGAGCTCTATTCTACAGGACCATTCTAATGAAGCAAGTTCTTCTAATGCAAGAACAAATCTAGAACTAATTTCATCCTCTTTACAGAAAATTAAAGATAGTAGGATTCAGGTGGATTCACACCAAACTAACTTTAAAGATGTTTATAGTGAAGTTTATGGAAAAGCTCAACGTCGAGCGATTGTACAACTAGAAGAGATTATCTCAAATCAAATGGATGCAGAGATTAATGGTTTATCCTCTCGATATATTTCATTTGTTAGATCTAAAGAGTTCACATCGGCGGAAAGAGATTTTATCTCTTACTCTATTGCAAGTTCAAGCAAACTTATAGATGAAGATGTCAATCTCTGGATCTCATTTATCGCTAAAGCAGATTCAATAGCATATGACACTCTTTTAGACAAGAGACTTGTTACACAACTTGACTCTATATTTAAAAATGAAGATATGCTTGAACTGTATGAAGATATCAATACGGAGAGAACTCTGATTTTATCATCTGCCAATAAAGGTGAGTATGAAACAAGTTCTAGTATTTGGTTCACAATGCTTTCTGAAAAAATCAATGTTATCTCTCAAGCTGAAGACCTTATATTAACAGCAATGGACAACAGAGCAGTACAAGTCAAAGTAGACGCTCTACAGTTTTTGACTATCACATTAAGTATATGGGTAATATCGATTATATTAGCTGCTTTAGGATTCTTACTATCTAATGAGATCGCTAGAAATATCAAAAACCTTGAAGAGGTACTTAAAAGGGTTGCTGCTGATGCTAAAGATATCAAAGGTAATGAGATTACAGAGAGTGATATCAACCTTGATACTGCAGTAGGTACGGCACAGGCATATGAGCTTCTAGAAGAGATTATTGATCAAACTAGAAGAGATAAAGAATCAGCACAAGAAGCGAGTGAAGCGAAATCAATGTTCCTTGCCAATATGTCACATGAGATTAGAACTCCACTAAATGGAATTGTTGGATTTACAGAGCTTCTCAAAGACACAGGTCTTGAAGAAGAGCAGCATGAGTTTGTTGAAATTATTGAAAAGTCATCTGAAAACCTTCTTGAGATTATCAATAACATTCTTGACCTTTCTAAAATTGAGAGCAATAAACTTGAGATTGAAGATATCGCCTTTAATCCGATTGAAGAGTTTGAGAGTGCTGTTGAAGTTTATGCTGTTCGTGCAAGTGAAAAACATATCGACCTTGGATGTTTTATCGACCCTGAACTTGAGCAACCTCTTAAAGGAGATCCAACTAAGATTAAAGAGGTTATTATCAACCTCCTTTCAAATGCTGTCAAGTTTACAAGTAGCTCTGGTTCAATCAATGTAGATATTAGAAAACTCAACCCTGAAGAGAGTGGTATAACAAGAGTAAGATTTGAGATTCAAGATAGTGGTATTGGTGTTACAAGTGAGCAAAAAGCAAAAATATTTGAAGCTTTTTCTCAAGCCGATACTTCTATTACACGTAAATATGGTGGTACAGGTCTAGGTCTTACAATCTCAAGTAGGTTTATTGAGCTCATGGGAGGTCAATTAGATTTACACAGTGAACCAGGTAAAGGAACTACCTTCTTCTTTACAATAGACTTTGAGGAGATAGAGACACTAAATGAGAGTGCTAAAGGATCTTTTGCAAGTATTAACGCTCTTGTATTAGAGGCTCCTCACACAACGAAAAGACAAGGAACATATCTACTTGAATACCTAGACTATCATGGTGTTAGCTATACACTCTTTAAGAGTATTGATGAGCTTGAAAACCTACAAAGACAGATTAATTACGACCTTATATTTGTAGATTATGATTATACACAAGAGGAGATGCTCTCGGTATATGACAAGCTACCACAGAAGTTAGTTTTATTGACAAAATCATACTTTATGAAAAAAATTGACTCTATGAATCTTAATATATTCAAAACACTTTATGAGCCTCTCAACAGCTCAAAAGTAAAACTTGTATTAGAAAACTATCATAATGAAAACTTTGATGCACAAAAAGCTAAAAAAGAGAACCGTAAAAAATTTGTAAGTAATGCATCAAAATTCAATGCTAATGTATTGGTTGCTGAAGACAATATAATTAATCAAAAACTTATTAAAAGAACGCTCGAAGATTTAGAACTTACAGTCGATGTTGCGTCAAATGGTTTAGAAGCATTCCAAAAACGCAAAGATGGTAACTTTGATTTGATTTTCATGGATATCCAGATGCCTTTCCTTGATGGTGTTGAAGCAACTAAAGAGATTCTTGAGTATGAGGAGGACTATAATCAACCCCATGTTCCAGTAATCGCTCTTACAGCTAATGCACTTAAAGGTGATAGAGAGAGATTTTTACGAGCAGGACTTGATGAATACACAACAAAACCTCTTGTTCGTACAGAGATTGTCTCACTTTTAAATCACTTTTTAGCTGATCATGCTCTTGATCACAAAGAACCTAAGACTATCGATAAACATTTAGAAGAAGATGATACAGAGCTCGAGATAGAGAGTGTTGTTGAAAATGCACACCTACTAGATGATAGTGATTTTACAGAGGAAGCAACTGTTCAAGAAGCTGAAGTAAGCCAAGAAATTATAGAGATGGAAGAGCCTTCCTCTAAAGAAAAAGCATCTTTTAAAGCTGATATACTTTTAGCTAAAAAAAGCCCCTTTGAGACAAAACTATTTATTAAGCTTCTTAATTCGCTTGGGTACACGTATGAAACAGCAGCCTCTTCAAAAGAGCTTATGCACATGGTTCAAGAAAACTCATATAAGGTAGTTATGTTTGATAAGGGTTGTGAAGAGCTGAAATTAGACACTTTGGCATCTTTAATTAAGGAGACTAATAGTAACAAAAGTCTTGAGACTTTTCTAATTCTAATTGATGATGCCTCATCAGTTGAAAACGCAGAAGATGCACTATATGTACATGAAATAATTAAAAATGTAGTCAATAGAGACCTCTTAAGATTACTTTTTGAAAAATTTATTTAAGGATAATTTAAATGAGCCAAAATAACCTGATAGTACTTGCCGTTGATGATGATATGATTAATTTAAAACTTTTGAAATCTATGTTGATGAAAAGTGGTAGAGTAAGTGAAGTAATTGAAGCCAAGAATGGCTCGGATGCAATCGGCGAACTCAAAGCAAGAGATGACATAGATCTTATTCTACTAGATATCATCATGCCAATTATGGGTGGGATAGAGATGTTAAAAGTAGTTCGAGCGGATGATAATCTACGTCAACTACCTATAATTGTTTTAACAACTGATGAAACAAAGAAAAGTGAAGCATTGGAGTTCGGAGCAAATGGCTTTTTAATGAAGCCTATTAGAAGCGATGAGCTTATAAAAAAAATATCTACAGTAATCGTTTAAATTTTAAAATGCAGGTTCTATTTATATAAGAACCTGTTTTAGAACCTCTTCAACCCTTGTAACACCTATAATCTCTAAACTTTCTCTAACCTCATTTGGAATATCTTCTATATCTCTTTCATAATTTTTTGCAGGTATTAAAACTTTTGTCATACCAGCTTTATGAGCTGCTATAAGTTTCTCTTTGAGACCACCTATTGGAAGTACATCTCCGCTTAGTGAAACCTCACCTGTCATTGCTACTTCAGAACGAATCTTTTTTGAACTCAGTATTGAAGATATAACACTTACCATTGCAATACCCGCACTTGGTCCATCTTTTGGTGTAGCACCATCTGGAACATGTACATGTAGATCATAGCGCTTGTAAACTTCACTAGAGTCTACTTTGATTTTATCCTCTTTCTCTTTGAAGGTTATCGGTATATTTTTACTCTCTATATTTAGCTTTTTAGAGTCAATAAGCGTCTTTACAACACTCATCGCAATTCTAGCTGACTCTTTCATGACATCACCAAGACTTCCTGTTAGTTGTAAGTTACCTTTGCCTTTTATGCGAATAGACTCTATTTTTAAAACATCTCCACCAACTGCTGTCCATGCTAACCCATTGACAACACCGATAACAGGAACTTTATCCGTCTTTTCAATCTCGAAAACGCTTTTATCAAAGAACTCTTTTAAATTTTTCAGACTTACTGACACCTTACTGACATCTGCGTTTTGCAGTATATCTTTTGCAACTTTTCGACTCATATCAGCTATACGACGTCTAAGGTTACGTACACCTGCTTCACGAGTATAACTGTGGATAAGCTCTTTTAATGCGGGCTTAGAGATGCTTAGCTCAGAGTTTTTAAGTCCATGTTTCTTTAACTCTTGAGGGATTAAATATCTTTTTGCTATTTCAAACTTCTCTTGCGGAGTATAAGAGCTCACTGTTATAAACTCCATTCTGTCTCTCAGAGGTGCAGGAATACGCCCTACATCATTTGCTGTAGCAATAAAAACAACATTACTCAAATCAAGGTTGAAGTTTAAATAATAGTCTCTAAACTCACTGTTTTGCTCAGGATCGAGTATCTCTAAGAGTGCTGAAGTTGGATCACCTCTTCCTGTTCGTGAAAGCTTATCTATCTCATCAAGAACAATTACAGGGTTCATCTTTTTAGCATCGATCAGACCCTGCGTTAAACGACCAGGCATTGCTCCAACATATGTACGTCTATGCCCTCTTAATTCATTCACATCTTCAAGTCCACCTAGAGCTATTCTCACAAGTGGGCGTTTAAGTGCTGTAGCGATAGAGTTCGCGAGTGATGTTTTACCAACACCCGGAGGTCCTGAGAAACATAAAATAGCACCCGCACTTTTCTTTTGGGATATCCCACGAAGTTCAAGTAACTCTTTAACTGCAAAGTATTCAACTATTCTTTTCTTTGGTTTTTCTAAAGAGAAGTGGTCTTTATCTAGTTGCTGTTCTACATTGTCTATCTTGAGAGCTTTTTTAGCCATATCCCCAAAAGGAACATCAAGAACCCAGTCAAGATAAGTTTGAGTCATAGAGGCATCAGATGAATCTGGGTGCATGCGTGAGAAACGCTCTAACTGTTTATTTATTTCTTTGTAAGCATCCTCATCCATTTTCTCTTTTTTAGCTTCAAGCTTCTCTCTATACTCTTCTATCTCTTCATCTCGAGATGTGTCAGTACCTAGCTCTTTTTGAATCTGCTTTAACTGCTCTTTTAAAAAGTACTCTTTATTTACTTTTTCTATGTGTGTATGTACCTTAGAACGTATCTCTTTTTGTAGTTTATTCGCTTCAATCTCATCTATGAGAAAATCAATCAAGTCTAAAAATCTTTTTTCAGTGTCCACCTCTACAAAAAGTTTGTATGCCTGCTCTTTTTTTAACTTTACAGTTGAACAAATTAAATCGATAATACGGTTGTGGTCATGATTCTCTTCGATAGTTTTAAGTAGATCAGGTGGAAAGTAGTTACTTACACTCGAGAGAGTTCTTACTTTTTCTCTTACTATCTCCAATATGGCATCTATCTTTAATGAGTTTACACTTATTGGTTCTATTGTATCGACATGTGCCATTAGGGGGTCTTGAGAAACTTCATAAAGAGTTTTTGCTCGTGCTAAACCTTGAAAAAGGACCTTGATTCTACCATCAGGAAGAGCAACTTTTCTCATTATAGATCCAACTACTCCCGCCTCATAAAGAGACTCATAATCTCTTTGACCTTCATATGAAACTTTAGTCGGACAAACTATCACTAAAGAGTTCTCTTCGATAGCCTTTGTTGCTGCGTTTATATTGCTCTCATCACTTAAAAAGAGTGGTGATATCATAAATGGATATAAAAAAAGTTCATCCTCTGCTATAACTGGTATGTCAGCTGGAAACTCTCCATAATTACTAAGTTTCATAAATCATATTCCTTTTTATAAGCCTGAACCCATAGGGCTCATATTTTGAAAATTTTGTTGAAATTCTTCTTGTTGTTTTTGTAACTCTTTCTCTTGTTCAGATTGCTCTTTTGCTTCTTGCGCAGCTTTTTTCAGCTTAACTTCTTCTTCATCTGATACTGAATTACGAGAGACAACACTTCTAGTGTCTGGTACTAAAAATCCATACCAACTAGAAGTCCCGTCACCTTCGAACCAAGCTCTGTACCAGCTAGAGTTTGCTCTATCAATTTCATCCCAGTTTACCCAAGGCTGTGGTTTTATAGAACGGTAATACTCAGCACTTTTAGGCTTATCAAGTCTCTCATATAAATCAGCGATAGTCTCATTAAGAGCTGCGTCAGCCATATATAAGTTAGTTACCATTGTGTCTAAAATATCATTGTACATAGATTTTGGATAGTTAACTTTAAACTTTTCAGCTTCTGATATTGCCTCATTTATCAATACTTGATCACGTCGAGGATTAGGTAAAGCCATGTACTTTGATTTGATTTTTAAAAACTCTGCAAACTCTTTTTCATTTGGATTTGCATATCTGTTTATGTACTCATTTAAAAAATGTTCACTTAAAAGATACTCTTCATAATGCATATGTGCTATCGCTAGTATCATCGTCGCTTCAGGTAAAAGAGGAGAACCAACATGCTCACTCTGCAGGGAACTATAATAGTTGTCTGCCTTATCGATACTGCCATCAGAGATTGACTTGATAATCTTTGCATACCAATAAACAGCAGGTTTATTGTACTCCTCTAAATCTTTAGAACATCCACTCAATAATATAAACGCAGTTATCAAAATGATTATAAAGTTTTTTTGTTGTTTCATTAAATATATTCCTAGTTATAAATAGAGTGCCATTTTATCCAAAAGATATATAACACGCTTTAAACTACGAAGGTTTATACTACAGATTAGGTACGTTTTGTGCTTAAAGTGCTATAATAAACAAAATAGTTAAAAGGTTTTTAATGAAATTTGATATCAGTCTGCCCCTCTTAGGCTTTGAAAATATAAAACAAGTAGAGTTGCAAAAAGTTGATGAAGTCTTTATGAAAATGTACTCAAGCGAAAATCAAAACATATCATTTACTCTTATAAATCCTTATGTTCTAAGAGAGTACGACTTTGAAGTTCCTCAGAATGTACTCGATTTACTCAGTATTACAAAAGAATCAAACCTATTAATCCTAAACATTGTTTTAATACAGACTCCAATAGAAGACTCAGTAGTAAATTTCATAGGACCACTCATCTTTAATACAGATACAAAACAAGCCGTTCAAATCATTCTCTCAGAGACAACAGAGTATGGTGTTGCAGAAAAAATCTCCTCTTTTTTAAATAAAAAATCTTAAATTATATTCTCTTTAGTTAATAGGTTTAAGATTTATTTTTCTTTCATAGTAGTATAATGGAGTATTGATAAGCATAAAAGCCTACCGAGCCCCGGTGTTTGGTGCCTTTAATCTACTGCTA
>JAYEMB010000136.1:0-11697 GCA_034717855.1 Campylobacterota bacterium
CCAGCTGTTTCTATCAGCGTTGGTCAAGGTGAGCGTGAGTTCGCTAAAGATAACAAATCTTTAGGTCTTTTTGAGCTTGGTGATATTCCAGCGGCACCACGTGGTGTTCCTCAAATTGAAGTAACTTTCGATATCGATGCAAATGGTATCCTAACTGTTTCTTCAACTGACAAAGGTACTGGTAAGTCTCAATCAATCACAATCTCTGGTTCATCAGGATTAAGTGAAGAAGAGATTAACAAAATGGTTCAAGATGCAGAAGAGAATAAAGCTGCTGATGAAGAGAGAAAAGGTATGGTTGATTTAAGAAACCAGGCTGATGCACTTATCGCTCAAACTGAGAAATCAATGGAAGAGATGGGAGATAAACTTGAAGCAGAAGAGAAAGCTAAGATTGAAGCTGCTGCAACTGATTTAAAAGAGACTCTAAAAGATGAGTCTGCAACAAAAGAGCAGATAGAAGAGAAAGTAAAAGCACTGACTGAAGCTGCACACAAAATGGCTGAAGAGATGTACAAAAAAGAGCAAGATCCTGCAAAAGCTGAGGCTGATGCTAAAAAGAAAAAGGAAGAAGACGACGTAATTGACGCAGAGATTGAGTAAAGTCACTACATCTCTAGCACTAAAGACGTTATCGACACTGAAATAGAGTAATATATTTACTCAAAAAGAGTTAAACCCTTCTTCATAATAAGATAGAGTAATACTACTCTATCTTAAAACCTTTCATTGAAATTTAAAAAGATTACTGTACAATACCCTCATTTAAATCAGGGAATAATTTTGACATTTAATCAAATAAAAATGGCTCTATATGCCACCTATCTCACAAACTACTATGGTTTCAAACTGAGAAAAATATCTGATCCGCAAGAAAAAAAATCTCTTCGACTTGATTATGCAAAAACACTACTTTCTAAACTCAAACTAAATATTAAAGTAATCAATGAAGATAAAATTCCTAAAGATGGTCAATTCCTACTTGTCTCAAATCATAGAAGTGTAATTGACCCCTTAATTATAGAGATAGCAATTCAAAACACTACTCTCTTTGGTCACTGGATTTCAAAAAAAGAGCTCTATAACTCCTTCTTTTTTGGTATTTTTGTTAGAAACGCAGGTGCAATTCTTCTTGATAGAGAAAAATCAAGTATGGGAAACTTTTTCACCGATATAAAAAAATCTACAAAACAGGGTGACTCTATTTTTATCTTTCCCGAAGGTACACGTAATAAAAGTGATAAGTCTCTTGGAGAATTTAAAGATGGCTCTCGTATTATTGCAGTCAAAAATCGTCTTAATATGCTACCTGTCTATATACGCTCAAACGCGAATGCTCAACTTATGAATTCACTTAAAGATGGAGAAGGTGAGAGAACTGTAGAGATAGAGATTGGGGATATTATCGAGTATAAAGACAAATCAAAAACTCTTGAAGAGGCTTATAAGTCACAGTTTAATATAGACTAAGAGGGCTGAAGACCTTTATTATTTATAATATTTAAAATCCTCTTTTGCTTTTTCAAGAGCCCCATAAAAATCCATTATCTCTCCGCCAAACTCTTTTCGAAACTCTTCTGCATCTTTTAAAGTGGAAAACGCAAACTTACTCACCTTGCTCATAGTGCCTTTTTTCTTGCTACCTACCACATAATAAGCTTCAAGTACAGGTATTAACTTTAAAGTTGTCACATCAACTACTTTTGGATTCTTAAGCTCAATCCCTTCTCCTAAGTGGTCTGACAAACAGTGAAGTGAACAGTACTGATGCTCTTTATCGTTGTGCGTTGCTGAGTAACTAGTTTTATAAAACTTCACTAAATCCATACCGCACCTCACACAATACTGTTTATTTTTTCCTTCTTGGACTAAAGTAGCATCTTTCTTATCTACAGTCTGGAACATTTTGTATTTCGGTTTTTCTTTTTTAACTGCTGTTTCTTTTATTTTTTTAATTTCTTTAGTCTGTTCAACTCTTTTTTGCTCTTGTTCTTCTATTTTTGGCTGTTGTTGAGCACATCCAGTCATAAGATAGAGCGCAAGCATATAGGTAAAAATTTTATACATATCGATTATTCCTTAATATTAATGTGATTATACTCCTATATTATTAATATTATTGTAAATTCTTACTATAATAAAATAAAAAACTGGGATATATAATGAAATCAAAATTAATACATTATGCCAAAGAGATTCTACTATTTATATTTGTAATGACTATTTTAGCTAACTTGATTAGTCTATATAAAAGCTCGGATTTAAACTCAGGCACTTTAGCCTTAAATGAAGTTACTCTTATAGATAATAAGAGCTACATTTTTACTCAAGAGAAACCTGTTCTCATTCACTTCTGGGCTACTTGGTGTCCTACTTGTAAAGTTGAAGCCTCAAACATAGAGTTTATCTCTAAATATTTCGATGTAGTGACAATAGCTGTTAACTCTGGTTCAAAGGATGAACTTATAGACTACTTACTAGAGAATGACTTAAGGTTTAACGTACTCAATGATAGCAACTCCTACTATTCTCAAGAGTTTAATGTAGCTGCGTTTCCTACTACATTTATATATGATGAAAATAAGAACTTAGTTTTTAGTGAGGTTGGATATACATCTACTATAGGGCTTTTTTTAAGAATGTGGTGGGCTAGCTTTTAGCCCTTGAAAGTAAGATATCTTTCAACTCCCTAATCTCACTCTTTAGTTCTCGTATCTCTAGCTTCATCTCTTCATCACGACTATGTACTTCATCAACTACTTTTAACTCCTGGTCCTTATTTATCTCTCCCATTGCATCAACAACAACAGCGATAATAAGGTTAATCATTATAAAAGTTACTATAAAAATAAATGGTATGAAAAATGTCCATGCGTAAGGATGCACCTCCATGATAGGTCTTACTATCCCCATAGACCATGACTCAAGTGTCATAATTTGAAAGAGAGTATAAAACGATGCGCCCAGTGTTCCAAACCACTCAGGAAATGTTTGGGAATAGAGAGTTGTGGACATAATTGCAAAAATGTAAAATAGTAACATCAGCAGTCCTGCAATTGAAGCCATACCCGGTATCACACTCACTAAAGCTAAAACAATCTTTCGCATTTGAGGCACTACGGTAATCAATCTCAAGAGTCTAAACACTCTTAAAATTCTGAGTATTTCAAAGCCTGCACTTGTAGGAATAAGTGATATAGCAACTATAGTAAAATCAAATATACTCCAGCCATCTTTAAAAAATGCTCTCCTGTAAGCATATATTCTTAAGGCTATCTCTATAGTAAATATACCTATAACTATACTATCAAACAGATGCAGATAAGAACCATACACTGCCATGATTTCTTTTGATGTCTCTAGTCCCATCGTTATACCATTTATAACAATTAAGGCAATAATAAAATTTTTGAACTTTGAATTTTCGACAAATTGAATGAGGTTTTTTTGCATATATCTCTCCTAAAAAATTTAGGAATTTTAGCAGATAAAAATAAAGAAAGATTGAAACTAAATATGGAGCTTAAGAGCTACTTCCAAGTTATACTTGGAAGTAGATTTGTTATAGATTAAAAGAAGATTATCCTTTAATCTCAACCTCATAAGCTTTACCTGAAAGAGGTACCCAAGGACGTTTAATATGTCTTGGACGACGTAACTTATCACTAGCGTTAAGAGGACGAGTTAAGTCATCTCTCCAACCTTTATAGATATTAAAGTTATTTTCATAGTTAACATAGATGTCACCTATCTTATCACCAGCTTGTGCAGGCTCTAAAATAACTTTCTGGTGCCAACAGTGCATACCAGAGATTGGATCTGGGTGAGCTGCAGCAACAGCATTCTGCCATGAACCACTTAATCCATCCCACCAGATGTTTTGAGAATCTTTGTTGTAATCAGCAAATCTTTCAGATGCAAAAGGTTTAATTCCCTCTACATACTTCATTTTACCCTCTTTACCATCCATTTGAAGTTCAGCAGTTGGAACACCAAAGTTATTCATACCTGCTGTTCCTGTATAATCTTCAATCTTAATCTGTGCACCCTCTGCACCTACATTTTCAGGTGAGTGAGCAACAAACTTAGGGTCATTCATATTACGACCAGCCGCTAATGGATCTACTTTTCCATCTGTTACACCATTAGGAATAGTTACAGAGTTAACAAGTTTCCATCTACCACCGTGGTGTGAACATGCAAGAGTACCTGGTAGTACACCCTCAGTTGGAACAGCCATAGCTACGAAGTAACCAGATTCTAAACCTGTAACACTATCTGTAATTCTTACACGAATCGCATCTCCACGTTTGAAACCTTGACGCTTAGCATCTGGAGTTGAAATCCAAATCGGGTCATGATTCTGTGAAATCTCCATAAGGTGTTTAGAGTTTGCAGAACGTGTATGAATGTTATACGGTAATCTAAATACAGTATTTAGTGCATACGAATCTTTTTCAGTCATGTAAGTATGATCTACATGTGAAACGATTTGTGGCATAGATTTTTTCTCTTCTGGTGTTCTTGGATAGAATGGAATAGCATACTCTGGCCATTTCCAATCATCTGCTAACCACTCACAGAAGAAGTCAAGTTTCTTATCTAGAGTTGCAAAACCTTCCATAACCTTACCATCTACTTCAATAGCAACTGGTTTTTTGTCATCTTTATACTTACCATCACCATGATGATCTTTAGCATAAATAACACCCGTTCTCTTATCTTTAGATAGATCACGTTTATCATACTTGTGACCGTGAGAGATAAGGTTATCACCATCAAACTTAGCAAGTTTTTCTTGCGCAGAGTAGATTTTGTTATCTTCCATCCATGCACCATGATCTCTCATGTACTCATATACTGGGAACTCTGCGTTTTTATATCTATCATCTGTAGTAGCTGTACGCTTAAGGTTTGGTAAATTATCACCAAATGCAGCATCATACCACTCAGCAATTGTAACTGGAGTACCTGGAGTCTTTTTAGATTCCCACATAGACTTAATAGTCTTAGTTTTAGCAGCGTCAAGGAAAATATCACCTTTTGGATCGATGTAGTTAACACACATATCAAACCAGAACTCATTCTCTTCCCAAACTTCACCAAGACCAGCTTTAATGTGAGCCTCAAGTGTAGCACGAGCAGGGTTATTAGGTTTCCATCCGGCTTTCTCTAAAGCAACTCTCATAACAGGCTGACGGAATGAAGTCCATCTTGCAGGCATAGTAGCTTCAGAGTGCTGATCGTGTCTCTCACCAGCTAAACCAACAGGAAGAATATAATCAACATACCAGTTAGTCTCAGACCATACTGGAGACAAGTTAAATGTAAGCTCCATTTTAGACTCATCTTTAATAGTCTCAATCCATCTGAAACCATCTGGGTTAATCCAAACTGGGTTATACATACGAGGAATCCAAACAGAAAGTTTCTTAGGAACATTCATTCCCTTAGCTGTCCATTTATCTTGCCACTCAGTATCGGCAAGTAAGTGCGGAAGTAAGAAAGACATCTCATATGTTGATAGAGGCCACTCAGGCGGCCATGAAAGCTCATTCCAAGTATCAATCTTAGGAATATCCGCCCCACGTTTACCTTGACCAACAGTTGCAGAACCACCTTTACCACCTACAGAAATAACATGGAAGTGGTGGAAGAAAGTTCCACCCTCAGGACCGATAGCACCACGAAGTGCCAGTGGTAAGAAACCTGTACGACCACTCATCCAACCACCACGGTTACCAGCAGCAGTTGCTCTCCAGAAGTATGTAGAAACAGCAGTTCCAGCCCAAATGAACATGTCATAAAGCTCTTCTAGTTTATACGCAGGAACATGTGTCTCTTTAGCAACATGATCAAGAGTATATGGAGTGTAAAGCTCTTGGATAGTATCTAAGAATGTATCGAAGTCATTTTTAGTAGGAACTTTAGAGATATAACCCTTTTGTACCATGTACTCTAAATATGCTCTGTTATCTAAAAATACTTCCCAGTTCATCCACTTCTTAACGAAATCTCTATCAACTTTACCTTCGTTGAGAATTCTCTGAGTTAAGTAAAGATAGATTAGAGGCTCAGTACCAGGCCATGCTGCAATCCATAAGTCAGCCATACCAGCTGAGTTAGACATACGAGGATCCATAACTACAAGTTTAGCACCTTTCGCTCTTGCATCAGCGATAAATGAAGCTGATTGTTGGAAATAGTGACCAGCATCAGCAGCGTGAGAAGAGTTAAGGAAAATAAGCTTAGCATTAGCCCAATCCGGAGAACTTCTATCATCATTTGCCCACTGAATAGTTGGAGTACGACCACCAGATGAACAGATGTTCGTATGTGAGTTGAAACAGTCAGAACCGAGTGTATGCCATACTTTACCAGTAAATCCATTCTCATTTGGACGACCAACGTGGAACATTACTGATTTCTTAGATAAATCATCACCAATTCTTAGTGTATCACCCATCTTCTTACCGATTGTAGTCATCGCTTCGTCCCAAGTAGTACGGACCCATTTACCTTCACCACGAGCAGAACCAGCAGCTCTTTTTAATGGGAATGCAATTCTATCTGGATCATACATTTGTGACTGAGTAGCATAACCTTTTGCACAGTTTCTACCACGAGAAGCTGGGTGTAGTGGAGAACCCATATACTTTTTAACTGTAAAAGTCTTCTTATCAATCCAAGCTGTCAGACCACAAGATGCCTCACAGTTTGAACATGCAGTTGGAACAATCATATAGTCATTAACTTCGATTCCATCAGGATTATCTTCGCTTCTAACACCTTTACGCTCTAAACCACCGCGTTTCCAATCATCTCCATCTAACTCTTTAAAGTCTGCCCACTCTTCCATTGGAGGGTAGAAAGACAGTGAGTCTGGAGTATCTGTAAACTTACTTTGTTCTACTGACTCAGCAAGTGCATCTGCTGTAAACACACCCTTTGCAATAGCGGCACCTGCGACAGTAAACGCAGCACCCTTTAAAAATGTTCTTCTACTTTGTAAATACATTTATATTCTCTCCTTAACTCATTGGTAATAATTGTGGAATCATTAGCCAAACATTTTTAACTAAATATAGACCCACTAACGCTAAAATAGCTGCAAGTTTTAAAATCGATACCGATTTACTTGAACGAGCAAGTACTATAAGTAACATTGGTAATAGATAAGCCATCCACTGACCTAACCAGAACTGAACAGTATATGGTCCGTCACCTTTAATGTACTCTAATACAGCTGCAAGCTCTTCTGCTTTCATTGGTCCAAACACATACTCTGACATATATAAAAGGAATGCCATGAATGCACTCAGTGCTAAAACATTTGATAAACTTCTATTAGCTTCCCAAGAGAGTTTTGAACCAAATACTAAAATTACAAATGCTGAGCCTGAAAGAAGTGCTGCAAAAATCATTTGTGCAGATTCAGTTGGCATTTGCCATATTTCACGAGCTGTACACTGAGACATTAAAGCTGCAGTATAAAGTGTAACAGGTACTGCAAGAGCAACTACCCAAGGTAAAGTCTTATCAAACGCAGCATTGTCTTTCTTGATGAAAGATAAAAATGCAAGTAAGAACAAGAGACCAACAAATATCGTTGCCATCCAAGCACCAACTGTAATAGCTGAACTCCAATGAGGGTGGAAAAAGATATGCCACATTCTAAACGGTTGATGTAAATCAGCCAGTGTAAATAGTAAGAATATATGGATAAATATTATCGATACTACTGTTAAAGGAAATCTAAGTTGTCCAGCTTGATCAGGATACTTCTTAAGAAGCATAAATAGCATAAAGATAACACCTGTACCGATACTTTTCGCCCACATGTTCACTGTAACTAACCAAGGCCAAACAATCCCAGGAATACCAACGTCTAATGTAACTACAGCATTTGTTGCTGCTAATACTTCATGAGCTGCCATTAGTGACCTCCTATAGGCATTTTAGCTGTCATCTTACCAAATAGGTCGTGACCCTCTGGACGGAATGAAGCTAAAGGATTAAGAGTAACATTACCACCACCAACATAGAAGTGATGAGGATTAGTTCCCTTCTCAGGTTTACGAACCTGTACATTACCTTGGTTTGTTTGAATGTATTTAGAGATATTTGATGTTACATCATCTAAATCACCAAAGATATTTGCTTGTACTGGACATGCAACAACACACGCTGGCATCATAGATGAAGCGATACGGTGAGCACAATAAGTACACTTATCAGCAGTATTTGTCTGAGGATCAATATAGATAGCTCCATAAGGACATGCCATTATACAACCAGCACAACCGATACATCTCTCTTTATCAATATTTACAATTCCGTTATCTAAATAATGAAGTGCAGATACTGGACAAATTCTCTCACATGGAGCATTTTCACAGTGGTTACAACGAAGAGGCGTAAATGTTCTCTTAGTCTCTGGAAACGTTCCAACATCTACATACTTAACACGTAATCTCCATGTACTAAGCGGAACTTCATTCTCCACTTTACATGCGATCTCACAACCTTTACATCCCATACACAGATGTAAATCAACTAGGAAACCTAATTGCATATATTCTCCTTTTAGCCTATTTTATTATGGCAAATTTAAGATTTATAACTATCACTAATATACTTTAAAACAAGCCCTTATACGTGACGCATAGGGTTATTTCACTGTGTAAATATTATCTAAGAAAACTTAAATTAGTTATATATCTGTGACAATTTTTGACAATTTTTTTTTCATGAGTAGATTTGGAAAACTTATATATTGAGAATTTATATTCTAAATTAATGTAGGGGAAAATAGAGTTAAAACGTCAAGTATATGACGTTTTAACTTACTATTTAGTTAGTCTAACTCTGACTGACTGCTCATGTGCAGTCAAGCCTTCTGTGTTTGCAATAAGTGCACACTCTTCACCTATCTCATTTATGCCTTTTTGGCTAAACGCAATGATAGATGTCTTTTTCATAAAATTTTCAACACCAAGAGGTGAGTAAAACTTAGCTGTTCCACCCGTTGGTAGTGTATGGTTTGGGCCTGCCACATAATCACCTATAGCTTCAGGAGTGTAGTGCCCTAAAAAGATTGCTCCAGCGTGTTTAATAAGTGGCAAGAGTTCAAACGGAGAGTTGGTAGCCACTTCCAAGTGCTCTGGTGCAATATCATTCATAAGTTCAATCGCCTCTTCCATAGTTTGCGTTACGATTATCGCTCCACGCTCTTCTATAGATTTTCTAGCTATCTCTTGACGAGGAAGTTGTAAAAGCCACTTCTCTATCTCAACTTTCACCTCATCAGCTAACTTCTGTGATGGAGTTATTAAAATAGAACTCGCCATCTCATCATGTTCTGCTTGAGAAAGAAGATCAATTGCTAAATGATTTGCGTTTGCCGAATCATCTGCTAAAACACCTATCTCACTTGGTCCTGCAATCATATCAATATTTACATCACCAAAAACCATCTTTTTTGCAGTTGCAACAAAAATATTTCCCGGTCCTGTAATCACATCAACTTTTGGAATATTTTCAGTTCCATAAGCCATAGCAGCGATTGCGCTCGCTCCACCTACTTTATATACTTCACTCACACCACAAAGGTGACAAGCCGCAAGTAGAAGTTCATTTGGCTCATTATCTGGAGTTGGAGTTGTTACAACTATATTTTCTACTCCTGCAACCTGAGCTGGGATAACATTCATCAAAAGTGATGATGGATAAGCAGCTTTTCCGCCGGGTATATATAGCCCTGCACTATCCACAGGAGTTACGCGTTGCCCTAAAATAGTTCCATTTTTTTCATCATCAAACCAAGATTTTGGCTTCTGTTTTTCATGGTAGAGTTTGATTCTGTCATATGCTAGGTGTAGAGCACTCTTCAGTTTTTCATCTAAATTTTCATAAGCTCTGCTCATAGACTCAGTAGAGATTTTTAAATCCTCATCACTTTGAGGAGTCCAGTTATCAAACTTCGCTATATGCTGTTTAAGAGCTGCATTTTTATCTGCTTTAATCTCATCTATTATATTTTGAACAATAGTACTCACATGAGCCATGTCCATTTTACCACGTCCAAGCAGCTCTTCAAACTCTGCTTTAAAACTATCCGAAGAGGTAGTTGTAAATATCATTAATCTATCCTAACTTATTTATTTTCTGTTTTATTTTTCTGTTGTTTGTTACTGTTTAGTTTATCGAACTCAGTTTTTACAAGCCCTAGTGCATAAAGAAAATCCTCTTTAGACTGTGCGCCTAAAAGTGGTTGAAACATTGGTTCTCCACTTGGAAGTAAAAACCAAATACCCGGCAGACCCGGAGTAAATAATCTCTCTGGGACATAATCATTCTCATTTATCCATGAAGTTACAGCGATAAAGTCTTTATCTAGAGCAGCTACAACTGCATCATCTTTAAAAGTTGTATTTTTTAAAATGATACAGTACTTACATGTATCACGTGAGATTACAAATAGCATAGGCTTATTTTGCGCTTTTGCCGATTTAAGTCCACTTTGAAAGTCTTTCGCCCAGTTTACTTCTGCCGCCATAAGAGATGTTGCAAAAAACAACACCATATAAATTAAAATTTTATGCATACTTTTTCACCTTTTTTAAAAGCTCTTTTGAGCAATCTTCTACACTCTTTTTTGTTACATCTATTACTATATCAGAAAGTTTTAAATATTCGGGTCGTCTCTCATCGTAGAGCTCTTTTGCTTTTTTCAAGTCTTGCAGAAGTGGTCGTTTTTTTAGTTTTTTAGCTGCGTTTGGGTGTTTTTTTATTCTTTTAATTATCTCATCAAATGGAGAGTCAAGCAGAACAACAGTGCCTATTTTTTTTAGATTTTTAACCTTATAAAAACCGCCACCCGTTGAAATAAGAGTGTTTTTTACACTACCTTGCAACCAGACAGAGATATCTTTTTCAAGTTGACGAAAGTAAGCTTCACCCTCTGTTGCAAAGACATCTTTGACCTTACGGTTTTCCATACTCTCAATCAAATCATCAGTATCAATTGCCATGTAGTCTGAGTTTTTGATAACTTCGCGAGCCACACTACCCTTTCCTACACCCATAAAACCGATTAAAATAACATTTTTCACTTACCTACTCCTTTGGAGCTTCAAACATACTCATATCGAAGTCCGGTTTTGTCTTTATAGTTTTCATATATATTACTATTGGAGAGATGACATTATACTCTAATAAAATCATACTGATTATAAAACTAATCGCTGAAAACTGCAATATATCAGGCATATAAAATGCGAAAATAAATCCTATCAGAGATGCTATAAATAAGACAAACTGAACTCTTGCTAAGTTTTTATTTATCATCTCGTTAATCGTTGGAATACTCATATATCCCTTTGCGTTTAAGTGAAACCAGACAAGAAATGGAACTATCTTGTAGAGCATCCCTATAATAATAGAGAGAATAAAGCCACCTATTAAAATCGCAACCATAACTATGTACTCATGTTTAAAGTACTCATCAAAAATCCATAGAAATGATCCAAGCGTTAAGAAGATACTAGCCGCTCTCCAGTACCACACTGTCACATCGCTTATCGGACGTTTGCGTTTGTTAAGCTTCAGCCATACAGTTGTTGCAAATGCCCAAACAAACATCGCAATCCACAACTTTCCAAAGAGTGTGTACTCCTCATAAAAAGTGCTCAAAAA
>JAYEMB010000137.1:0-11691 GCA_034717855.1 Campylobacterota bacterium
CTGTCTTAGACAATGCTATAGGAAAATAACATACGCCATTTTAATTAGTAGTGTCTTCTTCTATCTAAAGGTCTAATGAAAGGTCTTCTATAAGGCATACTATTGTGGTACGCCCTATAAATATTCCCCTTGATATAAAGTCAACATTATATCATTATGTGATAAAATTTGGAGAAAAGTCAATAATAATAAACAAGGAAAAATATTTGAGTGAACAAATAGTCCCAGTAGCAAAGAAAAATCGAGTTGAGATACTTGATGTAATACGTGGTTTTGCAATATTTGGAATCATAATCGCAAATATTCAATCTTGGAGCGGATACAAATTTATACCTTTTGAAGTTATGGCTACTTTGCCATATTATGATTATAATGAAATCTTAAAATACCTCTTTATGTTTTTTATAGATACTAAGTTCTATACCCTCTTCTCTCTACTCTTTGGTATTGGTTTTTATTTACAGTTTAACAAACAACGAAACAATCAAGCCCCTTTTATGAAAACTTACAGAAAACGTCTTCTGCTTCTCATCATGTTTGGAGCGATTCACTCATTTTTTTGGTCTGGAGATATTTTACTCATTTATGGTGCAGTCGGTCTTGTATTTGTTCTTTTTAGAAACTTGGAACCTAAGTTGATTTTTATTTTGAGTATAGTTTTTTACTTTATATGGTTGGCTTATGACATAGTTTTTGCTCTTTACTTTCCAGAAGTGATGAATTACCCCTCAACCGCGTACAAAACATACCCTGATATTTCACCCGCAGAGCTAAGTGCAATATTTCAAAATGGAACTTTTATAGAGGTGCTTCAAGCCAATTGGCATAATCTCTACTACCGCTATATTGATTTAGTTCCATCAGGACGACTAACAAAGGTACTGGCACTCTTTTTACTTGGATTTTATCTGATGCATATTGATTATTTCAACACTTATGCTAAATCATTTAAACTCTTTGTACTCTTTTTTCTTCTTGGTACTGGTTTTACCTACTACTCATATGAGATAGGTGGCAGTATGTCTATTTTTTCACATGATCTTACAAATGTTGCTTACAAGGCTTTAGCAGTTACAGGTCAGATATTTTTGGCTCTCTCCTATATACATATTCTCGCCATACTCGATGTAAAACCTCTCTTTAAAAAGTTTTTTCATCTCTTTGCATACGTGGGTAGAATGTCATTTACTTCATACCTGATACATACACTCTTTGGGTATCTAATTTTTTACCCGTTTTTTGGTGGACTCTTTGGCACTATGGGAATCATAGAGATAACTCTGCTTGCTGTAATCCTTTACGCTGTGCAAATAGTGTTTAGTTTTCTATGGCTCAAAGTTTTTGCATTTGGTCCACTAGAGTGGGCTTGGAGATGTTTAACATACTCTAAACTATTTCCAATACTAAGAAAAAAAGTTGCTTAACATGCAGATTAAAACATTTAGCCTCCTAACTGTTTTATCTCTTCATTTAGTCGCAAACAGCGATATAAAACTCAATGAAGACTCTACAGAGTATAAAGCTCCACGCTTAGCCGGAGACTCTTTAGCGATAAAGCCTATGCAGAGAGTAGACTCTAATGACGCTCCAAAAATCAAAGCTCTACTTAGATACAGTGCTCAACATAGAGATACCTCTTACCACTCAACACAGAGTGGAAACACTCCTATTGCAAATAAAACGCAGCAATACTCTGCACTAGGTGGTTACCTCGGTTATGAAACTCCCTCTCTCTACAATATATCTCTTGGTGCAACATTTTACACTGCACAAAATGTAGGAAATAATCCAGATAGCAGAATAGGACTTGGTGGATTAAATGAAGATGATTCAACAGCTAACTCCTATGCAGTTTTAGGTGAAGCGTATATAAAATATGCGTTTCACGAACATGAGCTTATGCTTGGTAGAAGAGAGATGCCAAACTATAGATTTGTATCACTCTCAAACATACGTTTCTCTCCATATACTCATGAGGGGGTAACTTATGAGAACACTCTGTTTGAAGAGCTAAAAATAAATCTTGGATATATAAACGCGCAAAAGGGAAGAAACGCAGAAGAGTTTGAAGGCATGGTTCGCTCTGCAAGGGTTAATGAAAACAGTATTAGAGGTAACTACAGTGCATCTAACTATACAGATGGTCGTTATACCGGAGAGAGTAAATCAATGCCTATGATAGGCTTACTCTTTAACAAGAATAAGCTAAACGCAGAACTCTGGAACTATTATGTAGAAGATTTTGTAAACACTCTTTATCTATACGCTGATTATAATTACAAAATAAATAAAGAGGCATCATTAACATTGGCAGTTCAGTATGCAAAGCAACAAGATGTTGGAGAGAGTGTAGCCGGAAATATCGACAGTTGGTTCTACGGCTTAAAAGCACAACTAGCGCTCAAAAATGGAATAACTCTCTTTAGTGCATATAATCAGATAGCATATAATGAAAACTCTTATGATGGCGGTACTATCTTTGTTAGATGGGGAACTCCGCAGATGTTTAACTCCTACCAAGTCCAAGATTCCGAACTGGCTGGAACAAAGTCCATAGGTATTGGTGCTCAATTTGAGCTAGGTCATATGGGCTTAGTTCCCAACACAGTTATTAGATTTCGATATGCAAACTACGATATGCCTGACTCTCTCACAGACAGAGATGCTGCTCAAGATAGAAGTGAGACAACTTTCGACCTCAGATATTCCTTTGCTAAAAATGATGGTTTTGGAATCTTTACACAGATGAAAGGTTTGAGTTTACAGTTTAGAGTTGCCTATGATGATTACAAAACCAACTATGACTACAGTGCCTATATGGCACAACATGGATATGGTTTTTCCGAAGTTACAGATGACTTTGTAGATACTCGTCTCTATTTAGATTATATTTTTTAATTTACTTCTTTAACAAAGCCAAAGCACCCTTGTAAATAGGCTCATCTATAAACCCATACTCCTCATCTACAAAACCTGTTATACCCTGCTCTTGGTGCATCTCAAATAGTTTTACAATTACATGAGCTCTTTTTATCTGAGCCTCTTCATCTACAAACATTGCGTTTACTAATTCAACCTGCTTTGGAGAGATACACCCTTTCGAGTCATAACCCATACTCTTTTCAAGCTCTATCCATCTGCTAAACATCTCCAAGTCTTTAAACTCTTGAAACACAAACGAGACAGGTTTGACTCCTACAGATTTCGAAGTAATCAAAAAGTGAGAGAGCAGATACTTCATCGTTGGGTTCTCTAAGTTTACAAGACTTTGAGAGAGTTTCATATCTGCAAAAAGGTCTAAAACGCCAAGATAAAACGCAGTGACATTTTTGTTTACAGCCAGAGATGAGAGATTATCCCAAGCCTCAGCAGTCTCTATAGAAAGGTGAAGTTCTATATCATCTTTTAAGAGTGAGAGAACACTTTTTACCTCTTCTTCATTTCTGATTTTGGGAACTCTAATCGCGTCAGGCATAAACTGATTTAGGTAAGTAATCTCTTCATAACCACCCTCATCAAGTGCGTTTACACGAATAACAAGCTTCTTTTCACTCTTTTTGATTTGAGAGATAAATATCGCTGCCAAAACAAGTGCAAAAGGTTTATCTTCTCTACTCACACCATCTTCAAGATTGAGCATTATACAATCAGCTTCAAGTGATTCTATCTTTGAGAGGTGTTTTATATTATTGCACGAGAGCATCAAAACTGACTTAAAATCACTCTTTTTGTTGAGCTCTCGGTAACTTGGAACAGCTAACTTATCAAGAGTTTCTAAGTCTCTGTTTTTATATGCCTCTTCTATTTTACTTAGCATTAGAGCTCTCTTTTTTGTTGTTTTCTTGGAGATAAAGATAGAGTGCTTGCACCTCTTTTTTTGTTAAAAAATATCTCGGCATTCCTCTTTTTCTATCATTGAGAGCCTTATGAAACGCAGCAAAATCCATCTTATTTATAGCAGGTCCACTAAAGCTTTTTTTCTCATTTTTATGTACATAGTTTGCTATCAATTTTCCCTCACCGTTTTGACCATGACAGTGTTGACAGCCGATACCTCTAGGGTTTTTATAGAGTTGTGATGCGTACTCCATTTCAGTGATAAAGCTACTCGCAGAAAAAAGATATAGCGGTATCAGCAAAAAAAATATATATTTCATTCTAAACCTAATATTATTTTAAAAAGGTATAATAACAAAAAAATAATTTATGAGGTTTAAATGCAACTACTAGATGGTAAAGCACTCTCAAAAAAGATAGAGCTTCAGATTACAGAAGATGTGAAAAAATTAAAAGAGACTTGTGGATGTACGCCAGGTCTTGCAGTTGTGTTGGTTGGTCAAGACCCTGCTAGTGCGGCATATGTAAACATGAAGAAGAAAGCCTGTGACCGTGTTGGATTTTACTCTATCACTCATGATATGCCTGAGACTATATCTCAAGAGGCTATCGAGCGCACTATCATCAGCATGAATGAAAACGATAGTATCGATGGTATCTTAATCCAGCTTCCACTCCCTGCGCATATTGACACTACAAAACTACTTGAGCTTGTTGACCCACGTAAAGACGTTGACGGTTTCCACCCTTTTAATGTTGGTCGCTTAGTAACAAACCTTGATGGTTTTGTACCGTGTACGCCACTTGGTGTTATGGAACTTCTCAAAGAGTACAACATCGATGTTAAGGGTAAAAACTGTGTTGTAGTCGGAGCCTCAAATATTGTTGGGAAACCGATGGCTTCACTTCTTTTAAACGCAGATGCAACTGTAGAAGTTTGTCATATCTTTACAGATGATTTGAAAAAACACACACTAAACTCAGACGTAATCTTGGTTGGTGTTGGTGTTATAAACCTTATCACTGAAGATATGGTAAAAGACGATGTAATTATCGTAGATATCGGTGTGAGCAGAACTAAAGAGGGAAAACTTGTTGGGGATGTTGACTTTGAAAATGTGAGTAAAAAAAGCTCATACATAACTCCAAGCCCGGGTGGCGTTGGACCGATGACAATCGCTATGCTTTTGAGTAACACTTTTAAAGCTGCAAAGCAAAACGCAGAAAAACTAAACTCTGAGGATAAGAAATAGTGAAAAAAGTTTTAAACAAGGCTTACAAATTTTCAAACTCTTGGACTGGAACTATAATCATAGTTCTCTTTGTAATCTTCTTCATCGCTCAAGCCTTTAGAATTCCATCAGGCTCTATGAAAGACTCACTTCTCATAGGAGACCACCTCTTTGCCAAAAAGTTTGCTTATGGTATCTCTATGCCTCACATTCCTTTTATCGAAATGTCTATCATGCCATGGAGTGACAAGCTGCGTTTAGTAGATGGTGATACTCCAGAGCGTGGAGATATCGTTATCTTTAGATACCCTCACAATCCAAAACAGCACTTTGTAAAACGTTGTGTTGCACTTCCGGGAGATGAGCTATTTGTAGCAGAAAAAGACCTCTATGTTCACCACAAAGAGGGTGATGAGTGGATAAATGAGAACTTTAAAGACAAAGAAGTTGTTGTTTTTGCAGGTAAACTTTGGGTGAAAAATCCTTACATGCAAGAGCACCCTGGGATCCACCACGATGATAAAATTATCAACGACGGTAAAAACCCAGCTCCTCTTTTTTACATGAACCCTATCAAGGTCGATGAGGATCACTACTTTATGATGGGAGATAACCGTGACCACTCAAACGATAGCCGTTTTTGGGGAGCTGTTCCCTATGACAACATCGAGGGAACTCCTTGGTTTATCTACTTTTCTGTAGATGAAAACTGGGAAATTAGATGGGACAGAGTTGGTAAAACACCAACAGATTTAGAAGGACCTCAGTATCTTGAAAAAGCAAGAGAAGAGAGACTTAGAATAGATAAAGATGATTATGGACTCTATTGATTTACTCAAAATAGTTGCTGCTGTTTTAGCCTTAGCTGTAGCTATTATCGGACATGAGATTATGCACGGTGCCGTTGCCTATGCTTATGGTGATACAACCGCTAAAAACGCAGGTAGATTATCTATAAACCCCATCATTCATGTTGACTTGGTTGGTACTATTATTGTGCCTGCTACCTTGTACTTTCTACCTATACTTTTAGGTGGTGAGAGTGGATTTCTCTTTGGTTGGGCAAAGCCAGTTCCAATCAACACAGCTACTGTAATAAAACGCGGTGGCTATAATGCAGCCATGCAAGTTGATTTAGCGGGAATAGTTTACAACTTTACACTCGCTGTTATCGCTTCAATCATTGTCGTTTCTATGGCTCAGCCCACAACTGCCGATGGTTTACTCTATATATTTGCATATATTTTTGTGTTTCAACTGCTGGTTATAAATGTTGTTCTAGGAGTATTTAACCTACTTCCAATACCTCAGTTTGATGGTGCTCACTTTTTGATGCACCTCTCACTCAAACACAAGATAAACGCAGTTGCAGAGTTTTTTTACAAAAATGAGAGATACGGAATAATAGTTGTTTTAATTATTTTAATGACACCACTCAAAGATTATTTAATATTTTGGCCAGTTCAAACAATACTCGGCTTACTAACATCATAAAAGGATAAGAGAATGAAATTTTACATCGCTACAGACCACGCTGGAATTGACCTCAAAGATTATACAGTTGAGCTTTTAAAAGCCAAAGGTCACGAAGTTATTGACATGGGTCCATTTTCTAAGGATAGAGTAGATTATCCAGATTTCGCTCACAAAGTTGCAGAGTCTGTTTTAGCTGACCCAGCTTCACAAGGTATTTTAATCTGTGGTTCCGGTATAGGTATGAGTATGGCTGCAAATCGTCACGCAGGGATAAGAGCTGCCCTTTGTCACGATGCATATACTGCGACTGTCGCTCGTGGACATAATGATGCAAATATCTTATGTTTTGGTGAGCGAATAGTTGGAAAAGGTGTAGCGGAATCTATACTTGATGCTTGGATAGCAGGTAGCTTTGATGGTGGTCGCCACTGCGGTAGAGTCGAAAAAATAGAAGGATAAAAGAGACTAGTCTCTGGGCTTTCTGCCGAAGAAAACCTAGTGTTAACGTAGGTAGCGGAATTACTTCCGGTACCGTAAACAATAGGGAATAGGTTCCCTTAAATTTATAAAATAAATTAAAGGAAAAATTATGTTTTGGGAATGGTCACTTTTAACAATTCTTTCAATCGTAGCGATATGGCTATTTGTGAAAATGTACTACTTTAAAAGTATTACAAATAAAGAACAGAGAAGCAACGACCTAATGAAGCTTACACTTCAAGAGGCAGAAATACTTATCCGCAAGTATCAGATTCAACTCCAACGTGCACTTGGTAATGTTGACATACTCAGTGAAGAGTTAACAAAACTAAGAAATGAGCTCAAAGTTCTTAAACAGAGAAACTCAAAACATAGACAAGAGACTGATAGGCTCAATGGAAAAATCAAAGCTCTTGAGGGTCGCATAGACGCTCTTCTCTAAAGGATAAACTGTGATATTAAGTAATACTGAAAGAAAAATAATTGAAAAATCGATTAGGGATATAAAAGACTTTCCAAAACCAGGGATTGTCTTCAAAGACATTACAACCCTACTTAATGATAAAGAGGCTTACGGCGTTTTGATGAACCATCTTTATCAGAGATATAAAGAGTATAATCTTGATTATATCGCCGGTATCGATGCAAGAGGTTTTATCTTTGGTGCGGCATTAGCACAGATGTTAGGTCTTGGTTTCGTTCCAATCAGAAAAAAAGGAAAACTCCCATACACGACTATCAGTGAGAAATACGCTTTAGAGTATGGCGTGGATGAGATTGAAGTTCATATAGATGCCTTTGGTAAGAAAAAAGGTGCAAGAGTTTTAATCATAGATGATTTAATCGCTACTGGTGGAACAGCAAACGCAGCTGCTACACTTGTAAACCAAACCGGTGCTCATTGTGTTGAGTGCTGTTTTATCATCGGTTTAACATTTTTAGATGGTATAAAAAAATTAGAAGAGAAAACTGATGTTTACTCGATTATAGAGGTTAATTAATGTATATTCCAAGCGCTTCAAAATTTGATCCAGATGAAAATGGACACTTTGGAATCTTCGGTGGTCGCTACGTTCCTGAAACGCTTATGCCGGCACTTTTAAAACTAAAAGATGAGTATGAAAAAATTCGTTTTGATGAGAGTTTTTGGAAAGAGGTTCACTACTATCTGACAGATTATGTTGGTCGCCCTTCTCCACTCTACTATGCCCAAAATATCTCTAAAGAACTTGGCGCGAAGATTTATCTTAAACGCGAAGATTTAAATCACACTGGTGCTCATAAAGTAAACAATGTTATCGCTCAAGGTCTTATGGCTAAGAGACTTGGTTATAAAAAAGTTATTGCTGAAACTGGTGCAGGTCAACACGGTGTTGCAACTGCAACTATCTGTGCCCTGCTTGGTTTAGAGTGTGAAATCTTCATGGGTGCTAAAGATGCTCAGAGACAAGAGTTGAATGTTTTTCGTATGAAACTACTCGGTGCGAAAGTAAACGCAGTAGAGAGCGGTTCTCGCACTCTTAAAGATGCAATGAATGAAGCTATTCGTCACTGGGTAACAAACGCAAGAGATACTTTTTATATCATCGGTACAGTTGCAGGTCCTCACCCCTACCCTATGATGGTTAGAGATTTTCAAGCTATTATCGGTTTTGAAGCTCGGGCGCAGATACTCGAAAAAGAGAATCGTCTGCCAGACCATGTTATAGCATGTATCGGCGGTGGTTCAAACGCAATCGGAATGTTTCAACACTTTTTAGAAGATGAGGAAGTTGAGTGTATCGGGATAGAAGCTGGTGGACTTGGAATCGAGTCAGATAAACATGGATGTTCTTTGAAAAAAGGTCGTCCCGGAGTTCTGCATGGTCAGATGTCGTATACACTGCAAGATGAAGATGGTCAGATTTTAGAGGCTCACTCTATTTCTGCTGGATTAGACTATCCGGGAATTGGACCTGAACACTCTTTTCATAACGACAATATGTCAGTAACATATGATAATGCAACAGACGAAGAAGCACTTGATGCCTTTGTATGGCTCTCACGTCAAGAGGGGATTATTCCTGCCTTTGAAAGCTCTCACGCAGTTGCACACCTTAAAAAGATGAAAAACATAAAAGACAAACTTATCATCGTAAACCTTTCCGGTCGTGGTGACAAAGATATGATTCAAGCAAAAGATATTTTGCATTTTGACTAAAAAATAGAGGAAAATATAATATGGAAATTGATTTAATAAATGATATAAAAAGTGATGTAAAAGTAGAGTTTCTTGACGCTAAAAAGCTCAAGTCTCATAAAAACAGAAAAATGCTTACAAACGCAGGTTTTGAAGCCAAACAAGATAGCATCTGTTTTTTACATGAAAAAGCTATTTTAGTTTGTGGTGTTGAAGATAGAAGTAATGACAACATCAGAAGCTCTGCAAGTGTTGCCATTAAGGCGTTAAAATCTGCAAACTACAAGTCTGCTGCGTTTGATGTAAGCTCTACAAATATTCAAGCTATTATAGAAGGTCTTGTTTTAGGTGGTTATGAGTTTAATGAGTACAAGTCTAAACCTACAAAAACAAAACTCAAAAATGTCTATCTAGTTTCTAAAGATATTAAAAAATTACAGGGTGCGTTTGAAGAGGCTCTTATAATCGCAGATGCTACATGTTTTACACGTGACATCGTAAACACAACTCCAGAAGACTTAAACCCACCATCATTTGCAGAGTTAGCTAAAAAGTTAGCAAAAGAGAATGGACTCAAGTGTGAAATTCTTGGAGAAAAAGAGCTTCGTAAAGAGAAGATGGAGTCGATGCTTGCAGTTGGCCGTGCTTCACGTCATGACTCTAAACTAATCCACCTAACTTACAAGCCAAAAAATCCTAAAAAAATAATCTCTCTTATCGGTAAAGGTTTAACTTACGATAGTGGTGGACTTAGTCTAAAACCTGCTGCTTCAATGGTAACTATGAAAATGGACAAGGCTGGTGGTTGTGCAGTTCTTGGTATGATAAAAGCTGCTAGTGAGTTAAAACTTGATCTTGAGATTCACGCTTTTGTTGGTGCAGTTGAAAATATGCTTGGTGGGGATGCTTATAAACCTGATGATGTTTTAGTAACTCGTAGCGGTACAACTGTTGAAGTTAGAAACACTGATGCAGAGGGACGCTTAGTTCTCTGTGATGTTTTAGACTACGCACAGGACAAAGTAAACGCAGACTATATGTTTGACTTTGCAACATTAACTGGTGCATGTATGGTAGCACTTGGTCAATACACTACTGGTGTTATGGGTCATTCAAGTCAACTCAAACACGACTTTTCAAAAGCTGCTAGTAAATCAGGCGAACTTGTAGGTTCACTTCCATTTAACAAACATCTTAAAACTCTTCTCAAAAGTGGAATTGCAGATATCTCAAATGTAGCTTCAAAGCCTTACGGTGGAGCTATTACAGCTGGTCTATTTTTAGATAAGTTCATTAAAGAAGAGAACAAAGCGAAGTGGCTTCATTTTGATATTGCAGGCTCTGCATATACTGATAGTCCATGGGATTGTAATGTTTATGGTGGAACAGGTGCCGGTGTGCGTTTCATGAGTAACTTCTTACAAAACCTTAAATAAGAGAACTTATGCATAAAAAAAATATAAATAAGATTGTCTCACTTTTTATCATAGTTGGGATAGGATTATTTAGTTTTTTTCTGAACACTCCGAGTGATTTAACAGCTCAAGAGACTCCTCATCTTCGAGAAAACTCAGATAAAATTGAAAAAGCTTTTTACAAAAAACAGAGTGATATTCAAGTTCTTGGAGTCGGAGTTGTAGTAAAAATCCTAAAAGATGACCTTAAGGGTCATAAGCATCAAAGATTTATACTGCGTTTAAAGTCTGGACATACCATTCTAGTAGCGCATAATATAGATTTAGCTCCGAAGATTCATAGCCTAAAGAAAGGGGATAGTGTTGAGTTTTATGGTGAGTATGAGTACAATAAAAAAGGTGGCGTAGTTCACTGGACACATCATGATCCAAGAAAACGCCATATTAACGGTTGGCTAAAACACCAACACGCTACATATCAATAACTAGAAAGTTTACTATTTTAAACTTTTTATCTCTTTAGCCATAGCTTCTAAATCTTTATCACTAAATCTCATAACTTGTGCTTCCATCATTGTTTTCAATGGTCCGCCATACTCTTTTCTCTTATAAGCTTTTAAAACCTCTGCGATCTCAAGTTCACTCATATTGGCAACAATTTTTTTACTACCATTGAGTGCTTTAAGCTCAAACTTAGAACCATGGCAACCTGTGCATTGATTAATATTATACGCAGCAAATAGATTTCCAAAAGCTAGCAAAGTTATAAGAGCAAATATAATTTTTTTCATTTAAAATTCCTTTTCTGATGGCAATTATAATTAAATTCTGTTAATAAACTATTAACATTATAATTTAAGAAAGTGTATATATTTAAAAAATGAAGCTCTTGAACTACACTCATTGCGGGTGCAGTTGAGAACTCACAGTTACTTGGACTTAACAAATATATGTTAAACACTTAGACAAGCGTATATTTTGTGAACTTAAAAATAGATATAAAACAATGGGGAAATATTTGTTGTGCGGGGAGTATGCAAGAGTTTTAAATTAGTGTAAAATCTAAGATTTA
>JAYEMB010000138.1:0-2737 GCA_034717855.1 Campylobacterota bacterium
TCATCAGGAATTCTATCCATAACCGCTAGTTTTAAGTGGTCATCTTTAAACTTCTCTTTTGCCTCATCCATAGAGATTGAGTACTTCTCTATTTTGTACTTTTTCTTAGCAAAAGAGAGCATCTGCTTCTCTATCTTTTTAAGATCACCTTCGCCTATCTCAGCTTCAGTTTTAAAGTCATAGTAAAAACCCTCTTTTACAGTTGGCCCTACAAAAAACTTTGCATCCGGGTAGAGTGACTTTATAGCCTGAGCCATAAGGTGAGCTGTTGAGTGACGAAGAACCTCTAGAGAGTCCGCAGAGTTATCAAGATGAATCTGTTCACCTTCAAACCCTAGCTCCTCTGCAGTCTGCAGGTCAATGATTTCATCGTTATGTTTTATAGCTATTGCGTTCACTTATACATTTCCTTCTTATAATTCTGTTTTTAGTACAGCACCATTTGATGCGTTTGAAACTAATAGTTGGTAGCGTTTAAGCCATTTAGATTTAACCTCATTTTTGTATGGTACATAATGATGCTTTCTTCTAAGTAGCTCTTCATCATTTACATTTAACTGTAATACATGCTTATCTACATCAAGTTCAATCTCATCACCATCTTCTATAAGTGCTATTAATCCGCCCTCTGCAGCTTCTGGAGAAACGTGGCCAATTGAAGCACCTTTTGTCGCACCAGAAAAACGACCGTCTGTTATAAGTGCAACAGATTCACCAAGACCCATTCCTTGAATAAGAGCAGTAGGAGCAAGCATCTCTTGCATTCCCGGTCCACCTTTTGGTCCCTCATAACGGATAACTACAACATCACCAGCTTTTACTTTATGAGACATAATACCTGCAAGAGCTTCTGGTTGAGAGTTAAAACATACTGCTTTACCTTTGAACTGTCTCATATTTGGTGCGATTCCGGCACTCTTAACAACAGCACCTTCTAAAGCAAGGTTACCAAATAGAATTGATAATCCACCAACAGGAGAGTATGCGTTTTCATTTGTATGAATAATATTTTCATCTAAAATCTTTGCGTCTTTGATTCTCTCACCCAATGTTTCACCTGTAATTGTTAAAGCATCAAGTTGTAAAAGCTCCCCTCTACGAGAAACCTCATTCATTACTGCGTTTACTCCACCTGCATCATCTATATCTTTCATATGAACAGTTGTTAATGATGGAGAAATTTTAGCTATATGCGATACTTTTTCAGCTATTGCATTTATGTTTTCAATCTGAAAATCAACATCAGATTCTCTTGCAATTGCTAACATATGTAGAACGGTATTTGAACTTCCACCCATCGCCATATCTACAACAAATGCATTGTGAACAGCTTTTTCATTTAAAATATTTTTAAATCTGTACTTCTCGTTGTTTTCCATCTTCGCTAACTCTACAACTCTTCTTGCAGCAGTTTTCACCATCTCAATTCTCTCAGGAGTCATTGCTAAAACTGTACCATTACCTGGAAGTGCAATACCCATCGCTTCACAAAGAGTATTCATAGAGTTTGCAGTAAACATTCCTGAGCAAGAGCCACCAGATGGACATGCTTCACACTCTATCTCGTAAAGTTCTTCGTCTGTCATCTTACCTTCAGCATGTTGACCAACTGCTTCAAACGCAGTAGCAAGGTCGATAGGAGTACCATCAGCCTTATGTCCAGCAGCCATAGGACCACCTGAAACAAAGATAGTAGGTACATTTACTCTTAAAGAGCCCATAATCATACCTGGAACAATCTTGTCACAGTTAGGGATACATATCATCGCATCAAGCTGGTGAGCGTTCATTACAGTCTCAATAGAATCAGCAATAATCTCACGTGAAGGCAAAGAGTAAAGCATACCTTCATGACCCATAGCGATTCCATCATCAACACCTATAGTATTAAAAACAAATGGTACACCACCAGCTTCACGTATAGCCTCTTTTACTATTTCTCCATACTCGTGTAAGAAAAAATGTCCTGGAATAATGTCGATATAGCTATTTGCTATCCCGATAAATGGCTTGTCAAAATCTTCATCTTTCAGTCCCGTTGCTCTTAACAGAGAACGATGCGGGGCTTTATCAAACCCTTTTTTTATAATGTCACTTCTCATCTCAATTTCCTATATAGTAGTTTACATTTTAATTATAAAGGCGATTATACCACTTTTTTTATAATTTGCACTAAAAACTCTTTACAAACAAAAAACTATCGGCTATAATTCCACCTCACTTACTAAGTTAGTAAGAGTTGGATGCGGGAGTAGCTCAGTGGTAGAGCATAACCTTGCCAAGGTTGGGGTCGCGAGTTCGAACCTCGTCTCCCGCTCCATTTAATTTATCATTAATAAAAACTGTGATTTCATTCACTATGCCCGGATGGCGAAATTGGTAGACGCAGGGGACTTAAAATCCCCCGGTAGCAATACTGTGCCGGTTCAAGTCCGGCTCCGGGCACCATTGATATGAAAGATAACTGGTGCCATCGCCAAGTGGTAAGGCCGTAGCCTGCAAAGCTATTATCCCCAGTTCAAATCTGGGTGGCACCTCCAGTTTTATGATATAATTTTTATCGTTACAACTACACGTGGATCTTTGGCAGAGTTGGTCGAATGCACCGGTCTTGAAAACCGGCGAGGGTTACACCTCCCAGAGTTCGAATCTCTGAGGGTCCACCATCTATTAACTACCTACACAGCGTAATCACAAGCACTTTAGCAACACTAAAAACAAACTTCTAAGTACAATA
>JAYEMB010000139.1:0-2711 GCA_034717855.1 Campylobacterota bacterium
GGTTTTGAGTCATTTATATGCATTCCCATCAAGTACTTAAAACCTACTATCTTCTCAAACTCATCCCATGTTTTATCATATGCTTCTCTTGTTCTTATGTCATATCCTGCTGTAAACATATGACAGGTATCTATACAGATACCGATACGAGACTTATCCTCTACTTTGTCAATAATATGTGCCAAGTGCTCAAAACGCCAACCAAGGTTACTTCCCTGTCCTGCTGTGTTCTCTATAACTGCACTTACATTCTGCGTTTTATCAAGCGCGATATTAATAGACTCTGCTATAACATCTAAACAGACATCTTCAATAGGCTGCATAATCTCTCTGTTAGTTTTGTCTTTTTTGCTTACCTTTGCTAAATGACTTCCCGGATGAAAGTTGAGTCTATCTAATCCCAACTGTTCACAACGCTCTAGCTCATCTATAAACGCAGCTCTAGACTTTTCAAGCTTCTCAACTTCTGGGTGACCGAGGTTTATAAGATATGAGTCATGAGGAAGCACATGTTTAGGAAGTATTCCGCTCTTCTCTAACGCACTTTTAAACTTATCTATAGTCTCTGTATCTAAATCTTTTGCAACCCACTGTCTCTGATTTTTAGTAAAAAGAGCAAATGCTTTTGCTCCAATAGCCTCTGCGTTTGTTACCGCGTTAAAAACCCCGCCTGATGCTGAGCAGTGTGCTCCTACAAATTTATTTGTACGACTCGGCATTTAGTGCCTCCCTGTATTGAACTTTAGTTCTTACCATTATTTTATATCCTTTATTTTAAATATTATTCTATTTTCTCTATCTTTAAACTCTACTGCGTTTGAACTTACTTTATATATTATATTTACATTCTCATCTTCTATCTTTTGCTCAAATCCATCTTGCGTTTTCACTCTATTTCTTCCATCATAAATCTCATCACCTAAGAAAATATTTTGAAGTAAGCCCTCAGGGTATGCTGCGTTTAAGTACTCTTGGTTAAATCCGCTTTTGCTCATACAGCCATCACTAACACATATGAGATGATTCACACTTATCTTTTCTGCAACTTGACCGGCAACAAAAAGCTCTACTTCAATAGCATTATCTGTATTGCGAATATATCCAAGGTCAGCAAATTTGATTTTAGGTGATTTTATAATGATAATTTTTGATTCTACATGCTCATAGTTTTTGATACTGCATGCACTAAAAAGAAGAGTAAAGAGTAATAATATATATTTCATAGGTGTGATTATATCAACAATTTATATTTACAAACGCACCTATATCAATATTTTAAAAAGTTTATAAGACTACTTCTGAATAAACTTTCCACATTTTTTAACTTCCGAACCGCCGAACTCTTCAATCACACGAGCCGTTCCATCTTTTGCAATCACTTGACGACTACACTCATCTTTAGCGATACACACCTCATTTAAACATCCAACATCTGCAGGTACTTGTGGCATTTCTTTTCCTTATAATTTTAATAATATAAACGAAATTATAATCAAATATTGTCAATATGTCATAAAACAGACAATATTTTTTCAAATAGTTTAAAATAGCTCTATGAAAATACATATAGATATAGACTGTTTTTTTGCCAGTGCTGCGCGTATAGTGGACTCAACTCTTGAGCATAAGCCCATAGCTATTGGTGGGCGCAGTGACACAAAGATTTTTAACAAAGATGCAAAAAATCAGACTGTAAACTTTGAAAACTCAGGGAGTTTCGTACCTACTTTTTACAAAGCCTATGAAGCCAAAGATGACGACATAGATGCCTTTAAAGATGCAGACGGCCGTGTTCGAGGTATTTTAACGACCTCAAGTTATGAAGCACGCGCTTATGGCATCAAAACAGCGATGAGTATTCGTGAAGCACTGCAACTCTGCCCTCAACTAATCATAAAAGCACCCAATATGTCCCTTTATCAAAAATTATCCCATCAGCTTCATGAGTTTCTTGCAACAAAAATCCCTCTGATAGAACAGGCTTCTATAGATGAGTTTTACGGTGACTTGAGTGGCTGGGTGGGAGATGAAGATATCCCTGCGTTTATTGACAATCTTCGCCACGAAATCAAAAAAGAAGTTTTACTACCTGTCTCTATAGGAGCTGCTTCAACACGATATATCGCAAAACTAGCCACGACTTATGCTAAGCCTTTTGGATGTAAAACTATCGAAGCACATGAGTTTGACAGATTTGTAAACCCCATAAAAGTTGAAGATTTTGCAGGAATCGGCCGAAGCATGAAAGCTCGCTTAAACGCAGCTCAGATTCATACACTCGGTGATTTAAGAGCAAGACGAGGAACAGTTGAGTCTTGGGGTCCTTATGCCAGGGATTTATATAGACGTGTCAATGGAACTAATGACGCAGCTATAGTGACAAGTCATAGAAGAAAATCTATAGGAATCTCAAGAACTTTTGACCCTCTTTTTGATAGAAATGAGTTAAAACGCAGAGTTCATATCCTAGCACGTCACCTCAGTTTTGCCATCTTGAAACTTGATGTCATCCCAACTGTTTTTCATCTAAGTATATCTTATGAGATGAACCACAAATCCCATAAAAACATCTCTCTAGCAGAAATCTTTACAGAGAAAAAGTTTGATTCCCTATGTCTCAAGCTACTAAACGCAGCAGACACGCAAAAACGACTACACATCATACGACTAAGCATAAACTGCTCAAGCTTCACAAGAGACTCCAAAAAAGA
>JAYEMB010000140.1:0-11554 GCA_034717855.1 Campylobacterota bacterium
AGAGCCAAGTCTGACCATGTTTGAGCCACACTCGATTGCTAGTTCAAAATCACCACTCATTCCCATAGAACAGATAGTTGCGTTTGGCAGGTCTTTGTAGATATTATATGTAGTCTCAAAACTCTCTTTAACTACTTTTATATCATCGCTGTGAGCACCAATACTCATAACACCTTTTAGCTTGATATTTGGACACTCTTTAAGGATTTGTTTATAGGCATCAGCTGCGTTTTCTGGCATAAACCCGTGTTTAGACTCCTCTTTTGCAGAGTTGATTTGTAGAAGTGTATCTAAAGTCATATCCTTAGCTTCTAGTTTTTTTTGAAGCTCATGAGCTAACTCTAAAGAGTCAAGAGCATGAAAAAGAGTAGGGTCTAAGTCGAGCAAGTTATTGATTTTGTTTTTTTGCAGGTTGCCTACAAAGTGCCACTCTAGTGGTAACTCTTCAAGTTCAGCAGCTTTTGCTTTTAAGTCTTGAACCTTGTTCTCTCCATAAGCACGCTGTCCAATCTGATAAAGTTTTTCTATCTCCTCAGAAGTTGAGTACTTACTAATTGCCACTGTTTTAACAATATGATGAGCACTCACTTTAAGTCTTGCAGTCTCAACTCTTCTTACTATGTCGTCTATATATATTTTGTATTCTATTTCGTTCATTATTATCCCATCAATCTATTAATATCGTTAAAAAGTCCAAGTCCCATAAGACCAAAGAGTACTACCCATCCTGCGATTGTTAGCTTGATTACTATCGCTTCACTTGGAATACGTCTAAAAATGAGCTCATAAAGATTAAACATAATGTGCCCACCGTCAAGCGCTGGAATAGGGAGAAGGTTTAAAACACCAAGATTTACAGATATAAGTGCTGCAAAGAAAAGAACACTCATCCAGCCTGCATCTGTTGCATCTGAAGTTATCTTTACGATAGATATGACACCGCCTAACTCTTTAGCTGGAACATCTCCTGTGATGAGCTTTTCAACGCTAGTAAATATCATAGTTGATGCCCATATAGTTTTCTCTGTTGCGTAAGTGAGAGTTTCAGCTGCACTGAGCTCTAACTTATGTGTAACACCGGCACTAGAGATTCCTATCATCTTCTTTTGGATGGTCTCGCCAAACATATTTTTTGCTTCACTAAGTTTTGGAGTAAGTGTTTTATACTCTATAAACCCAGCTCTTTGTATCTCTAAGTTTAGAGAAGCGTTCGAGCTTGAGATAACTTTTGCCATCTCTTCCCATGTTTTAATCTCCATGCCGTTTATAGAGCGGATAGTATCGTTTGACTCAAGTCCTGCAACAAAGGCAGGGGAGTCTTTTACAACTGTACCGATAACAGGAGATAAAATATTTGGTCCACCAAGAGCGATGAGAAAGTAGAGAACAAAAGCAAGAATAAAGTTAGCCGCAGGACCTGCAAGAAGTATAAAAATCTTTTGAATAGGTGTCTTAACGTTATAGCTATCATCATCATAGCTTACTTTTGTAGGGTCGCTATCGTCTTGACCTTTCATCTTCACATAACCACCAAGAGGAATAGCTGAGATACTCCACTCAGTATTGAATTTTCTAAATGTAAAGAGTCTTTTACCAAAACCGATACTAAAAACCTCTACATAAACGCCCATAAGTCGTGCTGCCATATAGTGACCCAGTTCGTGAAAAAATATAAGTGCCGAGAGGACTAAAAGTGAAACTATCCAACTCATTATTTACTCCCTTTTAAAAGTGCAGTTCTAAAGCCCCAGAGGTACTCTAAACCTGAGTAAACTGTTAATGCAACTGCTAACCATAATAGTTCATCTCCTAAAGGCCAGTGCATAAGTAAAAAACCGATAGCTATCATCTGTGCAACAGTTTTAACCTTTCCAGCCCATGAAGCTTTTACACTAATGCCTTCACTCACTGCAACAGTACGAATTCCGGTAATAAAAAGCTCACGAACTATTATGATATAAATAGCCCAAGCTGAAGCTTCCCCTATCATCATAAGCCCTAAAAACGCAGCGAGAGTCAGCATCTTGTCAGCTAAAGGGTCAAGTATGGCTCCAAGCATTGTCATCTGGTTCCACTCTCTTGCTATGTAACCATCAAAAAAGTCTGTTGCACTTGCAAGTACAAAGAGAAGTGAAGCTGCATAGTAGTTCCATGTGATATGAAATCCATTATCTGTGAAAAGCTCTGGATTTAGAATAATCCAGAACATTAATGGGGCTAAAAGTATTCGTAAAGAAGCTAAAAAGTTTGGTAGGTTTAGCAATAAAAGTCCTCATAAAATTAAGTAAGAGATTTTAGCTTTTTGGCTCTTAATATCGGCTTGTGTATAGCATCTAAATAGGGTATTATAAAAAATGAAAAATTTCAAAACTTTAGAAGATAAGATTTTAAATAGGACTAGGCTGTTAAATAAGATTGAAATTGATAGTTCTCAAAATGGTCTCGTAGCTAGACTCTATCCAAACTTTGACGAGCTTGAAAAACTACACATCATAAATATTGAGAGTGAACTGAGATGGTATGTAGTGGAAGCGTATAATCTAGGTGTAAAAGATAACGATAAAATATATTCATATGAAATAGTATCATTCGATAATAAGGAAGAAGAGTGTACGGAATATGAGACTGAAACATACCTCTTATTAAAAGATTTTTTAGCAGACTTAAGTGAAAAAGATGTCCTTTTAGGTTCACATTTAGAGTTAGATTTGGGTCTTGATTCCATAGATTATGTAGAGCTCTTTATATTTATAGAGCAGAGCTTTGGAGTGCCTATGGATGAGAAGATTTTTTCATCTATGATGAGTATGAAAGAGTTATATGAGTATATAGAAAAAAACAGAGAGTTCATCAGAACTTCAGATAAAAGCCTCAAAGATATTTTAAAAGAACCCATAGATGAAGAGCTAAAGTACTCCCCCTATATAATGTTCCTCTACAAAACGATACTCTTTCCACTCTTTAAAATATACTTCAGACTTGAGGTGGAGGGCGAAGAGAATATCCCAAAAACAGAGTGTATAATAGCCCCTTCTCATCAGAGTATGCTAGATGGTTTTTTAGTTGAGGCTACTTTGCCATATAAGATATTAAAAAACAGTTTCTTTTTAGCCTATAAAAATGTCTTTGGAACAAAGCTTCTTAAGCCAATAGCGGAGAATGGACAGACAATACTTATAGATGCAAATAGAGATTTACAGTACACAATGCAGCAGTGTGCACTCCCCTTGAGGGAAAAAAGTAATCTTGTGATTTTTCCTGAGGGTGCAAGAAGCAGAGATCGAGAACTCTTGGAGTTTAGACCATTTTTTGCGATACTCTCTAAAATCTACAGCGTGCCAGTTGTCCCTGTTGTGATTGATGGCAGTTATGAAGCGCTGAGGAGTGGAACTGCATTTCCTAAACCTTGTAAGATTAAACTCAGATATTTAGAACCGATAGACCCTTGTGACTTGAGTGTTGATGAGATTGTTACAAAAACAAAGAGTGCTATTGAAGCTCATCTCGAACCTCTTTAGCTGTTTTTTTCTCATCAACAAAGTATAATAGGATTGCACCCAAGATAAAAAGTATTGCAATTGAAGCGATAGAGAGACGGGAGTTTTGGGTGTAGAGAGCCACAAACGCAACTAGTAGTGGTCCTAAAACTGCGGCAAATCTTCCTAAAAAGTTATAAAACCCAAAGAATTCTGCAGCATGAGTTTGAGGAATCATTTTTGAGTAGTATGAGCGACTAAGTGCTTGAACACCACCTTGGACGAGTGCTATTAAGCTTGCTAAAATATAAAACTCATAACTCTCGCTCATTCTTGTGGCCCAAAAAATTATAAATAGATAGATTGCTATTGCTACATAGAGCATCTTTTTTGTATCCCAAACCTGTGCTATTTTTGCAAAGGCTAGTGTTGCAGGAAAACCGACAAACTGAACAATGAGAAGTGCTAAAATAAGATCACCTGAGTCAAAGCCAATAGCCATTCCATAATCTACTGCCATTCGTATGATAGTATCAACACCATCGATATATAACCAGTAAGCGACTAAAAAGAGTAGTAAGCCTTTTAGCTTTCTGATTTTACTAAAGGTGTTTTTGAGTCTTAAGTATCCATCTGTAATGGCTTTTTTTGTGCCCACCTTTTGACTCTGTGTCTCTTCCACATAGAGCAGCGTAGGAATGGAAAAGAGACTCCACCATAGAGCTACACTTACAAAGGAAGCTTGAATAGCTTGTGCCTCATCTATAAAGCCAAACGCAGTGAAGTCTTGTAGCATCCATATATTGATACTAAATAATATCCCACCGCCAAGATATCCAAATGCAAAGCCTAGTCCAGAGATAAAGTCTACATTTTTTTCATTTGAAATAGAAGGAAGAAGTCCGTCGTAGAAGGTGTTTGATCCCATAAAACCAATATTTGCAAGTACATATATAAAAGCTGCTAACTGCCACTCACCCTGATTTACAAAAGAGAGTGCAAAAGTCATGACAATTCCAAGATATGCAAAGATAAATAGAAACCTTTTTTTAAGTGAAGCTTTATCAGCTATGGCACCCAGCAGAGGAGCGATTAGGACAACGACAAGGCTTGAGATAGAGTTCACAAATCCAAGTTGTGCTGTACTTGTGGTGACATCTGTACCCACACTATAGTAGGATTTAAAAAAGAGTGGAAAAAAACCAGCCATAACTGTAGTGGCGTAAGCTGAGTTTGCCCAGTCATAAATTGCCCAAGAGTAAACGCTTCTTTTATCATTCATTTTTTATAGGTCATTAGTTTTAGATAAACAACAACGCTTATCCCCGCACTTCCAAGTATCATCGCCATTACTACTATCTGGTACCTGACAGCTACCAAAGGGTCAACTCCAGAGAGGATTTGTCCTGTCATCATCCCTGGAAGTGCTACGATTCCCACTGCTAAAAAGGTATTTACTCTTGGCATCATTGACGCTTTTAAAGCAACTTTTTTTGCCTTTATAGTTGTTGATATTTTTAACTCTTTCTCAAATCTTTCCGCTGCGAGAGAGATTGCATTCATTGCGTTTGCGTATATCATACCTGCAATCGGTATTACATATCTTGGTTCATAGAAGGGTGTTAAATTAAACACTAGCTCTATAACTAAAACAAGATTTATCGTCCCTCCTGTCGCGATAGCAAAAAAGATAACAAAATATGAAGAGATACCTTTTTGTTCTATGTTTCTTAAGACTATAAAGCTCGACATAATAATCATAAATAAAATGATGAAAAAACCTAAGTACCACGAATCGTTTTCAAAGATATAAATCAAAACGTAACCTATAGCAACAAGCTGAATAACCATTCGAATAGTTGCATAGAATACCTCAGTAGAGTTGTTCGTCCATTTATGGTAGTAGTATCCTACAACAGCTAATGGAAGTAACATATAAAGAAGATTTTGTACTGGAATTAATTCCATTGTATTACATAACCAAAGTTTCTATGTTGACGAGTTCTACACGGTCACAAGCTTTTTTAAATAATTTCTTCGCAGTTGCATCTTCTTCAGCAAGTGTCAATATATCAGCAAAATCATCTTTTAAAACTTCAAATGTCTCTATATCTTTTATAGTTGATACTTTCAGAGATGCGTTTTCATCTGTGCTAGAGAGTTCTATGTTTCTTAAACCTTTAGCAAACTCACTTTTAATTGCTTTGATAACTTTTTCATTTGAGAGAAGTTCTGCTAGAGAGATATCTCTGTTTAAGTCTGTTTGGCATAAAACTTTATATGTAACAATAATTTTACCATCCATAATATTTAATCCCTGTTTGCGCTTTTTCTAAAGTATAGCTAATCTAAACTTATCTCATTATATGATACTATAGGCCAAAGGAGATGGGATGTCTCAAGTTGCATGGTTAAGTAAAGAGCTAGATAATGGAAAGGTTTTATGCGAAGCTTGTTCGCAAGCTTGCGTTTTAAGTGAGGGTGAGTATGGCATTTGTGGAGTTAGAAAAGTCCAAAACGCAGAACTCAAACTTTTAGTGTATGGAGTCGCTTCTGCTTTAAATATAGACCCTGTAGAGAAAAAACCGATGTTTCATTTTCTTCCAAATTCTGAGGTTTTTTCTTTTGGAACCGTCGGTTGTAATCTCTCTTGCAGCTTCTGTCAAAACCATGAGATATCTCAGTACCCAAAAGAGCATAACCATCAAATAGTTGGACGTGAGCTCTCTCCTTCAAAAGCAGTTGCGTTAGCACTTGAAAATAACTGCGACTCCATAGCTTACACATATAATGAACCGATAGTATTTTTTGAATATACCTACGACACTGCAAAACTAGCTCATGAAAAAGGTCTGAAAAATATTTATGTTACGAGTGGATATGAAACGCATAAGGCTTTAGACCTGCTTACTCCCTACATAGATGGTATGAATATAGATATAAAATCTTTTTCAAATGAGTTTTATAAAGAGATATGCGGAGCAAAACTAAAGCCTGTTTTAGAGTGTGTGAAGTATGCCCACTCAAAAGGGATATGGATAGAGATAACTACACTGCTAATCTCAGGAAAAAATGACTCTGATGAAGAGATAAGAGAGATAGCGAAGTTTATAGCGAGTGTTGACAAATCTATACCGTGGCATCTCTCTGCGTTTCATCCAATGTACAAGATGCTTGATATCCCTCGTACTCCAGAGAGTACACTTCTGAGAGCTTATGCTATAGCAAAAGAAGAGGGACTCAAATATGTATATGTCGGAAATGTTGATAATGAAGAGCATGAATCTACTTACTGTCCAAGCTGTGAAAAGTTAGTTATACAACGCAGCGGAAGAGTAGGGCAGTATGTGAACAATAAACTAGAAGAGAATGGAACTTGTCCATACTGTTCTAGTTGCTTAGAAGGGGTTTGGAGTTAAGTCTACTGAAAAGAAGTAGCACCGTCGATTACGATAACTTGACCAGTTAACCATGAAGCTGCATCTGAACATAGAAATGAACATGCACCTGTTAAGTCTGTAGCATCACCCATACGTGAGAGTGGAGAGCGTTTAACAACCTCTGCTTTTACTTCCTCATAGTTAGGGAAAGCTTTTAGTGCGTCAGTGTCGATTGGACCACCGCTTACTGCGTTTACTCTGATGTTTTTCTCACCAAGCTCAGCAGCTGCATATTTAACCATAGTCTCAACGGCAGCTTTGTTCGTACCGTGACCAGAGTAGTTTGGAGTGTAAACAAGGTTACCAGTTGAACTCATAGAGATGATAGAACCACCGCCAACTTTTTCCATTCTTTTTGCAGCTTCTTGAGCACCAACAACGAAGGCTTCAACAGTTGCAGTGTAGATGTTACCAAGACCTTTTGGTTTAAGTCTCATAAACGGAGCAAAACCACCAACAACAGCACGACCAGAGATGATTGCGTTTGAGATGAAGTAGTCAAGTCTGTCAAAATCTTCATCAAACTCTTTATAAACATCTTTGTAAGTGAGTGGTTCTAAGATATTAAGTTTGTAAGCTTTTGCTTTTATACCAAATTTTGATTCAACATCAGCAATGATTTCGTTTGCTGTATCTGCACTTGAAGCGTAAGTAAACGCAACATCACAACCTTTAGAAGCAAATTCATAAACGATTGCTTTACCGATACCACGAGTACCACCAGAGATAAATAGAGTCTTGCCTTTCATTGTTTGTTCGCTCATTTTTTAAAGTCCTTTAATGTCGTAATTTTTCATCATATCTTCTATTTTCTTCATACTCTGGGCACTTGGAGGAGTCAGAGGAAGACGATACTCTAAAGTATCAGTTAGTCCAGCTATATACATAGCCGCTTTGATAGGGATAGGGTTTGCTTCACAGAACATAACTGAGTTCAGAGGATATAGTTTATCGTTTATGGCTTTTGCACCTGCAAAGTCACCAGCAAGTGCTAGTCTAACTAACTCTGATTTTAAATCAGGCATTAGGTTAGAAGTAACAGAAGTGATACCAGCCCCACCATTTGCTAGGATAGGGTAGTCAATAGCATCATCACCAGAAAAGACTTTAAGGTCAGGGCGACGAGAAAGAAGCTCAACTGCTCTCTCTAAACTCCCTGTAGCCTCTTTGATACCATAGATATTTGGCAGATCATCAAAAAGTCTTATAACTGTGTCAGCAGAGATATCAACAACAGTACGTCCTGGTACATTGTAAAGCATAAAAGGGAGTTCAGGAACTGAACTGGCAATTGCTTTATAGTGTTGATAAAGACCCTCTTGAGAAGGTTTTACGTAGTAGGGTGCTACTGAAAAGATAGCGTCAACACCACATTTTTGTGCATTTTTTGCTGCGTTTATCGCTTCTGATGTTGAGTTACTTCCAGCACCTGCAAGAACTTTAGTGTTAGTTCCTTTGCAAACTTCAACTGCAATCTCCATACATCTGATATCTTCACCCGCTGTAAGAGTAGCACTCTCACCAGTAGTTCCAACTGGACAGACTGCATCCATACCGTTGTTAATTTGACGTTTTATGAGTGCAGCGAAAGTCTGCTCATCTAGCTTTCCATTTTTAAATGGAGTTATAAGTGCTGTTGAAGAACCTGTTACTATATTCATCTAAATACCCTTTTTAAATAATGCGCAATTATAGCTAAAGTTTTTTAAAGTGAGTTTTGAGGGCAGAGGTATTAGCTAGGGAGCTTTTACTTGAATAAAAGAACCCTGAGCAGGTTGCCCACCAACATCTAGTTTTCGTGTCACCTGTAGAGCTAGTAAATCTAGTTCATATAAAATTCCATCTGATGTTACAAAGGCATAAAAATATCTTCCATCAAAAGAAGAATGGTAGTTCATATGGGCTTGGTTTGGAGTGTCTGATGTGCTGACAGTGACATCTGCGATTTTTGTGTCTGTGTTTAAATCCATGATACTCACATAAGTATCTGAGTGATTGATGACAACGGCTCTGTTTGTCTGTGGTACCATACATGCATGACCAGCTCCACTACCTACATCAACTCTTTTTTCTATAGTCATGGGGTTGTTGAGATAGTTTATGATAAAGAGTTGACCCTCTCCTGAACCTACATACATCAAGGGTTTTGTAGCATGAAAGTCTCCGTGATGTGTAAACATATCCTCTTTTACAGCACCTGGATACTCAAAAGAGAGCTCATCTGTTTTAGTGAGACCAACCTTTGGAGTAAACTCTACCTCTATGACGGATGGAAAATTGCTATCACTTCCCTCTGCTATTAAGTAAAATTTATTTGCCTCTCCTTGATAGTATCCAAACTTATTTGGAACAACCTGGTGGACAGAAGTAGTAGTGGGTAGCGTATTTAACTCTGTAGTGCTCCAGTTACCGTTTGATAACTGCTCTATATAGTAAGTAATTACTTGGAAATTCTCTCTATCTAAGACTGCAAAGTGATTTTTATCAAACCAAAAAGGGTGTCCTGTAGCATGTGATCCACCATGGACTCCGCTAGGTATAGTTACTTTTGCATTTGTACCAACTACGGAAACTACTTCATCTGAGTGAATATCAATGATACTTGCCATAACTTTATCCATACCTGAAGTCTCGGCTAGGTCTAGTGTAGTGTTCATCGCTTCGCTGCTTCTTGGGAAGTGTTGAAGTTCTATTGATTTTGTGATTTGCATTGTGTTCACATCAAGAACATCGATAAACTCTTCTCCTCTGTTTACAACATAGGCTTTGTTTAAACCGAAGACTTCATCAGCAGTATAGGTGATTGCATGCCCTGTATTTACATAAGGGTTTAACTTCATTTTTTCAACATCAACAATAACAACACGATCATTCTCTTTATCACCAAAGAAGGCTCTTGTCATTGTTTTGTCATCTTCATTGAGACCGCAAGAGGAAAATAGTAGAGCTGAAATTAATAAAAATATAACTTTAAACATTGTGATTACTCCATTAATTATAAGTACTTAATATGATTTTCTTAAAATAAAATTATAGCTAAGTTAAAATAATAAAAGTAAATATTTATTAAGCTATATTGTTTTGAATATCAAAACTTTTAATATAGCGTTTTTGATTGTTTGCGTTTATGAGTGTCATAATCATGTCAGATGAAGAGTCTTTGAAGCCACTTATAGCTGCTTCAGATTTTTTAGCTACATCCTTGTGTTAAAGTGTAGGCTTACTCACCCTTTTTTAAAATCATAGTAACAGATTTACTAAAATCAAAGTACTTATTTGCAGCTTCTTGTACTTTTTTAGCTGTAACTTTTTTCACATCTTCTTCGTAAGTCATAAGTGGAGCTAAGTCACCACGTACTAAATAACTACCAAATAGGTTTGCAACAGAAGTCGAGCTCTCAAGTGAGTAGATGAAGTCAGCTTTTGTATTTACTTTTACTTTATCAATCTCAGCCTTTGTAACCTTTGTTGTTTTCATAAGCTCTATCTGTTTGAGAAGCTCTTTTTCAACATCTTCAGCCTTAACACCCGGGTTACAAGTAGCTAAAAATATAAATAGAGAAGGGTCGATATTTTCCATGTTATAAGCGTAGATAGAGTTTACTAAACGTTTCTCCTCAACTAAATCTTTGTAAAGTCTCGAACTTTTTCCGGAGTATAAAATCTCAGAGATAACACTTAGTGTAACTTGGTCTTTGTGTTTAAAGTCAGGAACGCGAAAAGTAAGAGCTAGCATCTCGACTTCGCTATCTTTATAAACAGTTATGCGTTTCGCTCCATTTTGTTCAGGTTCTACAAATTTAAACTCAGGTATTTTTGCTTTGTTCTTAATGTGACTAAACTCTTTTTTAGCCTTTTTAAATACATCTTTTGCCTCTACATCACCAGTAACAATCAAAATCGCATTACTTGGTTGATAGTAAGTTTGATGAAAATCTTTTATGTCATCAATTGTCCAAGTCTGGATATCATTCATAAAACCGATAGGTGTCCAGTGGTATGGGTGATATGTAAACGCATTGTTAAAGAGTTCAAAGTAAAGGTAGCCTATTGGTGAGTTTTCAGTCCTCCAGCGTCTCTCTTCGGCTACAACATCACGTTCAGGTTGGAACTCTTCATCTTTAAGGTTTAGGTTTTGCATAAGTTCTGCGTAGAGTTCTACAGATTTACCCATGTTGTCTGTGCTTGATTTGATATAGTAGTGAGTATAGTCAAAGCTAGTCGAAGCGTTGTTTACACCACCGATACTTTTCACCTCTCTGTCAAACTCTCCAGCATCAAGGTTTTTAGTAGATTTGAAGTTCATATGTTCAAGCATGTGAGCGATTCCGGTTTTACCCATAATCTCGTTTCTGCTTCCAACTTTGTAGAAGATATCAGTGCTTACAACACCTGTGTTGTTCTCTAGTGGGATTACAACTATCTGTAGTCCATTCTTAAGTGTTGTAGTTTCGTATTTTGGTAATGATGATGCCATTAATGTTCCTAAAATCAGTATTGTTGTTATTAAAATTTTCATGATTATTTTCTATCCGCGCCTATAGCTTCTGTGATATTTGAGTAGCCATCAGCTTTTATAAGTTCTATAAGTTTTTTGTTTATGTTCATAATCATATCTGGACCATGAAATACTATCCC
>JAYEMB010000141.1:0-11462 GCA_034717855.1 Campylobacterota bacterium
ACAGGTGCTAAAGAGATTATGTGTATTAAAGTGCTTGGTGGTTCTAAGCGTCGTTATGCATCAGTAGGTGACGTTATCGTTGCTTCTGTTAAAAAAGCGACTCCAACTGCTAAAGTTAAAAAAGGTAAAGTTGTTAAAGCTGTTATCGTTAGAACACACAAAGAGATTCAACGTGAAAACGGTTCTCTTATCCGTTTTGATGACAATGCTGCAGTTATACTTGATGACAAGAGAGAGCCTATCGGTACTCGTATTTTCGGACCTGTAGGTCGTGAAGTACGTTACGCAGGATTCATGAAAATTGTATCTCTTGCACCGGAGGTTGTTTAATGGCAAAGTTTAATTTCAAAAAAGGCGATACTGTAGAGATTATCGCTGGTGACGACAAAGGTACTAAAGCAACTGTACTTTCTGTTTTAACTAAGAAAAACAAAGTAATCGTAGAGGGTTGTAAAATAGCTAAAAAAGCTGTTAAGCCAACTGAAGAGAACACTAAAGGCGGACATATTAATAAAGAGATGCCTATAGATGCTTCAAATGTACGTAAAGTGGAGGCATAATTAGATGGCACGCTTAAAAGAAAAATATTTAGGTTTAAAATCTGAATTGCAAGCTGATTTAGGAATTAAAAATCCTATGCAAACACCAAAGTTAGATAAGATTATTATCTCTGTTGGTGCTGGTTTCGCAATGAAAGATAACAAACTTATCAAAAACATTGAAGATACTATTACTAAGATTGCTGGTCAAAAAGCAACTACAGTAATCGCGAAAAAATCTGTTGCAGGTTTTAAAGTTCGTGAAGGTATGCCAGTTGGTATTCGTGTAACACTTCGTGGTGAAAATATGTATAACTTCTACGATCGTCTAGTATCTATTGCACTTCCACGTGTAAAAGATTTCCGTGGTGTTCCTAGAAATGGTTTTGATGGTCGTGGTAACTATAACTTCGGTCTTCAAGAGCAACTAATTTTCCCAGAGATTGGTTATGATTCAATCATGCAAATCCACGGTATGAATATCACAGTTGTTACAACTGCTGATTCTGACAAGGCTTCATTCGCTCTATTAGAGAAAATGGGTATGCCTTTCACTAAAGGGAGTAACTAATGGCTAAGAAGTCTATGATCGCTAAAGCGGCAAGAACACCTAAGTTTAAAGTACGTGGATACACAAGATGTCAAATCTGTGGTCGTCCTCACTCAGTACTTCGTGACTTTGGTATCTGTCGTGTATGTTTTAGAAAAATGGCAAATGAGGGATTAATCCCAGGTGTTAGAAAGTCTTCTTGGTAAGCCAAGAGGAAACTACTAATTATTAGCAGTTCTTCTTTTATGGAAGAACTACACATTTAAGGAAAAAAAATGGCAATTAATGATCTAGTATCAGATGCGTTAACTCGTATTCGTAATGCAGGTATGAGAAGATTACCAGTTACTACTTTAGTTCACTCTAAGAGTGTTGAAGCTGTAGCAAATATCTTAGTAGAAAAAGGTTATGTTGAGTCTTGTAACGTAACTGAAGATGGCGTTAAAAAAACTATCAAAGTAGTACTTAAGTACAACGAAGATGGAAAAACAGTAATCAATGAAATGAAAAGAGTTTCTAAACCTGGTAGACGTGTTTACAAAGGTAAAGAAGATATCAAACGTTTCAAAAATGGTTACGGTACTATTATTGTAAGTACATCACACGGCGTTCTAGCTAATGACAAGGCATATGACCTTGGAATTGGTGGTGAAGTTATGTGTACAGTTTGGTAGGGAGATAGTATGTCAAGAATTGGTAAAAAACCTGTAGATTTTGGCGCTGATATTAAAGTTAGCTCAAATGGTGATGTATTAACTTTTGCTAAAGGCAAAAATAGTGTTGATTTAGACACAAAAGGAAATGTTGACTTCGCAATCGATGGAAATATTTTAACTTTTGCTGCAAAATCACAAGAGAAAGCTCACAGAGCATTCTGGGGAACTTATAGAGCATTAGCTGCTAACATAGTTGAGGGTTTAACAACTCCATTTACTAAGCAGTTAGAGATTAATGGAGTTGGTTATAGAGCTGCTGTTAAAGGCAAGGTTCTTAATCTTCAACTTGGTCACTCACATGACATTGATTATAATTTAGTAGATGGTCTTGAAGCTAAGGTTGAGAAAAATGTTATTACTTTAACAAGTCATGACAAACAACTTTTAGGTTCTGCAGCTGCAAAAATCAGAAGTTTCCGTCCACCAGAGCCTTATAAAGGTAAAGGTGTTAAATACATGGAAGAGCATATCGTGCGTAAAGCCGGTAAAACTGCTAAGAAGTAAGGGAGGGTATTAGAAAATGAATGCAAAAGTATTAAAAAATAAAGTAGCTAACCGTTTAAAGCGTAAGCAACGTATTCGTGCAAAAATATCTGGTTGTGCTTCACTTCCTCGTGTTTCTGTATTTAAGTCAAACCGTTATTTAAGTGTACAGGCAATTGATGATGTTACTGCAACAACATTATGTGCTTTAAGCTCAAAATCAACTGGTCATAAAGCTAACAAAGAGGGTGCTGCTGCGCTAGGTGAAGCATTTGCTGCTACACTTAAAACTGCTAACATCTCTGCTGTTGTATTTGATCGTAACGGTTACCAATATCACGGCGTTATCGCTGCGTTTGGTGATGCACTTCGTGCTAACGAAATTAAGTTTTAAGGAGACATGATGGAAATTAACAGAGATGATTTTGAAGAATCAATCGTAAATATTGGTCGTGTTACTAAAGTTGTTAAGGGTGGTAGACGTTTTCGTTTTACTGCACTTATCGTAGTTGGTGACAAGAATGGTACTATCGGTTATGGTATGGGAAAAGCGAAAGAGGTTCCTGATGCTATCCGTAAAGCTGCTGATAACGCTTTTAAAAACCTTACTACTGTAAGTATTAAAGGTACAACAATTGCACATGATATTGAGCATAAATATAACGCTTCTCGCGTTTTACTTAAGCCAGCATCTGAAGGTACAGGTGTAATCTCAGGTGGAGCTATGCGTCCAGTTCTTGAGCTTGCAGGTGTACAAGATATTCTTACTAAGAGTATCGGTTCAAATAATCCAGGTACAGTGGTTCGCGCAACAGTTGAAGCACTTGGCCGCCTAAAAGGATAGATGATGGGTATTGAAAATTTATCACCAGCTGAGGGTTCAACAAGTAACCGTAAAAGAGTTGGTCGTGGACAAGGTTCTGGAACTGGTAAGACTGCTGCACGTGGTCAAAAAGGTCAGAAGTCTCGTTCAGGTTACAAAAGAAAAAGAAACTTTGAGGGTGGTCAACAACCACTTGCAAAACGTATGCCTAAGATAGGTTTTACATCTCACAATGTAAAACCATATGTTATCAACGTTGAGCGTATCAAAGCTGTTGCTGAGTTAGCTGAGATTACTATGGATTCAATCCGTGGTGTTCATAAAATCGGTGCATCAGTTACTAAAGTTAAACTAGTAGGTGCATCTGCAAAAGATTTAGCATCGAAAATTAAAGACGAAAACGTTACAACCACTGGTAAATAATTGTGAATAAAAATCTAGTAAATAAGATACTTATTACTATCGGGTTTTTATTTATCTACCGCCTACTGGCTTATGTGCCAGTACCAGGCGTAGATACAGCTGTTATTGCTTCTTTCTTCGACTCACACCAATCAGATGCTCTTGGACTATTTAATATGTTTAGCGGAAACGCAGTAGAGAGACTATCGATTATTTCACTTGGTATTATGCCTTATATCACTGCTTCAATTATTATGGAGCTTTTAGCTGCAACATTTCCTACTTTAGGTCAGATGAAAAAAGAGCGTGATGGTATGGTTAAGTATATGCAAATTATTCGTTATGCGACTATTGCAATTACGATAATTCAAGCGATAGGTGTTAGTGTAGGACTTCAGAGTCTAACTGGACCTACTGGAAACAGTGCTATTTTAGCTGATCAAAACACATTTATACTCCTTGCTGCTGTTTCAATGCTAGCGGGAACTATGTTACTTATGTGGATTGGTGAACAGATTACTCAAAATGGTATCGGTAACGGTATCTCTTTGATTATCTTTGCTGGTATCGTTTCAGCTATTCCATCTGCAATTGGTCAAACAGTTACAATGGTAAATACTGGTGCTATGAGTTTTTTAACTGTTATTGCAATTCTTGTACTTATACTTGCAACAGTAGCAATTATTATCTACGTTGAGCTCGGAGAACGTCGTATTCCTATTACATATGCTAAAAAGACTATGATGCAAAACCAGAACAAAAGAGTTATGAATTACATTCCCATCAAGGTTAACTTAGCTGGTGTTATTCCAGTTATTTTTGCTTCTGCGATACTGATGTTTCCAATGACTGTTTTATCTAGTAGTACAAACCCTGCTATTCAAGGTGTTGCTGATTTATTAAATCCTAATGGTTACTTCTTTCAGTTACTGACATTTCTTTTTGTTGTTTTCTTTGCGTTTTTCTATGCATCGATTACTTTTAATGCAAAAGATATCTCAGATAACTTGAAGCGTCAAGGTGGATTTATTCCAGGTATCCGTACTGGTGATGCTACAAGAGAGTTTTTAAATGAGACAGCAAGTAGATTAACATTTACTGGTGCTCTTTATTTAGGACTTGTAGCTACTCTTCCTTTTATGATTATTCATGAGATGGGTGTAGGATTCTTCTTTGGTGGTACAGCTGTTTTAATTGTTGTTCAGGTTGCACTTGACACAATGAGAAAAATAGAAGCTCAGCTTTACATGAGCAAATATGAAACTTTAAGTGCGGTCGGTCTTTAACAATGGCGATTGCGCTAAGAAAACCGAACGAAATTGAAAAATTAAGAGCCGCTAATAAGATTGTTGGCGGTGCGCTAGAACTTCTTTCTGCAAACACAAAAGTTGGAGCCTCTCTAAAAGAGTTGGACGCTATGGCTGAGGATTATGTCCGAAGCCAAGGTGCTAAGCCCTCTTTTAAAGGTCTTTACGGCTTTCCAAATGCTGTTTGTACTTCACTAAACAAAGTAATCATTCACGGTATTCCTACAGACTATAAGCTTCAAGAGGGTGATGTTATCGGTTACGATATCGGAACTGAACTTGATGGTTATTTTGGTGATGCTGCTATAACAGTACCTGTAGGTAAGGTTACGGATGAAGATATCGCTTTGATTGCATGTGCTAAAGACTCTCTTTATCATGCAATAGGTGAGATAAAAGATGGTATGCGATTTAAAGAACTCTCTCTTGTTTTAGAGGAGTTTATTAAGGGTCGTGGTTTTGTTCCACTTCATAACTTTTGTGGACACGGAATTGGTAAGAAGCCTCATGAAGAGCCTGAAATACCAAACTACCTTGATGGAAAAAATCCTAAGGCTGGTCCAAAGATTAAAAACGGAATGGTTTTTTGTCTTGAACCTATGATATGTCAGAAGGATCCCAAACCAATTATTTTAGAAAATAAGTGGGATGTTGTTAGTGCCGATGGTTTACGCGGTTCACACTATGAGCATACTGTTGCAGTTATCAACGGTAAAGCTGAAATATTATCTCTTGCTTAGAGAAATTAAGGACTTATAAATGGCTAAAGCTGACGTTATAGAAGTTGACGGCAAGATTATTGAAGCATTACCAAATGCAACTTTTCGTGTAGAATTAGAAAATGGACATATCATTTTATGTCACATTGCTGGAAAAATGAGAATGCACTATATTAAAATTCTTCCAGGTGATAAAGTGAAACTTGAGTTAACTCCATACTCACTTGATAAGGGTAGAATTACTTACCGTTACAAATAAGGAGAACTTTTTAGTTCTTCTTACTCTTTTTAAAATACAGATGAGTTTCTTAGCTCTGCAATCTCTGTCTCAACCATCTCATCAATCATTATCTCAAACAGTTCTGAAATCATATTTGGAGAAACACCTTTTTCTATAGCATGGTGACGTACACGCTGTAGTATAAACTCAATTCTATCTTGAGCTTTTACCTCTTCTACACTATTTTTAAATGCAGCAGCCTGACGTATTAAGTGGCTTCTTTCTGATATCAAATCGACAAGTTTAGTATCTAGTTCATCTATTTCTGTTCTTACTTCTTTTAGTGAATTACATTTTTTCATCATATTCCTTTATTAACATAATTGTAACAGTTTATTTATATAATATCCTTACGATTCTCCTTATATAGCCTTATCCTGATTCAATAGGGCTATCTAGGAATGTCCTTATTTATCCAAGCCAGATATCCCACAATGATTATAAGTATGCTAAACATTGCTATCCATATTAAAAGATCACCGCCACTTGCTGCTTTGTCGATATTTTCATTCATATAACTCTCCTAAATAAAATTATATATAATTAAGCTTAATCATTAAGTGAGTAGAGTAGAATAAAAGAATACACTTTTAAAGGTTACTTTTTGTATTTAAAAATTATACTATTTTTGTTGTTGTTTCCCGTAATAGTAATGTCGAATTATAATAAAATAAAATCAAGCACTGCAGTCATAAATGAAAAGAGATGTTTAGAAATAGATGTACTATATGAAGAGTACCCATACAATTACCAGACAAATATAGATTATGGAAGGTGCGCTTATTTTAGAGGTGATATTGATGGAGCAATGGCAGCATATGATAGAGCAGAAATACTCAATGAAGAGGATGCAACTGTATATAAATATCTTGGTGACCTGCATGCATCTATAGGAAACATAGAAATTGCTAATGGAGAGTATGACAAGGCTGATCGTTTTGCAAATGAGAGAGTACAACGTTCAACAGATAGACTTTATAATCCAAACAGTTTCTCTGTATTAGCACGTTTTAGCACTGGTTATGATAGTAATGTTAAATATAATGCTGAACTAGAAGAGATACAAAGGTGGGATATAAATAGCAGTGGAAAACCTATTTCAGATTCATTTACTAAAGAGTATATAAGGCTTACTCATACATATGACAGAGATGCATTTAGCTCTTTGTATTATAAAAGTCAACTTCATGGATATAATAAAAACTATTTTGAATTGAGTGAAGATAACTTTGCTCAACTACAGGTTTATACAGGTCCAGGTTGGGCATCAAAAGATTTTGATTTTTGGGTTCCTCTTAGTTATACATATATGGCTACAGACTATCAATCATACTCAAATATTTACTCCCTAAACCCACAACTACGTAAACGCTTTGAAAATGGATTGTTGTTAAGAGTAGAGGGCGAATATAGTTCTAAAGAGTATTTGCAGTGGGAAGAGGGAGATAAAGATATTTACTCTGGAGAGTTGAGTTTGAGTAAATGGTTTGGGTCGAACTATTTTAGAGCACTCTATAGATATTTACAAGAGGAGAAAGACCTTAGTGAATCAACAAGAAGATTTATAGATAAAAAAGTGAATGAAGCTGAACTAAACTACGCTTTACGTGTGAATAAATTTTTAGAGGTCGGAGTAGGTTATTTGTATAGTTTAAGTAATTATGATGATGAGATAATAGTAAACGTGGCAGATAAACGCGAAGATAAACTTTGGAAGTATTCAGGCTATATATCATATAATATAACAAGTAATATTGGTATTGTATTACAATATGATAGTTACATAAATGAAACAAACTATATACCATCTAATTATGACAAAGAAGTTGTAAGCGGTGGAGTTTATTTTTACTACTAGAAGGATGTTTAGATGAAGAAAATTATTTTAATGATTATGGTAGTGACATTAGCTTTGGCAGATATAGGTAAAGTTGCTGTTGTAAAGGGTGATGCAGTAGTTCAAAGAGATAAGGGAGAAATTAAAGCCTACAATAGTATGGGACTTTTGAAGAGAGATAGTATCTTAACAAAGCAGGGTAGAATGCAGATGCATTTTAATGATAATACTGTGATAAGTCTAGGAAGAGATAGTTATTTTGTTATTGAAGAGTATCTATATGTAGAAAACTCTCAGCAAGTTGCAGCAAAATTCAAATTAGAGAAAGGTTTTATTAAAACAATCACAGGAGCGATTGCCAAGGTGATGCCTGAGCTTTTCACAGTAAAGACATCTACGACAGAGATAACTCCGCATGGAACTATATGGAGTGTTAAAGTTAGTGATGAGGATGAAGTTTATAAAGTTTTAGAGGGAAGTATATCACTTGCGTTTAATGATGGTATTGAACGAAAAATAGAGCTAAAAGCAGGTGAGAGAGCTATAATTAAAAAGACGGAAGGTGTAGTTAAGAGTTTTAAAAAAAGTAAAATAAACGTACCTAACTTTATAAATTCGCAGTATGAAGATAGTCTTGAGAAAGATGGAGCACTAGTAAGAGAGAACCAGAATGGATATAGCAGTCCAAATGATGAAACTGATGATGCAGGTAGTGTAGATGATGGCAATAATGGTCATGGTGATGATGAAAGTGGCAGGGATAACTCTAATCCTGGGTTAAATTAAAACTAGAATAGAGTTGGAAAAATGTTTAAGTTAATACTACCTTTTTACAATAACTTAAGTATCGCAAAAAAGTTAAGGTTTATTGGTCTCTCATCGGCTTTTATCGCCGGTGCTATTATTTTATCTTCACTCTATATATTTCAATATATAAGTGAGAAAGAGATAGTAGTGGAAGAGTCTACAGTTTTTGCTAATATACTTGCAGAAAATGTAGCACCATCTATTATCTCTAAAGATATTTTAGGTATTTCAAATATTCTTGCATCAGTAGAGTATAATAAAAAAATACATCAGACTTTTGCGCTTGATGAGTCATGGAATATGTTAGGAGCATTTCATAAAGGAGATAATTTTGTGCGTCAGCGTAAAATTATTCCCATCATTAAAGAAAATAAGAATTTATGGAATGATGGATATTTTTATGCGGTAGTACCTATTGTAAATGATAATATAGAGATAGGTAACCTAGTTATAGTAGCATCACTAGATGATTTTTATTTTCGAATGTTGCAGTATACTTTTGTGATTGTAATTATATTTTTAATTGCTATATATATTACTGCTATATTTAGAAAATCTTTACAAAACTCAATTTTAGAACCAATTGCTAAACTCGATAATATCACTACCCAAATTATAAAAACTAAGAATTTAGAGCATGAAATACCGAGTTTTAATAGTGATGAGATTGGAGATTTAGCAAAAAATTTTCAATATATGATTAGTGAGTTAAGCTCTTATCATACGGAACTCAACAAGCAAAAAAGTGCACTCACTTATCAAGCAAGTTATGATTCCTTAACAAAGCTACCAAATAGAGTACTGTTTCAGGATAGACTTAAACAGAGCATACGCAAGTCGAGTCGTAACAGTGAAAAATTTGCACTCTTTTTTATAGACTTAGATAAGTTCAAAGAAGTAAATGACACGCTTGGGCATGAATATGGGGATAAGCTCTTAGTGAAAGTGGCTCAGCGTTTGAGCAGTATAATCAGAGAAGATGATACATTAGCAAGACTTGGCGGAGATGAGTTTATTGTAATTATGAATAATATTAAAGAGTTTCATACAGCATCAGTTTTAGCACAAAAAATACTTGATATATTAGAGGTTCCTTTAGAAGTTGAGAATGAAGATATCTTTATCAGTTGTAGTATAGGTATAAGTCTTTACCCTCAAGATTCTCGTAATGAGCAAGAGCTTTTAAAATATGCCGACATCGCTATGTATCGTTCAAAGCATGAAGGTAGAGCAAACTATCACTTTTATGTTGAAGAGATGAATAAGGAAGTTATATACAGATCTAAAATGCAATCTGATATTCGTAGGGCTCTGGAAGAAAAAGAGTTTATTGTCTATTATCAACCTCAATATAGTATTGAAACGGACAGGGTTATTGGACTTGAAGCCTTGGTAAGATGGAAAGATGGAGATAAGTTGGTGGCTCCTGATAAATTTCTCCCATTTGCAGAGGAGCTTGGTATGGTTGTCGCCATCAATAGACAAGTGATGTATATGGCGATGAAGCAAGCTAAATCTTGGCATAACGATGGTCTTTATTTTGGTCGCTTGTCTATCAATATTTCCATAGAACAAGTAGAGGATAAAAACTTTATTGGTTTGGTACAGAGTCTTCTCTATGAAACGCAGTGTAGTCCTACTTGGATAACATTGGAGTTGACAGAGGGTCAGCTTATGAAAAACCCAAAGACAGCAATTGCAATTTTAGAACAACTTAAAAGCTTGGGTATTTTGATTGCAGTTGATGATTTTGGAACAGGTTATTCATCTCTGTCATACCTTAAGCATCTGCCGATCAGTGAGTTAAAGATTGACAGATCTTTTATAGTAGATATTCCAAATAGTGAAGATGATATGGCTATTGTTGAGTCTATTATAGCTATCGCAAAAACTCTTAAACTTGATCTTATTGCAGAGGGTGTAGAGAGTGAAGAGCAAAAAGAGTTTTTACTCTCTAAAGGGTGCACTAGAGTGCAAGGGTTCTTATATGCAAAACCGATGCCAGTAGATATGGTTAGTGAGTATTTAAGCTCTTATTTAGATAATATACCAGTTAATTTGGCTTAATAATCTTCTTTACCTCTTTAGGAATATGAGCAAAAGCTAAATTCTGCATACCCTGTTTTTTTCCATTCTCATCTATAATCATCACATCTAGTGTCATAGCAGTTGGATAGTATCTTATAGCTTTATATGATGTTCTTTCGATCATAAAGTTGATGTTTTTATCAGAGAGTTCTATACTCTTTTTTCTCTTTTTCCCCATATTAATCCTTTAGATAAATACCAGTGTCTTTTACTTCTATCTTGTCAGCATCTTGTAAAGTAGTTAGGCTGCGTTTGAAGTCTTTTTTACTAAGTCCAAAAACCTCTTTAATAAGCTCTGCATCACTTTTATAGTTATAGGGCATTATTCCCTTGTTCTCTTTTAAAAGTTCAAGTACTTTATCGCTAGATCCACCGCTTTTCTTAGTGCCTGCTTTTCTAAGGTTTAAGTCAATATTTCCATCTTTCCTAATAGTTTTTATGTAGGCTTTCTTCTCATCACCAAGGGATATGTTTTCAAAAATCTCATTATGATATATAAGACCCTCGTACTTGTTTTCAACTATACATTTGAAACCTAGTGGCGTTTGAGAGATGATAAGAATCTTAACCTCTTGATTTGGTTTTAAGCCTTTTACTCGTCTCTCAAAAAAGTCACCTAGTTTTTCTGTTCCGACAAGACGATGAGTTCTCTCATCATAGATGACTCGAAGAAATCTTTTTTCTCCAACTTTAAATGGAGTTTTTTGAAACATATTTGGGACAAGTAGGTCTTTTGATAATCCCCAATTCATAAACGCACCAAAAGGTGCCGTATCTACAACTTCAAAAAGTGCAAACTCATCAAGCATTGCAGTTGGTTTCAGTGTTGTCGCTACAAGTCTGTCTTCTGAGTCCGTATATAGAAATACATCGATTAAGTCCCCCTCTTTCATCTCTGGAGTAAGATACTG
>JAYEMB010000142.1:0-2662 GCA_034717855.1 Campylobacterota bacterium
GAAGACTTATTATCAGATAGTGAGTTGATAGCACCAAAAGCATCATCAACATTATCAGTTACAGTACCATTTGAAAAGTTACCACCAATGTTATCTTTTTTGAAGTAGATACCACCCTCTTTAGCAGAACCATTTTGAACGATAGTGAAACCATCAAATGTAGCGTGAGTAGTACCTGACATCTCGATAGCTGCGTTTCCTGTAGTAGTTAAGATATTTAAGTTAGTAACAGTTCCAGAATAACCATCATCGATATCGAAGTAGTCATCAGTACATCTAGTGATAGTAAGGTTAGACATGTTAACTGTACCACCCCATGCTTCGATACCATCATCATCAGATAAGTCAACAGTGATATTATCAACAGTAGTCCCTGAACCAACACCAATTAAAGAGAGACCATTAATCTCTTTATCTGTATCCATAGTGATACCAGAGTTAAGAATCTGAACATGTCTTAATACACCTGAGTTATCAGCTAAATCAGAAGTACCTGCACTATATGTAGGATTTACTTCATAAGGACCAACTTGATCGTTACCAGCGTTACCGATGATAGTTAAACCACCCCATTGGCCAACAGCAGCAGCCTCGCCATCAAGAGCTTTTTTAGAAGTAAAAACAATTGGATCAGCCGCAGTACCATCAGCGATGATAGAAGCACCTTTATCAACAATCATATAAGATGTAGAAGTACCAGTACCAGAGTAACCAGCGATAGTTGTACCCGGCTCAATTGTAAGAACAGCAGGAGCTTCAACAACTACTAAACCGTCAAGTAACCAGTTTTTGTCTGCTGTTAATGTCATACTTGAAGTGATATTACCAGATAGTGTTGAAGTAGGAAGACCTGAAGGTGGAGGTGTAACTGGGTCAGCTGGTGTAGAATCACTTCCTCCGCCACATGCTGTGAAAGATAATGCTAATGTAGCCGCTATTGAACTAAGAACGATTTTTTTGTTAAGTTTCATGATTGTAAACTCCGAATTTTTTTTAAGATTCGACAGTTTAGAACAGTTAGATTACTTAACTGTTTCTCTTGGATTACAGATTGGTAACATGAAAAGAGTCTATTGCCTCTGCTAATAAACCACCATCTCGTTACCATTTTCTATCTCAGGGACAATACTTTTATGAACATTTTTAACTGGTTTTACATGTGCATCTCTACCATATATATAACTCTGCTCATCAACGATTACTTTGTAGGCTTTGTTTAACTCTAGTGCTCTTTGTGCAGAGGGAATAATTAGATGAGATATATCCTCATGAAGTGTTTCAGTCTCCTCTTGTTTAAGAGTTCCATCAGCATGAAAAAACTTCTCTATTACTTCGTTGTTTGCTCTAAACTCATCACCGGCATGGTTTTTTTCTAAATAGAGTGAGTACTCATAACGTCCATCTTTAGTTTTTGGCTCTTTGATGTTTTTAAAGCCACTGCTATCTTGTAACCAGTGGTACCATCCCTTTTGGTGTGAATCAAACTCAAATTTTCTCTGAAAAACAAAAGTAGAGTCTGCAATAGCACCGATACCACTGTGACACCCTATGCAGTACTGCGTTTCTTCGTAGTTCTGAGGTCTAAGCTCACCTTGTGCATCTTCTATAAAGCCTTGATAAGTCCAGCCTAAGCCTGTTTGAAGACCTGTTTCAGTATTTCCGACAATAGTTCTTAGTCTATCAGGAAAGAGATCTTTTTCCATTATCTCACTCATTGAGGCATTAAAAAGTTGAGGATAACTGTTCCAGTGTACTTTTTTAGCATAACGCAACTCTTTCATACGTGAAGCCATTTTAACACTCTGACTCTCATCAATATCAATATATCTTACAGAGTGTAAAAACTCACTCCCTTTTGGATAGAGCCCTGGTGCTATGAGATACTCATTTGTAATGAGCATATCTTTGGCACGGCCTACATAACTCATAGAGAAGTTTTCAATTCTCTGCGTAGTTGAGTTATAATCAGGTTTCTCCCACTTGTACTTTATCTCTATAGCTGCGTTTAAAGTTCCATCTTGGTCTAAATCAATGCCGTAGAGAGTCTCATCTACTTCATCTATACGTATATCTTTTTGCTTTATCATTGACTCTACTATAGCGAGGTTGATTTTATATATCTCCTGAGTGAAGTTACCATTTACATCCTCTTGAAAGGCTTTTGGAAGTCTAATGAGTACATCATCTGTACTTCCGTTTGTTGGCCAAAAAGTTCCTAAAAATGGATAGTAAGAGAAGGCTCTCCAGCCTGTAAAGTTATTCTCTTTATCTCTATCAAAACCCTCATCATCAAAGTCAAAATAGCAGTCTGGCATATACCCATTCCAAACGCCATCTTCGTTGACATCCCACTCACTTGGTATATCTGATAGCTTTTGAGCGAGTTTAATGTTTTGATTTTCTATGTAGTTATTTTCTCGTACATAAGAGAGAATCTCAGTATCGCTAATTTGCTCAACTAAAGCTGTTCTGTCTTTAAAAAGATTAGTGAAACGATTTACTTTCGTATAGTCACTAAAGTCATTAAGAACTTGAAGCTCTGCATCATCTATGTAGTTCGGCTCTGTAGAGTTGATGTGACATGAAAAGCAGGGGTTATGAACTATCGATGAGTCATCTTCCTCAGTTTTTGTATAACACTGGGATGTGACATAGGCTGCTG
>JAYEMB010000143.1:0-11334 GCA_034717855.1 Campylobacterota bacterium
TTTGTAATACCAAATATTTTATAAAGAGTTGCGGCAATACTCAGATGTTCAAACTGCTCTGTACCTGCTTTTGGTTTCAGGTATAGTCTGTTTATTTGACCTGTAACACTAACTTCAGTCTCTCCAACAACACCTCTGTGAGTAAAATAGTCTGTTCCACCAAACACATACAGATTCTGTAGGTTTCCATGATCCCAACCGAGTGCAGAATTCAGGTTTACATTCCTACCAAATTCGCTAAAAACCATAATACTTATCTTATTTTTTTTACCAAGTGCGTCTAAGTGGGCCATTCCTGATTTTAGCGATAGAAATAACTCTTCTGATCTTGTAACATAATTTCTTGCATCATTATGATCATCCCAACCACCTAAGCCACCAGTATTCATTGTGATGACTTTTGTGTCAGGGTTATTATCCATAATTTTTATGGCTGCCTCAATTTTTTCTGCAAAACTACTGTTTGTTGGGTAAGCATTAGCACCTAAATCTGGCGTTGCAGCATCTGCTATGTCATCTATGAACTCACCTAAGGAGCCTCTTTTAGCAAAGGCATCTTTAATTTTGATGTTTGAGTTGTGACTTTGTGCTAGGGAGTTCATTTCTCCTTCCAATGCTGGATCAAAACCTAACTCTGAGTCGTTATAGTTTTCAGTTTCCCTCTCTTTTGGCGTATATTTAGTCCAATCTCTTACTCTATTTCTATTATATGGATTTGAAAAACTCTCATTTAGTCCAACAGGTTTCAGATAACTTGGAAGCTGATCTCTACCCTCTGCATAAAATGTAGATTCACCTTCAAGCGTTACAAACGGAAGTATAGTCTCTTCGTCTATAACACCATTATTTTTGAGAACTTGTGCTAGGTTAGCGACTACTCCTCCTCCATCTTCATCAAATGAACCCTTTTGATTCTGAACAGTACATGAGCCATGAGCTTTATTATTGTTATCTTCTCTTACTTGAGAGAAAGAGGTTCTAAAGAGTGTCATATCCCCTGCATCCATCATCTCTTCCATATGAGTTCCACCAGCCTCTTGCCAACAACCATTAGCAGTTGGATTCACCCCTCTAAAATAGTTATAATAATCACTTTGAGACTCATTGTTAATCTCATCTATATTAGTTAGATTTCCAGCTAAAGAACTCGCGCCCCCGTACATAAATATCATTATTGTTTGCGCATTATTATCCGTATATACACTATTGTTGAAATCAACTTGTTTAAGATCAACATCTGCTGCACTCGAAGTACTTGGAAGTGCTAGTGAAGCATAGGTCGCCAAAGATAGTTTTATAAAATTTCTTCTTCTCATTTTAGTTCACCTTCTTATGCATATATGTACTATCTAACCTTGATATGTAGTCTAAAACTAAATACGCGATATATCTTTTATAGCTTTCTTCACTACCCTCACGAAACATATCAAAAGGAGAGATTAAAATCTTTTCCCCATTATCATCTACTATCATGTGGTTTTTAAACATTGCTATCTCTTGAGCTGTAGCAGCTCTAGAAGCCACTGCCTTAAACATGTAGTTTATTAAAGAGACTAAACTTGCTTCTTCATTACTGTAGTCATAAGTGAAGTTTGCATTATCTAAAAAGGAATCACTCCAGCCTTGTCTGCTCCAGTTGTCATAATCATCAACATAGTCAGGGTTTGATCTTCTTAGTAAAACTCCCTCTCTAATCGTTTTATGATATGTTGCGAAAGAGAGTGTATCTAATGGAACACGAGTCAATTTTCCTAGTTTATATTTCATACTAGCTTGGTGCATAGTTTCCAAATCATTGTAAAAATAGTAGATTGTATAATCCCTATGCAAGTAGTTCATCTTTTTAGTCAGTGAAAAATATACCTCTTCAGCACTCTTGGCTCTACTGCTATTAACTAAATACTCTTTAGAAAAAATGATCTGCTTTAAAATATCTTGCCATGTCTCAGGTTTAGAGGAGACTATAGTATTTGTTATGCTATCTATCTGAGCCTCTGTATAGTCTGTAAAAAAGAAACTGACTAATCTGCTAGCAACACCATAAGTAAATGAACTCGACTTAGCAAGTTCACGATAAAAATCATCACCATTTACGATGCTTGTGTTAAATAGGTTTAACTCTTGTGTATTTTCATTTAAACCTATCACTAAAGTATCATTATCTCTATCAAGCTTCCAGTTCTGAAGGGCTTTTCCTGCTATTGGAACATGAGCATCATTTAGATCTAAAGTGTAGATTTCAAGCATCTCACGTCCATTATCCTCTGGACTTCTAAATCTTCTCCAGTTATCTTCACTCATCATATGATTATAGGTAATAAATCTCATACCTGCTTCATCATCTAACATAGTCACTAATCTATTGTAAACGCGTGCTACGTTAGGGCTATGACTAGAGTCAAGTTCATAGGCTGGAGAGAACATAATATTTTGTGTAAGAATATAAGCAACCCAGTTATGAAAAAAGTATCTATCTAAATCTTTTGCAGCGTAGAATCTACTGAGTACATCTACACCCTCTTGATATGTTAAGTTTTGTCTAAAATAGTCTTCATTGATTATGTAAGACTCAAGCCAAGCCTTATCTGTTGTCTCAACATTAATTTGCTTCTGTATAGAGCTTATAAATGTTCCTGAGTTTATCTTTGTTTGTAGCTCTTTTAGAGGGTATCCAAAAAACATACTGCTAAGTAGTTTATCAGCGACAAGAAGTTTTTGTGACTGAGTGAGAGCATTAAACTCAGAATCACTCAAAGGTGTCAGCTTATAACTGCTTATAGGAAGGTTTTTTTCATAAAAAACCAGACCCTTATAATTCATGCTATATTTAGAATCCAAACCGACTGTAGAGGATGAAGAGCTATCTCCACTGCCACAACCGACGAAGGAAAGCGTAGCACCAAGTACTACAGCTATTTGTAAAATTTGTTTTTTTATCATAAAGTACCATCCTTGAGAAAATCTATCTCTTTGGATGAAACTTTATCATCTATAAACTAACTGTTTGTAACAAATTTAGACTAGACTATCCTAATCATTACAGGAGCTGCGTTTACAAAATCAAGTGACTCTAAAGCTTTCATCATAGATTGAACATCTTTTTCTAGAGCGATATGCGTCGATATCAGAAGGTTTGCAGAGTTAGTTAAAGCAGGGCGCTGAAGCATAGTTTCAACTGAAATATTATTCTCTTCAAATACTTTTGTAATACGAGCTAAAACGCCAGCACGGTCTGAAACATTTATACGAAGATAGTATTTTGAGTTAATATCATCCGTTGACTTAAGTGTTAGTTTTCCCTCTAAAGGCTTGTCAAAACCTAACATCGGAGCTGTCTTACCACTTCTTGCTATATCTATAATATTTGCTACAACTGCAGAAGCCGTAGCGTCTCCACCAGCACCAGGACCATAGTAAAGCGTTTCGCCAACTTTATCACCAACAACAGAGACACCGTTCATCACACCATCAATCTTAGCAATCATCTCCTCTTGTTTAATTAAACAAGCATGCACACGAAGCTCAACTTCATTTGCATCTTTTTTAGCAATTCCAAGAAGTTTTATAGCGTAGCCGAACTCTTGTGCAAAAGCGATATCCTCTTGTGTTACACTCTCAATACCTTCGATTAAAATATCTTCAGGTTTTGCATCGATTCCATAAGCGATTGAAGCAAGAATAAGTAGCTTGTGTGCCGCATCATATCCACCAACATCAAAACTTGGATCAGCTTCAGCGTAACCTAACTCTTGACTCTCTTTTAAAATTGCATCGTAATCAACACCTTCATCTGTCATTTTAGTCATCATGTAGTTACAAGTACCATTCATAATACCCATAATAGACTCTATATGGTTCGCTGAGAGTCCATCACGAAGAGCATTAATGATGGGAATACCGCCTGCAACTGCTGCCTCATACTCAAATGCAATATCTTGTGCCATATCTTGAAGCTCATAACGGTGATAAGCCAAAAGTGCTTTGTTCGCAGTCACTACAGCTTTACCAGATTTTAGTGCTTTTTTAACTACTTCAAAAGGCTCTTCAACTCCACCCATGAGCTCAACAACTATGTCAATCTCTTTGTCTTGTAAAACATCATCCACATTGTCAGTGATAATAATATCCAAACCTCTATCTTTAGAGAGATTTTTTACAACACCACTTTTTACTTCTATGTCTTGACCTGCACGAGCAGAGATAACATCAGCATTATCTTTTAAAATCTGAGCTACACTAGTTCCAACAGTTCCAACACCAATTATTCCAACTTTTATCATCTTACTTCTCTTCTTCAAACTGTTTTAAAAACTCTTTTATATTTCTCGCTGCTTGACGGATACGGTTATCATTTTCAATCAAAGCAATTCTAACCCAACCTTCACCATGCTGACCAAAACCGATACCAGGGGCAACAGCAACACCAGCTTCACTTAGAAGTTTTTTTGAAAACTCTAAGGAACCTAAATTACTTGCACACTCAGGAATTCTAGCCCATGAAAACATACTCGCCTGATTTCTTTTGATTGGCCAACCTGCACGATTAAATGCTTCGATAAGTACGTTTTGTCTATGGTCATACTTATCAGTGATATCTTGAACACACTGCTGATCACCGTTTAGTGCAACTGTTGCCGCAACTTGAATCGGTGTAAACATACCGTAATCTAACCACGATTTAATCTTCTGAAGCGCTCCAATTAGTTTATCATTTCCAACAAAGAAACCTACACGCCAACCAGCCATATTGTAAGACTTAGAGAGTGTAAAAGATTCAACTGCTACATCTTTAGCACCAGGAACTGACATGATTGAAGGTGTAACATAACCATCAAAAGTTATGTCACCATAGGCGATGTCACTAATAACATAAAATCTCAACTCTTTTGCCATCGCAACAAGTCTCACATAAAAATCTTGTGTTACAGTTGCAGTTGATGGATTATGTGGAAAGTTCACAAGAACATATTTTGGTTTTGGAGAAGTCTCTTGAAAAACTTTTTTTAAGTCATCAAAAAATTTATCTTCATCAATCTTATAATCTTCATCAAACGCAATACCAAACTTTGCAACATTTCCACCTGCTAAAATAAACGCATACTCATGAATTGGATAAGTTGGATCAGGCACAACAGCAGTGTCACCAGGGTTTGTGATAGCATATGCTAAGTGAGCATATCCCTCTTTTGAACCCATAGTTGCTACACACTCTGTCATTGGATCTAATTCGCAACCATATCTGCGTTTATACCAATCAGAGATAGCTATAAGAAGTTTAGGGATACCTTTTGAAGTTGAGTAACCATGAGTCTTAGTTTTCTGGGCTGACTCTACAAGCTTTTCACGAATATGCTCTGGAGTGTCACCATCTGGATTTCCCATAGAGAAGTCAATTACATCTTTTCCCGCTCTACGTTCAGCCATTTTAAGATCATTAACTTCTGCAAAAACATACTTTGGAAGTCTATTCATTCTATCAAATTGAATTTCATCAAACATCTTTTATTACCCTCTTAAATTATTGATGCTATTTTAGCGAAAAATATTTAGAATAAGGTAATAAGATTTTTTAGCGGTTACCTGAGGGCTGGAGAGTAAGTTCATCTTTAACATTTTTTAAAGAGTAGAGATCTGAAATTTTTATATACTTCGCCTCTTTTGGAATTTCCAAGTCAATTTTTCTGTACCTTTCGTCCTCTTTTATCACCTTTAAGAGATGTAAAGATGCATCATAGTATGCAATATATGGATACCAGTTATTTCTTCTAGAGCTAAGAATCTTAAGTTTTTCGATTTTTGAGACATTTAACCAGTGTGCATAAAGAGAGCGTTTTAGTTTAATCTCTACTCTATCTTCAAGCTCTACAAGATTTAAAAAACTACCTCCCATATCAACAACATAAGTCCACTCCGTTTGCGATTTTCTATCTATATCTATGACCTTAGAACCACTTTTGTTTAACTCAGTCTGTAAAACAAGAGGGTCGGTTGCATATTCGGAAGTGAGGTTAATACTCCAAGTAAATTCTGAAGAGCTCAGAGTTGAGGCAGTCGTCACATAACGATAATAACCTATATTTCTAAGAGTATCGCCCATCAGTTTTACAAAAAAGAGAGGAGAGCCACTTGTTATAAAGTTCAGCTGTATCTCTTTTGGAGATTTGTAAAAAAGATTTAAAAGTCCATTCTCTTTAAGAGTCTCAACAACCTTAACGACATCCACTCTCCTGTTTGTATAATAATCAGACTCCGGGTCAAAGACAATGTTTATAAATTCTTCATTTCTCTCATAAACTCCCTTATCTAAAAAGCTTTTTATTTTTTGTGTTAAGTTATTCTCTTGAGATTCAAATAGTTCATCTGCGATAGAAAGCGAAAAAAGGAGTAAAAGAGATAGAACTACCTTTACCATATACGACCTTCATTGAGTATCTTAAAATCTCTCAGTGTCAACTGTTTGAGCTCACCATCTTTATAGAAAAATCTAACATTTTTTCTAGATTTAAACTCTTGAAGTTCACCATTTATCTCTACGTCAACATTTCCATGTCCCAAAGAGAGAAGCCACTCTTTACTTGGGTCTAATACTAAAGTTTTCTTGATAATTTTTTGTTTTTTAATCTCTTCATCTCTATTAATGTACCCTATCCATAGCTTACTTTTTGGAATAATACTCAGAGATGGAACTATTTTCTCATCTTCTTGCAGTGTCAGATTCTCATCTACTTTACTACTTAGCTCAGAAGAGTTTTCATCGACTATAATTGGGGGTAGTTTTTGTTGAACTTTTTCAATAGCAGAGTTATCTATCTCCTCTATCACTTCTGTATCTTCAGTACTCTGAACGCTTATAAAAGCTACAATCATAAAAACAAAAAACACAACTATAATATATATAAGAGTGGGTTTTTTAACTCTTTTAGGCTCAACAAACACACTGTGTTGCTCAGACGAGTGAAGACTCTTAGCTTTAAAATATTCCAAACCTTTAGCTTTAAGAGCAGATAGCTCTTGATTGTATTCTCTTTCTAAAATAGAGATGAATCCCAAGAATTGAATCTTTGTTAAATCCTCAAAACTTTCATGAATAACACTCTGCACATGTTGCAAAGGGATATGTGTATCTTCAGAAATTTTTTGAGCACCAATCTCTCTTAGTAAATCTAACTCTTCACTCAAAGTAAGCTCCTCATTAGTTTATTCGCATCCTGTCCATTAAGATAGCACCTGCTACGCTCACATTTAGTGAATCAAATTCATGTGACATTTTTATACTCACTGCACAGTCAAGTTTTGAGACTACTCGAGAAGTCAGCCCCTCACCTTCACTTCCTAAAACTAAAACTTTTTTTCTATCTATACGCGTCTCTCTAATATCCATCCCGCTCATATCTGCACCATAAGTAGTAAAACCAGACATCTTCAAGTCATTTAAAACATCATGAATATTATTCTCTATTGCAAAAGGCATATCATAAAGAGCCCCCGTACTTGTTCTTAAAATCGTCTCCATTGGAAGCTGTTTTACACCACAAGCGATGATTGCATCAACCCCCAGGGCATAAGCACTTCTTACAAGAGCACCTATATTTCCAACATCTGTCAGACCTGAAAGGACTAAAACAAACTTCTTCTCAAAAAAGAAGTCATAGGGCTGAAGTTGATAATCTTCCACCTCAGCTAAAAAACCTTGATGCGAAGCATTTTTACACATCTTTTGTGCGGCTTCATTAGGAATACGTTTTACTTCAAAACCCATCTTCATAAGACGAGAGTACTCTTTCTTCTCAAGCTCTTTTGCAAGATAGAGAGTTTTGATTTTATTTGGATAGTTTTGGATTAAATAATATATTGGTTGTTTTGCATAAATTAACATAAATGTATTCTAGCTAAAAAAAGTTGTCTAATCATTAATGATTAGCTTTCTAAGAGCCTAGCATAGCAAGCTTTCGTCTTTTCGCCAGTGATTTTACTGATTAGTTTTGCCTGTACTTTCTTTGGTAGGTCAAGTTCTAAGATATCTTTTTGAGATATAGCACTTGCGTTTTGTGCGGGAGATGCTTTAAGAACAACTACCCACTCGCCACGAAAATTCCCTGCTAGTTTCTCTCTTATCTGTGTAGCTGTTCCATGAAAATAGTTTTGATACTTTTTAGTGAGCTCTTTTGCTAAAAATATCTCTCTTGTTTCTTCCTCTTTTTCTATCTCTAAAAGGAGTTTTTCAAGTCTATGCGGTGACTCATAGAGTATAGTTGTATAGCCATTATGCAAGGCCTCTTGGAGTTGCGTAGCACGAGAATTTCCTTTATGGTCTAAAAAACCAAAAAAGAGCATCTGCGTTTGCACAAATCCACTCGCTACAAACGCAGTAAGTAGTGCATTTGCACCTGGAAGTATGTCAAATTCTATATTGTTATCAATACAGTAGCGAACAAGTACCTGTCCAGGATCGCTTACTCCCGGCATTCCAGCATCACTGACATAAACAATATTTTGCTCAAAAAAAGATGGTTCTAGTTTTTCAACAAAAGCTTGTTCGTTATGTGAGTGCAGAGATATAAACTCTTGATTCTCTTTAAACGCAGTGTTGTAACGCTCTTTAAGTATGTGGATTAGTTTTTTTGTAACGCGAGTATCTTCGCAGAGGAGTATTTCAGCCTCACTCAAAGCTTCGATAGCTCTAAGTGAGATGTCGCCTATGTTGCCTATGGGAGTAGGAACTAGACTAAGCATATTAAATCTTTAAAAGATTATTTTTTAGCGTAACGTGCGTTAAATTTCTCGATACGTCCAGCAGTATCAACCATACGCTCAGAACCTGTGAAGAATGGGTGACACTCGTTACAGATATCAATTTTCATTGTATCAGTTTCACTTTTAGTCTCAAAGCTGTTTCCACATGCACAAGTTACAGTACAAGCTACTAAATTAGGGTGTAAATCTTTTTTCATTTTTTTGCCTTTTGATACACGGTTTGTATACGTATATCTATATATTTTTTAAATCCGTATGGGGGCAGATTTTTGGAACTGAAATTATATCTAAAAAACTCTTAAAATTAAAATCAGAGCAGTATTTTTGATGCTACAGCCACAACTGCACTCTCAGAACGCAATACCATCTCTGTGTTGAGCCTAAATACCTCTTGAGATTTCAGAAGCTCTTTCTCACTCTTAGAAAAACCACCTTCACAACCTATTAAAACTCTTTGAAAGTCACTCTCACCACTCAAAATATTATCCGTAAAATCAAACACTTTTGTATCTCCAAACTCATCTATAAACGCAGTGATGTTTTTATATCTGTCAAACTCTATATAGGTACTTCTTCCCGACTGCTGCATTGAAGCTTCTAAAATTCTCTCATATCTCTTAAAATCAAGTTTAAAGTTTTTTTGACTTCGCTCACAAAATATAAAAGAGATTCTGCTCACACCTATTTCACAAAGTGATGGCAGAACTTTCTCTATGGACTTTGAATCAATCACACACCAAGCGATGTGTAACTCTCTCTCAGCTTTCACCTCTTCTATCTTAGAAGACAAAAGTTCAAGCCCTAAACTTCTTGCATCAAGTGAGATTATCTTATATCTGTGAAGAGTCTCGACACTCTCTTTGTTTCTAAAACTAAGCTCATCGCCTAACTCATGACGACGAACTTTTACAAGATACTTATGCGTTTCGCCTTTAAGAGTTAGATGTTGCTTACCTGCGTTTTCATCAAATATGTAGATCAAATCCGCCCCACATCCATACAAATATTACTAGAGTCCAAACAACTTCAATGTAGAGAAGTTTTATGCCATAGTCTTTATATGCTTCTAAAGATCTCTCTTTATCTGGATTCATATACTTTAAACTCTTCGCTCTTTTCACCTCTAAAACGATTAAAAGAAGTGAGATAAGAATCATTACGATGTTCTCAATTGTAAAATCCAGATGCTTTGCTGCCATCATTATTACACCCGTAAAAATCTCCACACCAATGACTGTAGCAGTCAAAGGAAGAAGCACTATGCTCATCAATCTTTTATATTTACGCAGGTCTTTTGCTATTCTGAGCATAAATATATTTAAAAAAATCACACTTACAAGTAGGATACCGCCGATACTGTGGATGTCAAAACCCATATTATACATTTCATTCATGGCGAAATTATAATATAATAAGCACATTAAATAAAGAGGTAAACAAATATGGCAGTTACAGTTGAAAAAGCACTCGGATTAATCTATACAAATATAAGACAAAAAGCAGTTAAAATCATACCTATCGAAGATGCTTTGGGCACTGTTTTAGCTGAAGATATAACTGCTGTACACAATCTTCCTCCTTTTGATAACTCTGCTATGGATGGCTATGCTGTAAAAGTTGTTGATAGCGGCAGAGATGTAATAGTTTCACACACTATCTTTGCAGGTGATGACTCTAAAGAGGAGTTAAGCGCAGGTAACGGTATCAAAATCATGACTGGAGCTAGGATTCCAATGGGCACACAATGCATAGTTCCCATAGAAGACACAACTTCTTGTCTTGACGGTGTTACGCTACCTGAAAACCTCACAATTAGTAAACACATAAGACTCAGTGGTGAAGATATCAAAAAGGGTGAACTGCTCCTTCATCACGGAGACAGACTAAACGCACACCAAATCACACTTCTAGCTTCTCAAGGAATAAGCCATATAAAAGTTCATAAGAAACCAAAAGTAGCACTTTTCGCCTCAGGAAATGAGCTAAAAATGCACTTTGAACAAGTTGAAGCTCATCAACTCTACAACACAAATACACCCACTCTTTTAGCAAGAGCTCAGGAGCTTGGCTGTGAAGTTGATTTTATCGGGACTGCAACAGATACCATGGAAGATATAAAAACGCATATACAAAGTGCTCTTGATAGCGACTTAATCATCACTTCTGGTGGAGTAAGTGTAGGTGACGCTGACTTTACAAAAGAGGCCTTTGGTGAATTTGGCTACGAGATACTCTTTGACAAGATAGAGATAAAACCCGGGAAACCAACTACCTTTGGAAAAATTGGCGACACTATCATTTTAAATCTGCCGGGAAACCCTCTCGCAGCTGCACTTAACTTTGAACTTTTTGGTCAGAGTATAATCTTAGCGCTGAGCGGTGACAAATCAAGATTTTTAAACACTATAAACGCAAAAATCAAAGATGACTATAAACTCAGAGCTGGAAGAAGAACTTTAGTTCCCGGTTTTTTTGATGGAGACTGTTTTGAAGTTTGTGAAAATTTTGCACCCGGAATGGTCTCACCCTTAGCAAACGCAAACGGATATATCATGATAAGTGAAGAGTGTGGATTTTTAG
>JAYEMB010000144.1:0-5900 GCA_034717855.1 Campylobacterota bacterium
GATTGGGAATGTATATCACTTCATACTCCCAAAATTTGACTTAACCTAAAATACAAAACCCTAAAGTCTATTTAGGATTTACTATGAATATTGATTGTTTTATTACAAAACCTAACTTCTTGTAACCAAAAAGTAATATTTTTTACTATAATAAGTATCTAAAAAATTAAAAGGTACTTTTATGCAAAAAAATATGAGACGAGGTTTCTCTCTGATAGAACTTATGATAGTTATCGTTATACTTGGGCTTTTGGCAGCTATGGTTATGCCAAGTCTTACTGGAAAAGGTGAAGAGGCTAAGCGTAAGCTTGTATGTGTTCAGATGAAGAGTATCTACAACAGCTCACTCGATATGTTTAAAATAGACAATAGTATCTATCCGTCAACTACAGAGGGATTAAAAGCACTTGTTGAAAACCCTGATGAAGAGCAGTATCCAAACTACTCTACAAGCGGATACTTTAAAGATGGAAAAATTCCAAAAGATTCATGGGGTGGCAAGTTTATCTATATAAATGATGAGGGTTCTGTAGAGCTGATCTCTCTTGGTGCAGATAAGCGAGAAGGCGGAAAAGACGAAGCTTTAGATATTAAGATGAGTGAGTGTAAATAAAGATTTTGCAAAGAAGAGCCTTTTCTCTTATAGAGCTGATTATAGTCATAGTGATTATGGGGATTGTTTATACGCTCTCTGTAAATGGCTTTAAAAAGATGAATGAAGAGGGAACAGGGGTTAGTCTAGGTAACTTAAAAGAGTATCTGATGAGTCTTAAACCTAAAAAAAGTGCAAAAATTCTCTGTTTAGACGATTGTTCTAGTTGTGACATTTTTCTAGATGAGGCTAAAGTAGCAACTCTTGATGATTTTATAGATAATAGTATTCGTGTTTACAGATATGACTACTTTACAGGGATTCAAGAGAGTATGAAAGAGGTTTACTTTAATGAAGATGATATTCAAGAGGATGTCTGTTTTTCATATAGTGTCAACCACAGAGGAGTAGGTGATCAGGTGTTAGTAGAGTTTAAAACGAGAGTTTATGATTATACTAGCTATTTTGAGCCTACAAGAAGTTACGCAAGTGTAGCCCAAATGATAGATGAGAAAGAGAAACTTATCGAAGAAGTGAAGAGATGATTTTTAAGTTCAAAGGCATAGATGCCAAGGGTGCAAAACTAAGTGACAAGATAGAAGCCCACTCCCTTGAAGAAGCGAAGCAGAAACTTAGAGCTAAAAAAATTATCTATCAGAAGATAGAAGAGGATAGCCCCTCAATCTTCTCAAATCTTGACTTTAGTGTTAAGTATAAGATTCCTCCAAAAGAGCTTGCATCTCTCTCTCGTGAACTCTCTATGTATATTCGTTCGGGTATTACTATCGTTTCAGCTTTGAAAATAGTGCAGACTCATTATGAGAAAAACAAAAAAATGAAACTCTTTTTGATTACAGTTAGTACGCATCTTGATGAGGGAAAAGATTTCTATACGGCACTTGAAACGCAGAGTGTTGTAGAGCTACCGGAGTTTTTTAAGCAGTCTATAAAAGTGAGTGAGAGTGGTGGTATTTTAGATGAAGTGCTTATGGAACTCTCGCGTTTTTTAAAAGAGCAAGATAGAATCAACAAAGAGATAAAGAGTGCTTTTGCTTATCCTACTTTTATGATTAGCGTTTCGCTCTTGATGATTGCGTTTATGTTGACTTTTGTTGTGCCTCAGATAACTGGTATCTTTGAAAATATGGGACAAGAACTCCCGGCTCCAACAAAGGTTGTTATAGCGATGGGTGACTTTTTTAACAACAACTTTACAACTATGATAGTTATGATTGTCGGACTTATAGTGAGTTTTATATTTTTGATGAAAAAGAGTCACGCTTTTGCCTATGGCGTGCATAAAGTTCTTTTAAAGCTTCCTCTTTTTGGGACTATTATTCAAAAGAGTGAACTTGCTAGATTCTCCTACATAGCTTCTCTTTTGACACGCTCAGGAGTTGTTTTTGTGCAGACAGTAAACCTCAGTGCGAACATCTTAAATAATCTTGTTTTAAAAGAGCTCTTTTTAGAAGCTTCAAAAAAAGTTGTAGAGGGAAAACTGCTCTCAAGTGCACTTAATGATTCTAAAACAGAGATAGATAACGCTTTCATTCAGTCTATTGCACTCGGGGAAGAGACCTCTCAGGTGGAGAATGTTTTAACAAATATCTCAGAACTCTACTTTGAAGAGAACCGCGATAAAATAAGTATGCTTTTAACTCTGCTTGAACCAGCTCTTATGCTCTTTGTGGGTGCAAGTATAGGTTTTATAGTTGCTGCGATGCTTCTACCGATATTTTCTATGAGTATAAACTAAACCATGTATAAACGCAGTGCTATCGCTTTGATGATAACCCTCTTTTTTATCATGGCTATTAGTGTTGTTTTAGGTATATCTCTTAAGCAACTCAAAGAGGCTACTCATGAAGTAGAAAACGCAAATTTTACACTCCAGACCAGTGTTATTTTAGATGATGTCTTAACCATACTTAAAAATTCTGCCGATTTAAACGCAATCTATAAAGATGGCTCAAAAGAGACGCTCTATATTTTTCTCTCAGAAGCTTCACTGATACCTTTTGAGATAGATGGGATTAAAGTGCTAATAGAGCTAAAGAGTGCCCGAACTAATTTAAACATAAACTCTTTGGTCGATAGTAATGGTACGGCGAATATAAAAAGGGTAAAAGCTTTAGAGGAGTATCTCTTTAACTACAACGTGAATAGTGAGTATGTGAGCATGCTAGTAGATAGCATGAGCAAAGTTAAAGATGATATGTCATATAATAGCGCTATATTTAATGAGAACACACATCTCTTTAGGGATTATATAGCTTCAAAAGAGCATCTCGAAGAGGTGAATGGTTTTTTTACAAAATCTTTTAACGATAATGCTCTAGATGAGATTGCGTTTGAGAAACTCTTTTACTACTCAAAAGAGAGAGATTCGAAAGTGGATTTGAACTACGTAAACGCAGAGCTTTGGCGACTGCTTATCGCTTGTGATGAGTTAAGAGCTGAGGAGTTAAGCCTCGGTGGCGGTAGCTATGAGAAGCTCGAAGATTTAAATTTAAACGAAGAAGAGAAGATGGCTTTAGAAGTTTTTAGTGTGAGTTTCTATGAACCTTTTTTGGATATTAGCGTAGAGATTAATGAAGGCGCATCAGCTGCAAAGATACGATTTGAGTATGATATGAAGAGTAAAAAGGGGAGTAATTTTGTTTACGACATTTAATCAAAAATTTAAAACAATCTTTCTAGATCCCGATGCGGCTGCGTTTGAGCTTGATGAGCAGGTAAATGTCATTCTCTCTCCCTCTCTCTACTGGGTGAAAAAACTCTCTCTGCCTGTCAAGTATGTTAGAGATGCGAAAAAACTTCTGCCCTCTATTTTTGAAGATAGTCTCCCAGATGGAAACTACAGCTATAGTGTCTATAAAGAGGGTGATGATTTTTTTGCCTTTGCTTATGATGATAAAGTGATTTTGGAGACTCTTCAAGAGAAGGGAATCAGCTCATCAAATGTTGCAAAGGTCTATTTTGCACAGAGTGAGCTCTCTTTTATTGAGGGTGCTGTGAAGATTAATGAAACGCAGAGTATCTATTTAAAAGATGATATTCTCATCCTCCTTCCATGCTGTTGGGTTGAAGAGAGCGGTGACTTGAGTCTCGAAGATGTCATTTTGTCCAAACACAACATCACGCTTGCTCATTTCGGGCACATAGTCGATACATCTAGTCTCTACAAAATAGGCTCAGTTATCGTGGCTCTCATAATTTTAGTGGGTGCAGAGCTCTTTATAACAACACAAAAGCTAAATGAAGCAGAGAGTCTTAAAGAGGGGCTTTTTAAGAAGTATAAACTCCAAGATACGATGTTTCAAAATGAGGCGATTCTCAAAAAGTACACTGCTATTCACAAGAAACAGATTAATATACGCAAGTACAGCTCTGTGTTACTCTCCTTGAAACTGCAGGGCGATGAGAGTATCAAAGAGATGAACTTGAAAAACAAAACTTTTGTTGTGAAGTTTAGTAAGTTATCTAAAAGAAGTGAAGATCTAATCACTAAGAAGTTTAAATCCCAAAAGATTGCGTTTAAACCTATAAAAGATGATAAGAGTTTCACTCTGGAGTTGGCAATATGAATCGCATAAATCCAATTCACATAGGAGTACTTCTGCTTGTAATACTACTCTTTGTTGCGTTTAGACTCAGTGGGGCAAAATCGGAGCTTCAAGAGCTGCAAAGTGAGTATAAAAGCGTACTCTCGCTAGCTTCCAAAGTGAGTGGTCTGCAGGAGACTTATGCCGATAAAGCAAAACTGAAGCGCTCTATTAGAAAAATAGTTTCACTCTCTTCGTTAAAGTCTGAAAACATAGAGCATAAGATGAAAAAAAATGGCGTCTCTTTGAGCTCAAAAAGTATAAGTAAAAGAGGGATAAATATTTTGATGGCGAAGATTTTAAACAGCGCTTACAATATTGACTCCTTTAAAATCAAAAAATTAAGTGATGAGAAAGTCAGCTTTGAGATGGAGATAAAATGGTAAAAAATCTCTCTATTACTCTTGGTTACATACTCTTTTTTCTACTCTCTTTGATGTATTTTACGCCAAAGGTGACACTCTTTTATCTTCTAGAAAAAGAGCTGCAAAAGTATGATGTAGTAGTCTCAAATGAGATACTCGTTGACAATGGCTTTTCGCTAAATGTAAATGATGGTTCGGTGTTTGTAAAGTCTATAGAGAGTGCAAAAATTAAAGAGGCAAATATTAAAATATTTGGTATTTACAACAGTGTGAACCTTAATGAGATTAGACTCTCAAACGCAGCAGCCTCTTTTGTTCCTCTGTATATTGATGAGTTTAATGTGCGTTACTCTATCTTTAATCCTCTGAATGTAAAAGCTTATGCTATTGGAGAGTTTGGTGAGGCAGAGGCTAGTTTTAGTATCTTAGATATGGCTCTACATGTAGATGTTGAGCCCTCAGCTAAGATGCAAAAAGAGTATAAAAATAGTATGAGACAGCTAAGCAAATCTGAAGATGGAGGGTATAGTTATGATAAAACTTTCTAACTCCTATCTTCTTAAAATCTTTACAAGACTGCTGATTCTTTTGGTAGTTGCTAAGGCTATCTCTCTTGTTTTATGGTGGTATCTGCCAAGTGATGGAGTGGAGCTAGCTCAAAAAGAGAGCTATCAACCGAAATACCAGAGAGTTGATTTTAAAAACATGATAAAAAACAGTCTCTCAGCAGAGAAAACGCAAGCAAAAAGCAGTAGTTCTTCAAAGAGTGTTAGCATCACAAATATGGTACTCAAAGGGCTTTATGGAACAGACACTAAGGGTTTTGTGATAGTCGCACTTAAGTCATCTCCCAAAGAGACAACTATTGTAGCAATAGATGAGACTTATTCAGGTTTCACTCTCAAGGGTATAAATATAAATAGTGCAGTTTTTACAAAAAATTCACAAGAGTATCTTTTAGAGTTAGAAAAAATTAAAAGTCAAAAAAATCTAATCTCGAGAGTTCAAGAGAGTAGTGACCCGTCTCTACCAAAGAGTGTAGCTCGAGGCGATATAGCCTACTATGCAAAAAACCCTAAAGAGATATGGAAAGATATATCTATAGTTGAGGTGAAAAACGGCAATAAGATAGATGGTTTTAGAGTGACTAAAATAAAGAGAAACTCTAAAATGGCTAGCTTAGGGCTTAAAAAAGGTGATATTATTATAAAAGCAAATAACAGAGAACTAAAATCATATAAAGATGCACTAGATATATATGCGCAGATAAATGATTTGGACGCGATTGAGATAGTAGTACTAAGAAATAAGCAAGAGAAGGAGTTAGTGTATGAGATT
>JAYEMB010000144.1:6000-13770 GCA_034717855.1 Campylobacterota bacterium
AGCAAATAACAGAGAACTAAAATCATATAAAGATGCACTAGATATATATGCGCAGATAAATGATTTGGACGCGATTGAGATAGTAGTACTAAGAAATAAGCAAGAGAAGGAGTTAGTGTATGAGATTCAACAATAGTATAAAACAATTTTTTAAGATAGTGACTATACTCGCTTTGTTAACAACGATAAGTAGTGCAGCTGATTATTACAAGATAATAGTGGGGAGCTATAGCACTCAAGAGAATGCTGATAGAGCTTTGGAAAATTTAGAAAAAAAAGATGAGATAATGGCTCTTAAAAAGAGTCACAAACTAAACTTTGTAGCACGTAAATCAAGTAAATACTATATGGTTATCATAGAACACTTTTCTGATACAAAAACACTCCAAAGTGTTTTGGGTGAGGTAAGAAAGAGTAGTGCAGGTGCCTTTACACATAAACTAGACAGCGAAGAGATAGAGAAGCAGATTGTATCGGCAGGAAAAAAAGAGAAGCCAAAAGCAAAAACGCAAGCAAAGAAAAAAGTGCAAGTAAAAGCGAAACCGAAGGCAAAGGCAAAATCTAAGCCTAAGGCTAAAAAATCTACTCGTCAGCAGGTAAATGTTAACTTTGCAAACTTGGAGATAAAAGATTTCATAAAGCTAGTTGGTAAAATCACAAATAGAAATATACTCATAAACCATAAAGTCAACGGAAGTGTTGATTTTGTGAGCAGCGCACCAATATATGAGGATGAATTACTTGGAATTCTTGTATCTGTTCTTGAATCAAAAGGTTTTACTCTTCTGCGTGATGGCTCAATATATGAGATAGTACGTTCAACTGAGGCGGCAAAACATAATGCCAGAGTTGTAAGACAGGGTAAAAAACTTTACGGTTCAATGATGGTAACTCAAGCGATATCTGTTAAGGGCGAAAATGTTGATGTGGTTGCTGCAAAAATACGTTACCTTATCTCAAAAACTGCAAAACTGATGACGATGAAAGAGTCAAACGTTCTTTTAGTGACTGATTATCCTAAAAATATCGAGACAATCAAAAAGGTTATTAAAGATATCGACACAAATAACAAGCATGTTGTGAAAATCTTTACTATTAAAAATACAGAAGCAAAAAAACTACAAACAAGACTTAATGACATCTCAAAATCACTCTTTAATGCAAAAGTAGCTTCTGAGGTTGTGAAGATAGTTTTAGATGATAATATCAATGGACTTATTGTTGTGGGTAACAAGGCAAATGTAGCGAAGATTGGAGCCTTAGTTAAGCGTTTAGATACAGAGTCAAGTATCAGTCAAACGGTACATATTTTTGAGCTTAAAAACTCTGATGCTAAGGCTGTACTTGCGAGCTTGACAGAGATTATCTCTAAGCAGGTATTTGCTGATCCTGCAATGAAACCAAATGTATCGGCAAGTGAAGAGATAAACGCAATTATCGCTATTGGTGAACCTTTGATAATTAAAGGAATTAAGCTAATTGTTGATGAGTTGGATAAAGAGAAGTATCAGGTCTATATTCAAGCAAGAATTATAGAGATAAATAAAAATAATGCAGAAAACTTAGGGGTGAAATATGGTTTTGCCGGAGGTGATGTCTCTTCATCTGGTCTCTATGCGATGAGTGCAAATTTTGGTTCACAGGAGTTAACTTCTGCTGCACTAGTAGCAGTTACTGATGCACTTGGGTCTATTGGAGGAACTGCTGGAGTTAGCAGTGCCTTAGCACTTGGTGCTACAGTGGATTTTTTACAAGAAAATGGAGCTTCAAAATCTATTAGTAATCCTTCGATACTCTGTGTAAACAATAAAGAGTCATCGATTTATGTTGGTAGAACTATCTCTATCTCTACGGGTACAATATCAAATGCAAATTTAGGCTCAGGTTTAACTAGCAGTTACAAGAGAGAAGATGTTGGGTTGACACTCAAGATTAAGCCGCGTGTTTCATCGATTGATAAAGTTACCTTAGATGTAGAAGCAATCCTTGAAAATGTTTTAGATGATGGTAGTAATAATGCGACAGGTCAGCCAGTTACTTCAAAGCAAGAGGTTAAAACGCAGGCTATTCTTCGCCATGGTGAGAGTATTATCATAGGTGGTTTGGTCAAGGTTCATGATAGAACATCAGTAAGTAAAGTGCCTCTTCTTGGAGATATTCCATTGATAGGGGAGTATCTTTTCTCTTCAACTAGTACGACGAATGAACAAGATAACTTAGTGGTACTTTTAACTCCATATGTAATAGATAAGAGTGAAAAACTTTCTCAACTACAAAAAGATTTAGGGCTTTTAGCAAAAATACAAAAAGAGTACAATGTTAAAGCTTTTGAGAATCTTGAAAACAGTGCTAAAAAAGATGATATACATGAAGTTAAATATGATGAGATAGAAGAGGGTAACTAAAATGTTAAATCTCGAGCCTATTCACGACTTAAATCTGGAGGTCTATGAGCCATCGGAGTTAGTCACTGATTTGAGTGTAAAAAACTATCTTCTTTTTAGTGAATATAAGGGGGAGGCAGCTGCGTTTATCTGCGAGCGGTATTTGGTAGATGCGAGTAACTACTACACAAAACTACCGACTAAGTTTCCTCTCTATATGCTTGATGATGACTCTTACGACAGACTCTATAACCGTTTCTTAGACCTTCGAACAGATAAAACTATGGAGAGCATGCAGGAGGACTCACCAAAAGAGGAGAGTGAAGAGGAGCTCTCTTTAACAGACTTCTTACGAACATCTTCAGATATCTTAACAAGTGAAGAGTCTGCACCGATTATCAAGTTCGTAAATGCACTCTTTTATCAGGCAGTGAAAAAACGCGCTTCTGATATTCACATAGAAGTTCAAGAGAAACGCGGTGAGGTGCGTTTTCGCATAGATGGAATGCTTCTTAAAAACGCAGACTTGGATAAGAAAGTTGTAAATCTGATAGTGAGTCGTATAAAAGTAATCTCAAATCTTGATATCTCAGAAAAACGGATTCCCCAAGATGGAAGAACTCAGATAAAAATAGCAGGTGAAACACTCGATGTTCGTGTCTCTGTTTTACCTACTTTTTATGGTGAGCGAGTTGTAATGAGACTTCTGATGCAGAGCTCTCAAATCCCTCAAATAAACGAACTTGGTTTTAGTGATTCTCTTGTAGAAGATGTGAAAAAGCTCCTGCGTTCATCGCATGGGATTATCTTAGTTACAGGTCCAACTGGTAGTGGTAAAACTACTTCACTGCACTCGTTTTTGCGTGAGGTAGAGAGACCGGAGATGAATCTCATAACAGTTGAAGACCCAGTTGAGTACAAGTCTGACAATATCTCTCAGATACAGGTAAATGAGAAGGTAGGACTCACTTTCGCTTCTGCACTGCGTTCTATTTTACGTCAAGATCCTGATGTGATTATGATAGGGGAGATTCGTGATGAAGAGACAGCTGCAATAGCTGTACGTGCTGCTTTGACAGGTCACTTGGTCTTCTCAACTCTTCACACAAACTCAGCAGCAGCAACTATCTCGCGTTTAGCAGATATGTCAATAGAGCCATTTTTAATCTCATCTTCACTACTAGGTATTTTAGCGCAAAGACTGGTTCGTGTTCTGTGTGATGAGTGTAAGGAAGAGGATGCTATTGCGGAAGAGTTCGCAGAGGATTATAAGCTCGATAAAAATAGTAAGGTCTATAAAGCATGTGGCTGTAGAGCTTGTAACTATAGTGGATATGTGGGGCGTCGCTCAATCGGAGAACTTTTGATGATGAACGACTCAGTAAGAGATCTACTCAAAACAACGACTGATGAACACACTATCAAAACAGCGCTTGAAGCAGAGGGTTTAAAAACTATCTCAACGCAGTTAGAACTTATGTTACTAAATGGTGAGACCTCTTTAGATGAAGCGATACGTATCGGTTTAGGGCATGCGTAAGGCATTTACTCTCATAGAAGTGATGGTTGCTGTTGTTATTATCTCAGTGGTTATTATGGCTCTTATAGAGCTTTTGGCTAACAGTTCACACAACTTCACCTCCTTAGGGAAAAAAAGTCAGATGAATCAATATCTATCATTTTTTCATTCACCTAGTCGTCATGGTTTTAGAGATAAAGAGAGTACGCTTTATGATTTGGTAGAAGACTTTGATATTGAGAGTGAGTTAAAGCAGGAGTTGAAGTCTATAAAAGTAGAGGTAGTCTATCAAGAACTCAAAAGTATAGATATGGGTGATTATGACCCTGAAGAAGAAGTACAAGAGGAAGATGTTTCTCTTGAAGACGAGGAGCAAGTTAACTCAAGGATGGTGTTTGAGATAGGAAAAACAGTTTTGAAAATAGAGAGTAGCTCTGTTGCTCTGCTTAGAATGAGAGAGAAATGAGAAGAGCCTTTACACTCATAGAGATGATGATATCTGTAGTTATTTTATCTATAATCATGCTTTTTCTATATGAGAGTTACTCTGCACTTAATCGTTCTAACTCCTTTTATGAGAAAAGAGTTCAAGAGATAAAAAGTGAACAACTTAGAAAAAAGGCTATTTTTTTAGACTTCTCTTTGGCACATAGTGAAACAGTAAAAATATTAAATCAAGAGAGAGATGAAGATGTACTTTATATGCAGAGTTCAAACTCCCTGCATAAACGCTACAATCCCTATATTGCCTATATCCTTAAGGATAAAAAACTTTTTAGACTAGAGTCTATTAAAGAGTTTAAAGAGTATCCATTTTCAATAGATAATAATTTTGAAGCTGATTTTATAGGGTATGTAGATAGATTTAGAGTCTATAAAAGCATAAAAAAGAGAGAGGACGCTACTCTTGTGAGTTATTTAGTAGATATTGACTTTAAAGAAGAGGATGACATACTTCTAAAAGTAAAAGCCCTTAATGAGCAGTAACTCTTAGTCCTCTCTGAATTTAGAGATACCACAGGGTTGGTTTGGTGTCGGTGGATTCTCTTTTAAGTATGTTAAATCTTCGAGTGTCTGTGTTAAAACTTTTTTCTGTTGTAAAATTGGAAGCATAATATTGTCTTTTTCATTGAGTGGAATATTCCAATCTAAAAGTAATTTTTGCACTTCGTCATCTAGCTCTTTGAGGGCATTTTCTATATGTTTAATTGAATTCATGAAAGCATTGTATCGAAATTTTATAATTATTTGGGTATAATCCCATTCTCAAAGTTCAAGCTTGGACTTTAAAGAGAATTTTATGTAAAGGATTATCGATGCCAAAAATGAAATCGGTAAAAGGCGCTGTTAAGCGTTTTAAAGTTAAGAAAAATGGTCAAGTTAAACGTGGAACAGCGTTTAGAAGCCATATTTTTACTAAACAAGATGCCGCAACTCGTCGTAAGCAAAACACTCCAAAAGTGGTAGCTGACGCAGATGCTGCAAACATCAAGGCTATGATAAATTAATTATCGTAAATCTCCAATTTTGTAAGAATTGGGCAAGACCATACAAGAATATGGCACCTTGAACATGAATATGTCTGGGTAAAGAAAAAGGAAAGAAATGCCAAGAGTAAAAACAGGTGTTGTTCGTAGAAGAAGACACAAAAAGATATTAAAATTAGCGAAGGGTTTTTATAGCGGTCGTCGTAAACACTTCCGTAAAGCCAAAGAGCAAATTGAACGTTCATTAATGTACGCATTCCGTGACCGTAAGCAGAAAAAACGTGAGTTCCGTAAATTATGGATCATCCGTATCAATGCAGCGGCTCGTTTAAATGGAATGAACTATTCAACTTTTATGAATGGTGTTCACAAATCTGGCATCGAGCTTGATCGTAAAATTCTTGCTGATATGGCGATGAATGATGCAGCTGCGTTTAGTGCAGTAGCTGAAGCTTCAAAAGCAGCATTAGCAAAGTAGTCTAAACCTTCGGGTTTAGCTCTGCTAAATCTTATCTACCCTAAACCATCCGGCAATTGAATAGCGTTTCTTATTTGTACTTAAAACTTCATGCGGAAATTTTTCACTCATAAAAACTACTAAGCTATTACTATTGGGAGTAACTTTGGCAATTGCGTTTTCATCTTCATCATAAATAATGAGTTCTCCACCATCATCTTTAGTCCATTCATCATTGAGATAGTAAACAGTTGTCACGACGCGATTTTTAGATTTTTTAAATGCATCTAAGTGTGTTTCGTAAAAATCACCTTTATCATAGATAGCAAAATGGGATTCATAGTAGGATAAGCCGAGATAGAGTGAACGGTTAAGATACTGTTTTAATCCATCTGCAAACTCTAAGAACTCATTTTGTGCCTTATCACTTTCATCTAGCCAATGGATTTTATCCCTGCGTTTACTCTTATCAAGGTGGAGATTTGAAGAGCTTGATATTCCAGCCTGTTTGTAGCTGCTTTCGTCTTTTGCTGCGTTTAATAGTCTTGAAGCTAGTTTAGGTTCGAGAGCATCTTTAATGATAATATATCCATCATCAACAAGTGCATCAGTAATTTGGGAGTAAAGTTCTTCATACATGAGCGTATTATAACTCAAGTATCTAAGTAGAGAGGGGTATTAAAAGCAGAAAGCCTGCTTTTAATTATATAGGTAGTACTCTGATTTTATCAGAAAGTTTCTCTTTAAGAGTTGACTCGATTGCGTAAAGTGTACCAGTAGAGCTTGAAGCACAACCATTACACGCACCTAAGTAACGAATATAAATGTCTATATTCTCATCAGTAGTTTTGATATCGATAACTTCCATATCGCCACCATCCATAATAAGAAATTGACGTACATTCTCATCAACGATAGCGTCAACCGCTTTGATCTGTTGAACAAGAGTCATATCTTCAAAGTTTCCAGCTTCACCAGCATCAGCTGCAGCTTTCATCTTCTCTTCATCCATCTCTTTTCTAGTGTCAGCAAGAATATCTACTAAGTAGTAATCCATCGCTTCATGTCCACCAGGTCTGATACAAGATTTACAGAATCCACCAGCTTTAGTGTAGTCTGTAATCTGCTCAACAGTTGTTAAGTCATTAAGACGAATAACCTCTTGAAGTGTTCCTAAAGATACACGAGCACATTCACAAACGATGATTTCAGTCTCAAAACTCTCAGCATCAACACCCATGTAGAGTCCAGCTGCTTTTTTGATAACATCGTAAGCCATAACTGAACAGTGCATTTTTTGTGGTGGAACTGCTGGAGTCTCTGGGTCATCACGAAGAGCAAGCTCAACGTCAATATTTGTAATCTTAACAGCCTCACCAACCGTTTTACCGATACAAAGTTCAGTCATAACATCAGAAGATGCGATAGCTGTACCGCAACCAAAAGATTTAAACTTTGAGTTTATAATAGTGTCTGTTTTAGGGTCAATTTCCCAGTAAAGACGTACTGCATCTCCACAAGATTCTGCACCGAAATCTGCAACAATTAGTTTATTACCACGTTCCTCAGCCTCATTTTCAAAGATTTCACCTTGGTGTTGAGGGTTATTCATAAGTGTTGTAACTTTGTTAGAATATGCGTCCCATAAAGAATCGCCTAATATATCTGCCTTAGCCATGTTGTCTCCTTTTTTGTAGTTGTTTATTTTCTCTGCCTCGCAGAAGCTAGCTTTAGTGCCTTAGCGGCTAGCGTAGATATTTGGGCTTTTGCTCAAATACCGTTCTAATTAATGGTAACTTCTCGTTCCCATGCTTTGCGTGGGAATGCATACTTTAGTTAGTGGTGATGTAACTCACACTCTTGAACTTCTCCGCCTGCTGTTGGTGCTTGTTTAGCAAATGAACTTGAAATTGCACGTAAACG
>JAYEMB010000144.1:13870-15138 GCA_034717855.1 Campylobacterota bacterium
CTTCTCGTTCCCATGCTTTGCGTGGGAATGCATACTTTAGTTAGTGGTGATGTAACTCACACTCTTGAACTTCTCCGCCTGCTGTTGGTGCTTGTTTAGCAAATGAACTTGAAATTGCACGTAAACGTCCAACTGCATCTTTGAAGTGCGCGATTGTGTAATCAATCTCTGCATCAGTAGTAAATCTTGAAAGAGATAAACGGATACCAGTATGCGCCAACTCATTATCAGCACCAATTGCTAACATTACTGTATTTGCTTCAAGGTCTGCAGATGCACACGCTGAACCAGTTGACGCTCCGATTTGACCATTGTTTAAGTCCCAAAGCATACCTTCACCCTCAACACCTTTTATAGATATAAGGATAGTGTTTGGTGTACGGTTATCTCTATCACCAACTACAAAAGTGTCACTTAGTTTTACAAGTTCATCTTCTAAGTGGTCGCGTTTAGCTCTGATTTTAGCCATTGTATCTTGCATGTTTGAAGTTGCAAGCTCAACAGCTTTACCCATACCTACGATAAAAGGAACATTTAGAGTACCTGAACGGCGTCCACCCATATGCTCACCACCATGTAAAAGTGGAGTGAGTTCTTGAGAATCTTTAATATATAAAGCTCCTACACCTTTAGGACCATGAAATTTATGAGCTGAAAATGACATGAAGTCCATATGAACATCTTGCAGGTCAACTGGGATTTTACCAACAGCTTGAACGCCATCAGAGTGAAAAAGAACACCTTTTTCTTTACAAATCTCACCAATCTCTTTAATAGGATTTATCATACCTGTCTCATTTGAAGCCCACATGATTGAAACTAAAGCAGTCTTTTCAGTGATGAAACTCTTAACTGTATGTGCTTCAACTACACCTTGCTCATTTACAGGAAGATAAGTTACTTTTACACCTTCATCTTCTAACCACTTACATGTTGCAAGAATTGATGGGTGTTCAACTTCAGTTGTAACGATATGGTTTTTGTCACCATTTACGATGTGGTCAGAGAAAACTGATTTTAAAACCCAGTTATTTGACTCTGTTGCACATGATGTAAATACGATATCATCTTTATCACTTGCGTTTAAACCTGTATAAACTTGATCAATTGCACGTGAAAGTGCTGGATGTGCCGCTGTACCAAATTTATGAAGTGAGTTAGGGTTACCATAAAGCTCACTAAAGAATGGTTGCATTGCTTCTACTACTAATGGATCACACATCGTAGTAGCATTGTTATCTAAATAAACTTGCATTTTATACCTCTTT
>JAYEMB010000144.1:15238-34159 GCA_034717855.1 Campylobacterota bacterium
TCTTTTTTAAATCAGACAATTTTTGTCCTCTTTTAGTTTTGACATAATAATACCTTTGTGGTTACACTGCGCTTAAGCCATATTGATTTTAGATTTTGTTTAATAGTTCTTTCAGTTATGAATATTTTAACTCCTAAAAAAGTTAATTGTGATAAAATCCTATTTATGAAAATAGTTAAGAAATTTTATAAACATTTACTCATCTTTGCAATAGTACTGCTTCTCTCGAATTTGGCTGTGGATTACTTTTTTAAAAACCAAAAAGATAAATATCTGAACTCTCAAACAGAACTCTTAACAACAAGTTATGAAACGCAGTACAAGTACTTTAAAATAATGTCTAATGACATCTATATTATGTACCAAGATAATGAGAAGTTGCGCTCTGTTTTCTCTCAGGCAAAAGATGCAAATAGCTCTGAACAGGTTGTCTTACGAAACAAAATGCATAAAATGCTCCAGAAAAGATACAAGCGTTTAGCAAATATGGGTATTAGACAGTTGCATTTTCACCTTCCAAACAATGTGAGCTTTTTGCGTATGCATAAGGTGGAGAAATTTGGAGATGATTTAAGTGACTTTAGAGAGAGTGTGGTCTATGTAAACGCTACAAAAAAACCTGCTGAGAGTTTCGAGATAGGTAAAGATAGTCATGCTTTTAGATTTGTCTATCCATTTTTTGATAAAAACAGAGAACATATCGGTAGTGTTGAGATTTCATTTTATAGTGAAACCTTACTAAATAACATCGCAGATAAATTTGTACTCGATAAACATTTCTTAACTTTAAAATCTGAAGTGGATAAAAATACATGGCCAAAATCTATTGCTCAAATATATGAAGATAGTTTAGAAAATAGAGATTATTATATAGCTAAAGGTGGACACTCTAGAAGTTATGATGAAGAGATTAAAGATAATTTCAAAGATGTTGAACTACTAGAGAGAGTTTATCAAAATATGAAAAAAGGAGTGGCGTTTTCTATCTCTGGTACATATAACTATAACTCAATAGCGACAAGCTTTATACCAATCAAAAACATTATAAATGACAAGACAGTAGCTTATATAGCCCTATATTTTGAGTCAGACTATATAGACTCTATCAGTACAGATAAGAGATATACTAAGATACTTTTATCTATCGTATTAACGCTACTGTTTCTTTTTACAATTTACGCAACAATTACGCAAGAGAAACTCAAAGAGATGGCGCACTTTGATGAACTTACTGCCCTTCCAAACCGTGCTTATTTTTATATCGAACTTACGCAGGAGATTAAAAGGGCAAAACGACTCAAGGAGGAGTTGTGTTTAATGTTTGTGGACCTAGATGGGTTTAAGAGAGTTAATGATACTTATGGACATAATGTTGGAGATGAACTTCTTATTCGTGTTGCTAGAAGATTAGAAAATAGTATCAGGGATGTAGATATCGTTGGTAGAATAGGCGGAGATGAGTTCACAGTACTACTGACAGGTGTTAAGAGTATAGAAGATAGTAGAGTTGTAGCAGAGAAGATAATTTTAGAGTTAAATAAGGATTTTGTTATTAACAGTAATAAAATTAATATTAGTGCGAGTATAGGGCTTGCAGAGTATCCGCATCATGGGCAAGATTTAGAAACGCTGATAAATAATGCGGACAATGCGATGTACTCGGTTAAGAAGAGTGGTAAAAATGCTTACCTTGTACATGAAAACAAAAACTAGTTTAATAGGAAGATAAAATATGTGTAATTTTAACAAACAGAGCGAGGATACAAAGGCGCTGATTCATCTTTTTATGAAAAAAGCAGCTGAAAATGTAGGTGGAACAAACTTTCTTTTAGCCTTAGTGGAGGCGATGAAGACAAAAAAACCAAATGCACTTATGTACAAAGAGTGTCAAGTAGCATCGAACAACACTGTCATTAAGTGGAATAAAGTTGTCTTTAAAGATAAGGTTGAGATTTTAGAGCAGATACTACAAGTTCATAGAAGTTCAGAAGACCCGGATTTCAATATACTTAATAATGAAAACGCAAAGAGGAAGAAAAATATTTTAAATATGGTGAGAACACTTACTCCTCTAGAGTTTGTAGTCACTCCTCAAAATCAAAATGATGGTGGAGGGTTTAGTTTTAAAGTATTTGATACTGTAGAAGATGACAATGTGACATTGAATCCTATATTTATTGCTATGTTTTTCTGTTCAGTAGAGTTTATAAAAAAAGCACTAAAGTATGAAGTTTAATATAGTAGTAAGCATATATGATATACAATTTTTTTAACTAAAAAGGACAACTTAATGACTATTAAAAATAAATTATTAGGAATAATGGGGCTCTCAATAGCATCAATACTCTTGAATATATACATAGTAAACTTTATGTTAAACAAGAGTGCTGAACTCAATGGAACTAAAGCTTACATATACACTATAGATGCAACTATGAAAGATTTAACAAAAAATAGCGCAGATTTTTTAGAGTACAAAGATAACTCCTATGTACAAAATTTTGAAAAAAACTCTAAAAGATTAAATACTCAAATAGCAGATTTTAAGAGTTCTTTAGAAGATTTAGATATAGAGACAAGCAGTATTGACAAGGTTTCTAAAAATATACTTCTGTATAAAAAAGATTTCAGTGGTGTTGTTGCGATTCAAAAACAGTTAGGTTATAGTGCAAAAGATGGTTTAAACAAAAAGCTTTTTGATGCGGTAAGAAAGGCCGAGCTTTTTGCAAAAAGAATGCAGGACCAAGATATATACAGTATGGTTTTAACTTTAAGAAAGTTAGAGAAGAGTTTTTTAATAACACATGATAAAAAATTCTTTAAAAAGTTTAAGAGATCGTACAGAGCTTTAGTTTACTATATAGATGGAAATATAAAAGATAACACAGCTATTAAGAAAGATTTAGAGCAGTATAAAAAGTACTTTACTGAAGTTGTAAGTGCAACTGAGAAAAAAGGTCTTGACTCGACAAAGGGTCTTTTGGGTGAGATGAACAAGGCTATTAAAACAAACGATACTCTTTTGAAAAATATGTTGAGAGAGTATACGCCACTTATCGAAGATGAGATATCTTCTATCCAGTATCTCTCTTTAACGATACAGCTCATTCTTGGTGCGATTATTGTAGCTATGCTTCTTTTAGCTAATATCTCTATAGTCTCTCCAATTAAGCGTTTAATAGCTGCTGCACAAGAGTTGACAGAGGGTGATGGAGACTTAACGAAGAGACTAAATACAGACTCTAAAGATGAGATTGCTGAGGCAAACCATTATATTAACAACTTTATAGAGAAAGTTCAGACACTACTTGGAGGCGTGATAAACACATCCTCTCAAAACGCAACTATTTCGCAAACTCTTGAAGATACTGCAGGAAAAGTAGGCAATAGATCTGATACTCAAAACAGTGAACTAAACAATGTTGTTGCTGATAGTAATGTTATGAGAGAAGATTTAAGTTCTGCAATTATTGAAGCGGAGCAGGGTAAAGAGAACTTAGTGAAATCTGAACAGAATCTGCAAGATACAAAAGAGGATATTTTAGTTTTAGTTGAAAAAGTACAACACTCTTCAGAAGTTCAAATCGAACTTGCACACTCTTTAGCACAACTATCATCAGACGCCGCTCAGGTTAAAGATGTTCTTACAGTGATAGCCGATATAGCTGATCAGACAAACCTGCTTGCTCTAAACGCAGCTATTGAAGCAGCAAGAGCTGGTGAACATGGGCGTGGTTTTGCTGTTGTTGCTGATGAGGTAAGAAAGCTTGCAGAGAGAACACAGAAGTCACTCTCAGAGATAAACGCAACTATCAATGTTATCGTTCAATCAATCGTAGATAGCTCAAATCAGATGAACACTAATTCAGAAGAGATTGAAGAGCTGGCTAAGATATCTATTCAGGTTGGTGATAAGATTAATGAAACTGCTGAAATTATGAGTGACTCAACTAGAATGAGTGAAAATATATTAGATGGTTATAGAGACAATGCACAAAAAACTGACAATATCATAGAAAAAATAAACCATATCAGTGGTATCTCTAATGAAAACATTAAGAGTATTTCCGATGTTGCAAAAGCGAGTGAGCATCTTCATAAAATGACAGATGAGTTAAGTGCTCGTCTGCAAGAGTTCAAAGTTTAAAGGTATTTAAATAACTCCGCTTAGCAAAAAGTTTGTAACTCTACTGCTGTTGCTTACATCCATTTTTATAGTGATGTTAAGCACGCCTTTTTCTACCTTGAAACGGGATGAGGCTATTAAAAACATTCAAATATTAAGCACCCTTCCATCCTTGACAAACTCAACTTCTTTCTTAGAAAAACGCATTAGCGTTTATGATGACTTTAGTAATAGACTCTATCCTCAAATGAGTGAATCAACACAAGGAAGTTTTGTGTATGCTAAATAGAATCAACTTTCTTTTTTTAACTCTTTTTACATATAGAAAAAAACATCTAAGCATCTTTTTCATATCTACTATTTTGGTTGGCGTTTTAAGTTCTGTACTTTTCATCTCCTCTTCAATACAAAAAGACCTGCTCACAACACTTAAAGATCAAGCAGATTTTACGGTGCAAAGATATAAGGCAGGAAAAGTTTTAAACACTCCCTCTAAATGGATAGATGAGTTTTTGGAGATTAGAGGTGTTACTAATGTTCAGGGTAGAGTTTATGGAATGCACTACTATGACACTTTAGAGAAATACTTTATGATAGTTGGCGTAGATATGTATGAAACGCAGGTCGTTGATTCTCTTCAAGGTCTAGTTGATGGTATTGATATTGATGAGTTTCAAAGTAGAAAAAATATGATTATTGGAGCTGGTGTTAAAAAGTTCTTAGATGAGTATCACTATTTTGATTACTATATATTTAGACCACCCGATAGAGGAAAAGAGAAGGTCTATATTTATGATTCACTGAGTAAAGAGAGTGGGGTTGTGAGTAGCGACATGATAATCATGGATATTAATCTTGCAAGGACTATTTTAGGTGTTGAAGATGGCTATGTGACAGATATCATACTTAGAGTAGAGAACAAAGATGAATTACAACTTATAAAAGAGAAGCTTATTATCTCTCATTTTAATGTACGCATAATTCAAAAAAGTGACATTGAGAGCTACTATACAAATCTTTTTAACTATAAAGGTGGCGTTTTTTTAGCACTCTTTTTGACAACACTGCTAACTTTTTTGATTGTTCTTTATCAAAGGTACTCGAGTGTGTGGCATGTTGATGCAAAAGAGATAGCACTACTTCGCATGCTTGGGTGGAGAATCAAAAATATCATCTGGTTTAAAATGAGCGAAAACTTCATAGTTGCGTTTAGTGCCTATATGTTAGGTGTAATAGTGGCTTATATCTATGTTTTTATTTTAGATGCACCACTTTTAAAGAACATATTTTTAGGGTACAAAAATCTTAGCAATGAGGTCAGCTTTGCGTTTGCTGTGGATCTTGAAAATTTAGGTCTAATCTTTCTAGCCTTCATAGTTCCCTTTTTGCTCGCTGTGCTTATCCCTGTCTATAGAATCTCTGTAACAGAGCCATCTGAGGTGATGAGATGATAAAGATAAAAGCACTTAACAAAGAGTTTTTAAGTGGAACTGATAACACTTTTCACGCGCTTAAAGATATAAACTTAGAGATAAAAGATAGTGAGATTCTTGTTTTAAAGGGTATAAGCGGAAGTGGAAAGTCAACACTTCTCTCCATAATAGGTGCTATCATGAAACCAACAAGTGGTTCTGTTGAAGTGGATGGTGAAAATATAGTCTCTTATACAGACTACTTCGCTTCTACTTACAGAGAGAGTAGAGTCGGTTTTATTACACAATCTTTTCACCTTTTTGATGCTTTTAGTGTGAGAGAAAATCTCTTTGCAGCACTTGCTAACTCTGCTTTGAGTTTAGTAGAGATTCAAGAGAGGATTACTGAGGTGAGTTCTACAGCAAACATATCTCATAAGATAGATGCTCCTGTAACAACACTCTCAGGTGGAGAAAAACAGAGATGTATCATAGCAAGGGCTTTAATAAACAGACCGGAAATTATTCTCTGTGATGAACCAACAGCAAATTTAGATAGAGAGAACTCTTTAGCCTTTGTGGAGGTTGTGAAGAGATTAAAAGAGATGAAGAAAACCGTTTTAATCGCAACACACGACACTATATTTGATGATTTGGACTTTGTTGATAGAGTTGTGCAGATGAAGGATGGAGAGCTTGAGTGATATTTTACTCTCTCCGGAAGTAGCAGTTACTCTTTTTATAGACATATTTCTCTTTTTACTTCTGACTCTTGCGTTTTATCAGAGTATAGTTTTGTTAAAAGGCTACAATGTAAACGCAGCAAGTGCCTATCAGTATAAGCTAGAAAAAAAGTCATATCTACTCATCACAATTATATCTATCGCTATTATTATTAAATTTCTTCTACTTCCGTTTTTTGTACACACTTTGGATATCCTCTCCTATATAGTCCCCGGAGCGATGTGTGGAGCAGGGGTAATCCAAGCGAATGAATATGGAGAAATAACGCTTTTTGTAAAGATAGTAATTGTCCTTCTCTCTATGCTCTGGTTTAGACTAAACGCAAAAGATGAAAAAACAAAACAGCAGCCATATTTTAAAATCAAATTATATTTTTTTATTTTTGTTTATTTACTACTAGTGGTGGAACTTTTTTTAGAGCTTAACTTTTTTATAAACATCTCTACAGAGTCACCCGTTTTGTGCTGTGGCTCAATCTATGCAGGCGATGATGATAAAAACCTGCTTCCCTTTAACCTCTCTATATTAAACGTGCTATATATTTTCTATGCTCTATATGCTCTTTTACTAGTACTGAACTACTACAAAAAAAGATTTCTGTTAGCTCTTACAGCTCTCTTGTATGTTTACATTTCATATTATGTTATAGTACATTTTTTTGGACCATATATTTATGAACTACCAACACATAAATGCCCATTTTGTATGCTTCAGAGTGATTACTATTTTATAGGTTATGCTATCTTTTTATCTCTACTTGTGAGTACTTTTTATGCTTTGAGTGCAGCTCTGTTTAGCTTTAGGTTAGCCGACCACTTGACATCTTCGTACCTATACACTCTTTTTGTACTTTTAACTTCATATAGCTTTGTGATCTATTTGATGAAAAACGGTACATATTTGTTCCCTTTATAAGCTGTATAAGTTTAGAAATGTTAGAATTTCTATAAATCATTCAAAAGGATACTCGATGCTAATAAAACTAGGCCTAAGTGCACTACTTATTTCTACTGCAATATTTGCAAGTGAAGATATGAAAAAATGGTTAAGACCTGCAGAGGTTCCACAACCAGCAAATAATAAACTTACACCTGAGCGTATAGAGTTAGGTAAGCTTTTATATTTTGATACAAGATTATCATCATCTGACAAAATTTCTTGTGCAACTTGTCACCACCCTAAGCAGGGATGGACAGACTTGATTCCTACTTCTAAAGCAGTAGGACATGAGGGTAGAACTGGTCCAAGAAACTCACCAGTTGTATTAAACACAGCATATCAAAATCGTCAATTTTGGGATGGAAGAGCTAGAACTTTAGAGCAACAAGCTTTAGGTCCTATCGAAGCTGATGTTGAGATGAATATGCCTCTTGATGTCTTAATCCCTAAACTTAACAAGATTAAGGGTTACCAAAAATTATTTGCTGAAGCATACCCTGAGAGTAAAGGTGTTATCACAAATGATTACCTTGCAAAAGCTATTGCTTCTTTTGAGAGAACTGTAGTTTCAACTATTGCACCATTTGATAAATATGCGATGGGTGATAAAGATGCTATCAGTAAATCTGCTAAGAAAGGTTTTGAGCTTTTCAAAGGCAAAGCACACTGTGTTGACTGTCACGATGGTTTTAACTTCTCTGATGGAAGTTTCCATAATATCGGTCTTAACGATGGTGAACTTCACGGTAAAGAACTAGGTCGCTACCTGACAAAAAGACGTGCAACTTGGTATGGTGTTATGAAAACTCCAACTCTACGTGATATCACAAAGTCAGCACCATATATGCATGATGGAAGTGTTAAAACTTTAGAAGAAGCTACTCACGTATGTGGTAATGGCGGACGTTATGAGCATAACGTTAAAAATAAATCTACTTTTATAGTTGACAGAAAATTGACTAAAACTGATATTAAAAACATTACATCATTTTTGAAGTCTTTAGAAGGTCCAGATATGAAACTTACTATACCAACTAAGTTCCCACAATAACCAAAATTTCTCTCCTCTTAAGAGGAGAAGCTTTAGTGAGCCAAGTGCTCTTAACGTAGCAGAAGGGATGAATTCCTTCTGTGAATAAATAAAAAAACAAAAGGAAAAACTCTATGAAAACAATCTTAAAAACACTACTAATCTCACTAGCTTTAGCAGCTAGTGTAAACGCAGCTAATCACGTTATTGACCAAAAAGGTAAGACATTTATACCTCATGCAATTACTGTAGCTGTTGGTGACACTATCACGTTTAAAAACTCTGATCCATTCGCTCACAATGCTTATACAGATGATGAAGCAAATGAGTTCGATATCGGTATGCAAGCAGCAGGTGGTGAAGATTCAATTACAGTTAAAGCAGCTGGAACATTTAGTGTAGAGTGTGCAATTCACCCAAATATGCTTTTAGAAGTAACAGCAAAATAGTTTAATGAAAAGCATACTGCTTTTAGCCTCGTTTTTTATATACTTGAGCGCAACTGACACAAAGTTTGATATGGGTGAGGAAATCTATATGAAAACTTGTGTTTCATGTCATGGAGTAGATGGTAAAGCGGAGACTGATATGCAGTTTGTTGTGAGACCGCGTAGTCTGCAAGCTTCTATACTGAATGAAGAGCAGAACTATAAGATTATTAAGAAAGGGACTCACTATTGGGGTGCTGCGGCTGATATTATGCCATCTTTTGAGTCAGTACTTGAAGATGAAGAGCTTCATGCTGTAGCACACTATATATCTAAAAAGTTCAATCCAAATGCACAGAGTAGAGTCAAAGAGCTCTACGCTAAAAGCGACTCTGTTCCAGAAAACAAACTCTCTAAGATGCATAAACGCGGAGCCAAGATATATAAACGCAACTGTTCGTGGTGTCACGGCTTAGATGCGAAAGGTGATGGTGAAGCAACTAGAAATCCTGAGAAGTCTATCTATCCATATAATCTTGCAAAAACACTGTTGACAAACGAGCAGATGTTTTTATATACAAAGTATGGTGGAAAGTTTTGGGGAACCGATAAAAATGATATGCCAAGTTGGTCACGAAAGTATGATGACTACACATTGAAGTCTGTTGTACTTTATATAGACGAAACATTTAGGAAATAATGTGAAAAAATATATACTACTTTTGGCTCTGCCACTACTACTTTTAGCCAGTGAGGGTGAGAGAATATACAAAGAGACTTGTGTGAGTTGTCACGGTGTTGATGGACAGACAAATCCAGAGATGAAACTCGTAATAAAACCGAGAAAACTCAACAAGACTATATTGACTAAAGAGGAATCTTTTCAAGTTATAAAAGAGGGTGCCCACGCTTGGGGTGCTCACTCTGATATCATGCCTGCGTTTAAGTACGTATATAGTGATGAACAGATTAAATCAGTAGCTGAATATATCTCACTTACATTCAATTCTAATAGAGATGAGAGAGTCCAAAAACTGCTTGATGAGTCAGATAAAATCACTCCAGACCAAGAAGCTAAGATGATGAAGACTGGAGCAAAAATATTTAAAAGAAACTGTAGTCTGTGCCACGGTGTGACTGGTAATGGAGAGAGTGTTTATGTTGAGCAGTCAAAATCCAACAACACTTTCATCTATCCATATAACCTGCAAAAAACACTTCTAAGTGAAGATGAGATATTTTTATATGCAAAATTTGGTGGACAGTTTTGGGGAACAGATAAAACAGATATGCCATCTTGGAAGAAAAAATACAATGACTTTAAACTAAAATCGGTAGCGAAGTACATTCAAGAGAAGATAAAAAAAGAAGCTGCTAAATAATAAAACTTCTCTTTAAACCTCTTATGATATAATCGCGAAATTAATTATATATAAGAGGTTCTTTTTTATGGCTCAAACTATAACAGAAAAAATATTTTCCCAGCATGTTGGACACGAAGTTTTTGCAGGTGAAATAATCCGCTCAAATATCGATATGGTTATTGGAAATGATATTACAACTCCTATCTCAATCTCTGCGTTTAATCTAAGTGGTGCAGAGAAACTTGCTAATCCTGATGGATTCTCTATAGTTCTTGATCACTTTATTCCTGCAAAAGATATTGCATCTGCAAATCAAGCTAAAATCTCTCGTGAATTTGCAAAAAAACATAAGATGAAAAACTTTTTTGATGAAAAAGATATGGGAATCGAGCACGCTCTTTTACCAGAAAAAGGTCTTGTAGTTCCTGGTGATGTTATCATCGGTGCTGATTCACACACTTGTACGCATGGTGCTTTAGGCGCATTCTCAACAGGTATGGGGTCAACTGACCTTGCCTTTGCAATGATTACTGGAGGAAACTGGTTTAAAGTTCCTGAATCAATTAAAGTAAACCTTAGTGGAAAACCTGGACATCATACAACAGGTAAAGACATTATCTTAGAAATTATTCGCCTTATTGGTGTTGATGGTGCTCTTTATAAAACTTTAGAGTTCACAGGAAGTACAATCCCTTACTTAAGTATGGATGATAGATTTTCTATGTGTAATATGGCGATTGAAGCTGGTGCAAAGAGTGGAATAGTAGCCTATGATGATGTAACAAAAGAGTTCTTAGTAGATAAAGACTTAGCAAGAGAGCCTAGGATTCACTACTCTGATGAAGATGCAAACTATGATATAGTTTTAGATATTAATGTAGCTGAACTTGAGCCTGTTATCGCTTATCCGTTCTTGCCATCAAATGGTCACTCAATTACTCAAGCCGTTGCAGATAAAATCAAAATAGACCAGGCTTTTATCGGAAGTTGTACAAATGGCCGTTTAGGTGATTTAAAAACTGCTGCTGAGATTTTAAAAGGTCAAAAAGTTCATGAAGATGTTCGTCTGATTGTTACACCTGGAACTCAAAAGATTTTAAAAGAAGCGTACAAGCTTGGATATATGGATATCATCATTGATGCCGGTGGTGTTGTTTCAAATCCAACGTGTGGAGCATGTCTTGGTGGTTACATGGGAATACTTGGAGATGAAGAGGTAGCGGTGTCAACTACAAACCGTAACTTTGTTGGTCGTATGGGCTCACGTAGCTCAAAAGTTTACTTAGCAAACTCTGCTGTTGCAGCAATTTCTGCTATAACCGGTTATATTACAGACCCAAGATAAAACAGTATATAATATATAACTAAGTTACTTGTGATAGAATCCGAAAAATATTTTAAGGACAATAATGAAAAAATTACTTTTAATTCCAGCTCTTATGCTAGGAAGTATGGCAATGGCTGCAGAATATAACTACGAGGTTACACCTTTAATAGGTTATAACATAGCTGAGGGGAACCTTCATTTAGATGATTACGCAGTATTTGGTGCTGAGCTTCAGTATAACGGACTTGACTCAGTAATCAAGCCTGAGCTTTCTCTTTTTTACTCAAACGCAGACTATGAAGCTGGTAGTGCAGATACTGATGTATGGCGTGTAGCTGTAAATGGTGTTTATGAGTATGAAAAAATGGACTCAATCACTCCACTTGCAAAAGTTGGTGTTGGTTATGAGAATATGAGTGACCCATATAAAAGTGTTACTGGGAATACTAATAGCCCATTTGTAGACTTAGGTGTTGGTGCAAAAGTACCATTTAACGATATGATTGCTCTAAAATTAGAAGCTATCTATATGTTAAAGTATAATGATGCTAGATATGACAATAACCTTATCCTGACAGCTGGTCTTAACATTGCGTTTGGTGAAAAAGCTCAAAAACGTGTACCAGTTGCAGCAGCAGAGCCAACACCGGAACCAGCACCAGTTGTAGAGCCAGAGCCTACACCAGAACCAGAAGCAGCACCAGTCGTAGTAGCTGCTCCTGTTGTAGTAGATAATGATACAGATAAAGATGGTGTTTTAAACGCTCAAGATATCTGTCCAAATACTCCACTGGGTGAAGCAGTGAACAGTGACGGTTGTCCTAAGAAAGTAACTCTTCATGTAAAGTTTGAGAATAACTCAGCAGAGATAAAAGCAGAGTCTTCTGATTTTGTACAACAGTATGCAGATTTTTTAAATAAATACAGTAACTATAGCGCGAATATTGTAGGATATACAGACAGCAGAGGTAGTGAAGCGTACAACCAAAAACTATCTGAAAAAAGAGCAAACTCTATCGTGAATGCTTTAGTTGAAAAAGGTGTAAACCTTAAGCAACTTAGTGCTTCAGGTAAAGGTGAAGCTAATCCAATAGCAGATAATGCAACTGAAGAAGGTCGTGCTCAAAACAGACGTATCGAAGCAGAACTAACTAGAAACTAAATGCTTGATATACCTTGTGTCATCTTTGCGGGTGGCAAAAGCTCTAGAATGGGAGAGGATAAATCTCTTCTCCCGTTTTCCTCATTTAAAACTCTCACTGAGTATCAACTCTCACGATTAAGTAAAATATTTAAAACTGTATATATCTCTACTAAAGATAAAAATAAATTTGATTTTGACGCTGCATTTATAGAGGATGTGAAAACAGATGATGTTTATGCTCCTACTGCTGGGTTTGCAGCAATATTTAAACATATAAAAGAGGATAGGTTTTTTGCCCTAAGTGTTGATTCTCCATTTGTAAACGCAGAGGAGATAGATAGAATTTTAGAAGCTGATAGTGATGAACTAGATGCCGTTATCGCAAAAACAGATTTTGGAACACATCCAATGTGTGGAATCTATCATCGTTCCCTAGAGCCTGCGTTTTTAGAGATGTTGGAAAATGATAATCATAAACTCGGTTTTTTACTTAAAAACTCACAAACTAAGTTTATTTACTTTAAAGATGAAAAACCATTTTTAAACCTTAATCACCCTCATGAGTATAAAGAAGCACTCAAACTTATTTAATACCTCTTCGCTATAATATACTCAAACAATTAAATATTTAAAAGAGAAACTATGGAATTAACGCATTTAGATGAAAATCAAAGACCTAAAATGGTTGATGTATCTGATAAAAACCAAACAACTAGAATTGCTGTTGCAAGCGGAACTATAGAGATGTCTCAAGAGGCTTATAATAATGTTGTAAGCGAGAGCAATAAAAAAGGTCCGGTTCTTCAAACTGCTGTAATCGCTGCTATAATGGGTGTTAAACAGACAAGTACACTTATCCCTATGTGCCATCCACTTAATCTTAGTGGGATTAACTGTGATGTTGACGAACTGCCTGAACTTCCAGGATTTAAACTAACTGTAACTGCTAAACTTACAGGTCAAACAGGTGTAGAGATGGAAGCACTGACAGGAACAAGTATTGGACTCTTAACAATATACGATATGGTTAAAGCGATAGATAAAGGTATGATTATTCACAATGTACAGCTTGAAGAGAAATCAGGAGGAATCCATGGAGATTATAAACGCTAGAGATGAAAAACTGGAGCTTACATATCCATGTTCATGGGCATATAAGCTTATAGCCGGAGAGAAAGAGGCTTTAGAGAAAGCTATTCATGATGTGATACTTGAGAGAGAGCATACTCTTACTCACTCAAAGAACTCTAAGGGTGGAAAGTATGTAAGTATGAACTTGGACATTCTTGTACATAATGAAGATGACAGAAATTTTATATATGAGGCTTTAAAAGCACATCAAAATATCAAAATGGTACTTTAAAAGGAGAGAATATGATTGATTTAAATATTTTAAAAGAAGAGTTAGAAGAGTCATATAACAAAAGATTTAAAAGTGTAGATAAAAGAGTCTCTTCTTCTTTAGAAGAGTTGATTGAAAAGGGTGTCCTTAAGATTGATGAGTTGAGTTTAGAAGAGATAAAAAGTATCACGGCAACTATTTTAGACTTTGAAACGCAGAAGCTAAAGAGTGATGTTCAAGAGCTATTGGTTCAAAAAGAGAGTATAGAGAGAAGTTTAGAGAAAAAGCAGGCTGAGTTGCAGGAGTCAAAATATACTGTATTTAATGCTCTTGAGGAGACTTTTAGTGCGCAAGAACTTGCTCTCTCAAAACTTCATCAGGTTAAACTACAGTCTATTGACCTCTATGACATGCTTAGTGAAATGGTAGAGTCAGCGATAATTACAGCACTTGAAAAAGATCAAGATGGGGATATCACTGAGACAACTACCGAGGTGATTAAAGATATCACTTTTGAAGCGATAAAAGAGGGCTCATTAAATACAATTAGAGTGAGAAAAATTCTCTCTACCATACTGATCTCAGCGATAGATATGGCGGAAGCGACACCAAACAGAGCCAAAGAGATACTAGATGCAACCTTAAAAGGTATGAGAAGCGGACTTGTCCGTTCTATAGACAGGTTTAAACAGAGACTTGCTTATATGCCTGTAGAAGCTAAGCATATACTTATAGAGGATTATGACACCATTATAGAGGATTTAAACCAGACAGATACTCTTTTTTCTCAAGTGATTTTAACACAGGCTTCACAGAGTTCAAATAGCACTAAAATTATCTTAGAAGATATTAATAAAGCGATGCGTTATGATTTAGAAGAGTTGGTGCATATCTCAAAAGAGACAGCAGAAGTTATGAAAGAGAAGTTCTCATCATTTGCAAAAAACGCAGTGAAAAAAGCGGACAGTGCGCTCAAGTCAGCTAAAGCGGCAGAGGCTAAAAAAATGGGTATAGAAGCATGGGGTGTTGCAAAAGTTGCTATTGGAAGTGCTATTAAAACAGCCAAAGATGTTATAGATAAAAAATAACTTAAGATAAATAATTATTATAATACTTTTAAAAGTTATTAGAAAACGCAGTATATAATTTGTGATAAAAAAGTAATAAAAGGAAACGCTTATGATGTTACACCCAGCTACAGTTCACTTTGCAATGGTACTACCTTTAGTCGCTTTAGTCTTCGGTCTGATATATTTAGTAAAAAGAGACGAGGCTATGTCAAAACTCTCTTCACGCATAACAGTAGTCGCAGCAATAGCGATGGGAATTGCATGGTATACAGGGAGTCAGGCTGGTCCAGAAGTTTATGATTATTTGAGTGAGGCTGGACAAAAAGAGCTTATGGAGCATAAAAGTCTTGGACTTTACCTGGCTATCGCTATGGGTGTGATTGCTCTTTTGAAGTTTCTTGGTTGTCAGCTTAAAAGTTTTATGCTTGAAGCCTTAGCAGTTCTTTTACTGTTTGGAGCAACTGCTGTTACATTTGCTCAGGGTAAGGATGGTGGAGAGATAGTTTATAACTATGGAATGCCATTTAAATCATATATGATTGAAGATAGTCTTTATGAAGCACAAGCAGAAGCTGAAGAGGCGGAAGAAGATAGCGAGAAACTTGAAATATATGAAGATGTAATAGATGATGTTAAGATGATCAGTGAAGATGTTGATACAATCTATGGCAATGAGAAAAAAGAGAGTAACGAATAGTGAGTGAGAGAGTAGACTCAACTAAAGAAGAGCTTGCAAAAGAGTTAGAGAAGCTTGCGAGTTCTAAGAACTCCTTTAAAGAGTATTACTTAAGCATGAAAGAGATGAGCGAATGGCTTAAAGAGAGAGAAAAGTAGTGAATATTCTCTGCTCTGAACTCTACGAAACGCAGTTAAAAGAAATATTAGAGTTAGTACTATCTCAAAGTGACTATCAAACTGCAAAAAAATTTAAACTCTATCTAGACACAATAATTTTAAACATGCCAACAAAAGCAAAAAAATATAAAAAATCTATCTTTTTTGATGATGAATATATCAAAGATATAGAGTATGAAAACTATCTAATTCCATTTGTTTTTGATGATGAAAATAAAATTTTCACAGTTTTAGGAATTGTGAAAAAGTAAAATTTCTTACTTTAATAATCTCTATTAATCATAAGTATTATTCTACAAAATATAGATATTTATAATACTCCTCTTGTGTTTCAATTAGTAACCGACCACTCTGACTTAGCCCAGTTTTATCACATTAATATCTCACTTTTCTGTATAATATTGGTTGCAATTTACCATCAATGTATTATTAACCATAAAATGGCATAATGTCGTGGTAAATAAATTTTGCCCTATTAAAGTAAAGCAAAATTATCAATTAATTTAAAATAAAGCAACAACAAACTTAAGAAGGAGAAATAATGGATAATAATAAATCTCAAAAAGATTTAGAAGTATCAGATAGAAGAGACTTTTTCAAAAAAACTGCTGCTCTTGGTGTATCTGCATTAGCAGGAACATCTCTTATGGCATCTGAAGATGACAAAGCTATCATGCACCACCCAGCATGGGGACAAACTTGGGGTGATCCAGTTACAAAAAATCTTTACGGAATGCCATCGAAGTATGAGCATAATGTAACTAGAAGATATACTAAACTACTAGCTTCAGGTAACTATAGAGCGTCAATCGCTGTAACACCTATTCACGAGTCAGAAGGTATCATTACTCCAAATGGTCTTTTCTTCTCTCGTAGTCACGGTGGTACTGCTCACATTGATCCTAATGAATTTAGATTAATGATTCATGGTCTTGTGGATAAAGAGATTGTTTTAACTCTTGATCAACTCAAGCGTTACCCATCAGTAACTCGTACTCACTTTATTGAGTGTCCGGCAAATGGTGGACAAGAGTGGAGAGGGCCACAGTTTAACTCTATGCAGTTTGCTAAAGGTTTTATGGCTTCTGCTTCTTGGACAGGTGTTTATATTAAAACTATCCTTGAGGACTTAGGTATTAAGCCAGAAGCTCAGTGGATGCTTGCTGAAGGTTCTGATAACTCTGAAATGGGTCGTACGGTTCCATTAGATAAAGTACTTGATGATGCTATGCTTGTTTGGGGACAAAATGGTGAAGCACTACGTCCTGAGCAAGGTTACCCATTAAGACTACTTCTTCCAGGTTGGGAAGGTAACTTATGTGTTAAATGGCTAAAAAGATTAGAGTTTGCAGCTGAGCCATGGTATTGTAAAGAAGAGACTTCTAAATATACTGCTCTTAAGCCAAGCGGTAAAGCTGTTCAGCACTTCTATGCGAACGAAGTAAACTCAACAGTAGTTACTCCGTCTCCTGAAAAACCTTGGAAAGATCTTGAAGATGGCGATGTAATCGAAATCGAAGGTCTTGCTTGGTCTGGTATGGGTACTATTACTGGTGTTGACTTTTCACTAGATGGTGGTAAGAACTATGTAGAAGCTAGCCTTAAAGGTTTAGTTCTTCCTAAATCATGGACTCGTTGGTCTTACATGCATACATACAAGAAAGGTGAAAGATTACTACTTACTTCTCGTGCTATGGATGATGCAGGTTATATTCAACCTACAATTGATGAAGAGGTAGCTATTATGGGTGTTGAGTCTGTATATCATAGAAACGCAGTAGAGACTTGGGAAGTAACAGCAGATGGAAAAGTAAATCACGTTCAGCTAAGAACGCCAGGAGGAGTAAAAAATGTTTAAATTAAACAGTAAATTAATTGTTTCTGCTTCTGTAGTTACTGTAGCTGCTTTATTTACAGCAGGTTGTATGGAAGGTGCTAAACCAGCGGGGGCTAATGTAGCTACTGCATCAGACATTGCTGGTGGTGTTATCTATCCAGTAGTTGATGGAAAAACGGGCCCTTACTATGTAAATGAAAAAGCTCTGAGCATGAAATTAAATCATGGTCGTGTTCCAACTGCAAATGAGTTAGAAGCATGGGATAGAGATGTTATGCCTGATGGAACTGGTTTACCTGAGGGTAGTGGTTCTGTTGAAGATGGTGAAGAACTTTATGAAGCAAAATGTGTATCTTGTCATGGTGACTTTGGTTCAGGTGGTGGTGGTTATCCAGCACTATCAAAAGGTAACGGTGTAGAGTTACAACAGACACTTACTAACAACAGATGGAGAGATCCTGAAGCTGATGGTCCAACTCGTGTATTTGGTTCATACTGGCCACAAGCTAGTACAATGTGGTGGTACATTAGAGATGGTATGCCTCACCCAAAATCAAAAACATTAACTACTGATGAGACTTATGCTTTAACTGCATATATGTTAAACATTAACGAGTTTGAAATCGATGGTGAAGAGGTTGATGATGAGTATGTACTTACTCGTGAGAAGTTCTTAAAAATCAAAATGCCAAATAGAGGCGGTTTTGAACCAAATATTGATGGTCCAAATGCTCTGAATGATGTTCGTGAATTTTATTCAAACCCAACAAACTTTGGTGGTAAAAAAGTAAATCCAGCTGAGCGTTGTATGACAGATTGTCAAGAACCTACAGCGGTTGTTACACGTGTTGAAAATGGTGGTATTAGTGAGTTTAATCCTCCAATGTCAGTAGTTCGTGACCTACCTGTTGAAGAAGCGAAAGCTATAGATGTTAAAAAAGTATATGCTGATAACTGTGCAATGTGTCATGAGACTGGTGTAGCACCATCAGTTGGCGATAAAGATGGTTGGGCTTCGTTTGTATCAAAAGGTATGGATAAAGTTTATGCAAATGGTATCAATGGTACTGATGGTGGAATGCCTCCTAAGGGTGGATCATCAGTTTCAGATGCAGATTTCAAAAAATTAGTTGACTACGTAGTTAACGGTAAATAATTCAAGGATATAACAGATGGAAAGAAGACAATTTTTAAACATAACACTAGGAGCACTAGCACTAGCAGTAGTACCTGCAAGTGTAAGAGCAGAAGACTTTAGAGCAACTAAACCAACAGTATGGACAGCCCACACTATGGATGACGC
>JAYEMB010000145.1:0-2643 GCA_034717855.1 Campylobacterota bacterium
TGTGCTTTAAATTCCGGTTTTGTATATGCCATTCTTTTTCCTTTTGTTTTTTACTTCTTTCATTGTAATTATGAAAAATAGCAATAGACTAGCATCACCCTATTTTAAAAACTTACTGCTATAATCTTCAAAACAGTTGTTACTATAAGTATCATAAAAAGCGCCAAGAATGAAAACACTTAACTACACTCTCAACCAAACACCACTTGCTAGCCTACTAGATGTTGAGTACCTTTTAATGCAAAAAAATATACTGATTCAAATCTTTTGTGGTGAAGGGAAAGAGGCTTTAGAGAGTGTTTCAAAAGAGCTAAGCACCCTCCTTCCAAACGCAGTCTGCATAGGCACTACAACCGATGGAGAGATTCAAGACCATAATATCTCTACAAAAAAAACAATCCTCTCTATATCTATTTTTGAAAAGACATCTATAAAAAGCACAAAAGTCACCTCTGAAGATAGTTTTCAAAACGGTGTAGAGCTCTGCAAAAACCTCATAGAAGATGATACAAAACTCCTCATAGTCTTTAGTGATGGAACAACAACAAATGGTGAAGAGTTCTTAAAAGGCATAGAGTCAGTCAACAGAGACCTTATCATCGCAGGTGGAATGGCGGGAGACAATGGGGACTTTATACAAACCTTTATCTCAGAGGGCTCTAGCTTGCTTGAAAAAGGTGCAGTTGGAGTCTCACTTAACTCTAAATCTCTAAACATTCACAATAGCTACAGCTTTAACTGGAGCCCAATTGGTGTTGAGCATGAGATAGACAGAGTAGAATCAAATCGAGTCTACAGCATCGATGGCATAACTCCTGTAGATTTTTATGCAAAATACTTAGGTCAAGATGTCTCACGTGCTCTGCCTGCTACGGGGATAGAGTTTCCACTTATCATAGAGAAAAATGGTATCAAAATAGCACGTGCAGTTATCGCCAAGCATGATGATGGCTCTCTGAGTTTTGCAGGTAATCTCAAGGAAGGCGATAGAGTAAGACTTGGCTTTGGAAACGCAGAGATGATTATCAATCAGCCCGCTTCTGCTCTTGAAAAGTTTTGTGACAAATCTATAGAGACATTTTATCTCTACTCCTGTATGGCAAGAAGACGCTATATGCCTGGCTTTATTCAGGTTGAGATTGAGCCCTTTGCCTCTCTCGCTCCGACATCTGGATTTTTTACCTACGCAGAGTTTTATCATCATCAAAGACAAAACGAGCTTTTAAATCAAACACTAACAGCAGTGGCACTCTCCGAATCAAAAGAGAGTAATGTACTAGATTCTCAGACAAGTTCAGAAGTCTCAAAAGAGTTTAGCGAATACGCCACAACCATCAAAGCTCTTACGCATCTTATCCAGCAATCATCTGCTGACTTAGAGGCTCAAGCAAAAAAACTAGATGAAGAGAAACAGTTTTCACAAGAGATACTCTCCAAACAGAAGCTATTTTTACGCCATGCAGTTCATGAAACCTCTACTCCATTAGCGGTTATAATGAGCAATATTGAGCTCTATGAGTTAACACATGATAAAAATGAGCACCTCTCAAATATAGAAGCTGCTATGAAAAATGTCTTTACTATCTATGATGACTTGGCTTATTTGGTTGAGAAGAATGAAGTAGAGTATCCTAAACACTCTATCGACCTTGTTGATTATCTAAGAAGCAGAATTGAGTTTTTCAGACAGCTTGCATCTCAGGCAAATCTGAGTTTTGAGTTTAATGTTGAGACTCCACAGGCAGTGATAAACTTTAATGAGACAAAACTCCAACGTATTGTTGACAACAACCTTACAAATGCCATTAAATATACACAAGAGAGTGAGAAAATTATTATCAAAATAGACTCTCTAAGTGATGGGTATAGATTTCAAATAAAGAGTAAATCCACCCATATACAAAATCCTAAAAAAATCTTTGAAGCCTACTATCAAGAGGATGGCTCCACTCATGGTTTTGGGCTTGGCTTAAACCTTGTCAAACAGATATGTGATGAAGAGAGCATAACTATAGAACTAAGCTCAGATGCAGAGATGACCTCTTTTAGTTATATTTTTAGTGGAGAGAACTTATGAAAATACTCCTACTCGAAGATGACCTCATGCTCAACAGTGCCATCAAAAAGTACCTTGAGACAACTGGACACATTATAGATGCTTTTAGAGATGGAGAAGCTGCGTTTAACTCTTTAGAACAGCAGAGTTATGATCTGCTCATTTTAGATATAAATGTTCCCAAACTCGATGGTCTCTCTCTTTTAGAGAGACTCTACGAAACCAAAACGCAGACACCGGCTATATTTATAAGTGCCCTCATAGATATTGAAGATATATCGCGCGCATTTGAGCTTGGCTGTTATGATTACCTCAAAAAGCCTTTTCACCTTAAAGAGCTCTCCCTAAGAATAGATAAAATGCTCAAAATCCACAACACACCCCAAGAGCACACTCGACTCTCTGAGGGTTATAGTTTCAACACAGAAACAGATGAACTGCTTCTCTACAAAGAGGTTCAAATCATTCCTAAACGCCAACTCCAAATCATAGAACTTTTAGCAGCCAACTGTGGCAATGTAGTTGGCTACGACCTCTTTAGAGAGTTCGTATGGGGTAGTGACGAGATTGATAATGCGACAATAATT
>JAYEMB010000146.1:0-5947 GCA_034717855.1 Campylobacterota bacterium
CCACTCTCAACACCAGGCTGGTCATACGCGTTTATATACATAAACTTAGCACAAACAGAAGTTAAAAGTTCATACTCATACATCAAACTTGCTATACTCTTTTCATGAACACCATCAATAGTTATCACATCACATGGAATATCATTTAAGTTATTTATAGCCTCTACTGTCGCATCTGCTTGTTTATTAATTAAAGAGGAAAAATCTCTATTGTTTAGATAATCAAGCTCTTCTAAACCTGCTAAACTCACATCAGGAATATTTAAATCATTTGCAAAATTCTCAACTTTTACTACAGTAACAGTTTTATCGCGTCTTCCTTCGACTATAAGCTGTAAAAAAGAGTGCTGATCTATCGGCCCTATAATACCTATAGGAGTTAAACCTTGTCTTGTAGAATTTATATCTATTTTACCTAAAGACTCACCCCAGAGTTGAATATACCATTTATTAAAACCCTCTAAACGCGATGAATAGGAAAAAACTACATTAATATTAAAACTATTTTTATACTCTGTAAAAAATCTAGCTTTTTTCAAAATACGCTTATAGTACTCTTTACGTGAAAAAAATGAGTCATATACATCTTTTGCCCCCTCTAGAAGTGCATCAATATCTATACCGACAATAGCAAGTGGTAGAAGTCCAACTGCACTAAACACAGAGAATCTTCCTCCCACATTTTTAGGTATTTCAAATGTTTGCATACTATTTGCTTGAGCATAATCATTTAACTTTGAATCACTCTCTGTTATCACAACTGTATTTGTTTTATCTATTTTTGTAAGCGAATGAATATATTTAAAAATAGAGATAGTCTCTACAGTAGTACCAGATTTTGATATAACAACAAACTGTGCATCATTAAAATCAATGTCTCTTAGTTTTGACTGAATATCTATTGGGTCTGTAGTTTCTAAAAAGTAGAGCTTTTTACTCAACTCCTTAGAGTATTTAAGATATTTATATATCGCATACGTACCAAGTGTACTTCCACCTATTCCAATAACTACTATATTTTTCTGTGTAACACCTTTTGCATACTCCTTAAACGCAGTAGTATCCTGCATCGGGAGTTTATAGTAACCTATATCTTCGCTCTCTTTTAAAACTTCTATAAAGACATCTTCATCTGAAATTGTTGGATTATAGTTGTGCTGATAATTCATAATATATTTTTCCTAATTTTTCTAAGTCACTACAATATTTTGACACTATTATAGCACTACTTTTATCTTAAAATATTTTTATCTGTTTAATTTTTGTATTTATCGATTTTTTGAATATAAAGTGCTGCATCCTCGACTCTGTTATATTTAGATGCTCCTTTTAAAAGCAGCTCATATTTTTTGACTAAAGTATCGATAATGAGCTCTTCATTTTCATTCTCGCTATTGAGTAGTTTCTCCAAAGCCACAACCCTAAACCTATCCATACCCCAATGCTTAAAACTGAGCTGGTCATCATGTCCCGCATACTTTGTGATGAGTTTTTTATCTACAAGCCCTATCAAATTTTTATCTGCAACTCGAAGCCACAAATCATAATCTTCACACACATCTAAACTCTCATCAAAAACACCTACTGCGTTTAATAAATCTTTATGAATTAATGTGGCCGAAGGGGCGATAATGCAGTACGATAAGCACTCTTGAAATATCTCTCCACCAAATTTACGAAACTTTTTAGGCACTTTGACTTCAAGAGAATCTCTAATCCACTTCTCATCTGTATAACTCATAAGTATCTCGGGATTTTCTTTATGAAACGCAACTTGCTCTTTTAGTTTATTTTCATGCCACTCATCATCTGAGTCTAAAAACGCAATCCAATCACAGGATGCTTTTTTTATGCCTAAGTTTCTCGCAGAAGAGACACCACAATTTTCTTGATAAAAGTATTTTATTTGGGGGAAATCTTGAACTATTTGCTGCGTTTTATCACTGGAACCATCATCTACAACAATGACTTCAAAAGAAGAGTGTGTTTGAGTAAAGACAGACGTTAATGCTCGTTTTAAAACTTCATAACGGTTATAAGTCGGGATTACAACCGATATCTTCATTAGCTGCGTTTACCAAACTTTTATTTCGTTGTAAACGCTATCTCTCTCAACCGGGCTAAAACCACTGTTTTTAATAAGTGCAGTAAAGTCTTCTAAGTTCACACCGTTAGCACTTGCTGCTCCTGCAGCTGAGTTTATAGACTCTTTTTCTATCGTACCATCCAAGTCATTTGCACCAAACTCTTGCGCCACTAAAGCAAGGTTTACAGTTGAAGTCACCCAGTATGCTTTTAAGTTTGGAACATTATCTAAAACTAAACGTGCAACTGCCATAGTTTTCAGTACTTCATTAGCAGTGATTGGTGCTTCAATGTTTAAGTAGTTATTCTCCGTCTGATAGACAAGTGGGATAAAGCAGTTAAAGCCACCTGTTTTATCTTGCAAGTCACGAATTCTCATCATATGGTCTATTCGGTTTTCACGAGATTCTACGTGACCAAAAAGCATAGTTACATTTGACTTCTTCCCACGTTCATGCCATTTTCTATGAATCTCAAACCACTGATCCGATGTAACCTTACCCTTACAAATATAGTCACGCACCTTCTCATCAAAAATCTCAGCTCCACCGCCTGGCATAGAGTCAACTCCATTTTCTACCATCAGATCTAAAACCTCATCATAGCTAATACCATGATGACGTGATAGAAAATCAACCTCAGCAGCAGTCAGTGCTTTTACATGTAGATGTGGGTAGTCCGTTTTAATCTTCTTAAAGATACCAAGGTACCAATCTAAAGTAACATTAGGATTATGAGCTGAGACAATATGCACCTCTTTTGCTCCGCGTTTATCTATATCTTCAACAATTTTTAAAATCTCTTCATGACTCATAGTGTACTGATTTGGATTTTTTCTTGTCGCTGAATAGGCACAAAACTTACATACATCTGCGCAGACATTTGTAGGGTTGATATGACGGTTAATATTAAAGTATGTTTTCTTACCATGAAGCTCTTGACGGCGTCTGTCAGCTAAATCTCCGAGCTCAAAAAAGTCCATCTCATAAAGCGCTACTGCCTCATCAAAATCTATTCTATTTTCTTTCATCTATAATCCTGGTGCTTTCCACATTGAAGTTGTAATATTTTCATCTACAAGTTTTAACTGCGTTTCATAGGCTTTTTGCCAATTTTTTGTGATTTTATCATATATCTTCTTATTCTCTAGGTTTGGTTCATAAGTTTTATCCCAAACTACTAATTCAGCTGCCGCTTCAACTAAATTTTTATAGACTCCGCAACCCACTCCTGCAGCCATAGCACCACCAAGGGCTGTGGCCTCTGTAACTTTAGGAACCCTCACTCTGTAACCTGTAACATCAGCTAATATTTGTGACCATAAAGTACCTTTACTTGCACCACCTGCAAATACTATCTCTTCAAACTCTATACCACTAAAGGCTTTAATCTTCTCAAGATTTATGTTTGAGACTATCGCTGCGTTTTCTTGCAGACTTCTAAACATTGAAGCACGATTACAGACTTCGGGATTTATACTAAGATTTAAAAAACTCGGCGCTGCGTGATACCACTTTCCATACTTCATTGAGTCTGAAAATATTGGCATTATTCCGTATGAACCAACTGGAACTGCAGTCGCTTTCTCTTCCAAAATCTGATACACATCGACACTGCGTTTCTCAGCCTCAAGTTTTTCTGAGTCACAAAATGCATCTCTAAACCATCTCATAGCAAGACCACTAAAAAAGGTAATACCTTCAGCTTGCGAGATTCTATTTACAACATGTGGATTGACTCGAATTCCCATATCCTCAGGAGGTTCTATCATACTTGGAATATTTACAACTTGTTGCCAAAATGAACCACCTAAGATGGCAACCTGTTCATCTCTAACGACACCTAATCCAGCAGAACCCAACTGAACATCACCGCCACCCATAACTACCTCTGTTGAAGTTGCTAGACTAGTCTCCTGCGAGGCTTCTTGAGTAACAGTTCCAATAGTTGTTCCAACTTCTAAACATGGAGGGAAAATATTATCATTTAAACCAACTCTGCTTGCCATCTCAGAGTTCCAGTTACGTTTATACAGACTAAAGATTCCCGTTGTTCCACCGTTACTTGGATCAGTCGCTATCATGCCAGAGAGCTTTGCTAAAATCCAATCCCCTATCATAGAAATTTTTGCAACTCTCTTATAAATATCAGGTCGATTATTTTTCACCCACAGTAAACGCGGTAGTGCACCAAGAGCAAAGGTTTGACCAGATTCTGCGTAAAACTCCTCTTCAATTGCTGCAAAATTCTCTTTTAAGTACTTAACCTCTTTATCAGCTCTCGCATCTACATTTGCCACTGCCCAGAGCTCTTTACCATCTTTGTCATAAAGGACGATACCTTCACGCATACTCGTTGCACTCAGAGCTAAGATATCCTCTACGTTTATCTCTGCGTTTTTAATTGCGTTTCGTATACACTCTTTTACTAAAGTCCAGTTTTTTTCATAATCAAAACTCATAGAGTTCGGTACGCCATCCTCTTCTAAATGGGTCCACTCTTTTTGAGATACTGAGACTTGATTACCTTTCGTATCAAAGATTACTGCTCTTATACTTCCGGTTCCGGCATCTATGGCCATTAGGTATTTCATTTTTTACCTTTTTTTAGTACTAGATTCCAGGTCAAGCCTGGAATGACGGAGTATTCAATAGCTCGTCATCCTAAACTTGATTTAGGATCTAATTTATTTCTTCAGTTTAGCCTGTTCAAGTTCCCAGTACTCCATCTCAAAACTATCTTTTTCACTGATGCTTTGATATCCACCGAGTTTATCAGCACGAAGAACTGCAAGCATAGTATGTTCAACTATGTCATAGACTATTTTTGCCTTCTCTCTTGTAGCTCCAAAACTAACCACTGCTAAGTTCTTAATAATCATATAATTCGGTGCTGCGTTTAGCATAGTTTCATCATTTTTATATTTTTTAAAGTACTCTTCGTACTCTTTCATATAACGCTCTAATCCACCTATTAAATCAGTATCTTCCATAATGAGAGGGACTCTTTTTGTACGGATAATATGCTCAGGAGTTAAAACGCCACGAGAAGCAAACTCTCTTAAATTTTCTTGTGAAGCATAAAAGCCTGCTAATGGTGTCTGGTTGATAGCGATATGTACTTCATGTCCTTTGTACTCTGAGAGCACTTTGACAACTCTTGCAATATCGCAATCACTATGTACATAGTTGTGGTGAATCTGAACTACTGCGTTTTCATCTAAAAACTCCTCAGCCCTGCTTACTGCGTTTATCATCTTCTCATAGGAATCTTTTGCACTATCATCAAAAGTAAATATTCCATGATTATGTAAAATTATTCCGTCAATAGTAGACCACTCTAAATCTTTTGTCAACTCATAAACCTTATGCGCTAACTCAAAGCCGGGCATAATATAATCTACAATTAAAAAGTTAGGAAAGAGTTTTTGAATATTTTCTTTTCCTGTTTTTGAGTTCGAGATAGTCACAACTGCATCTGCATGAGTGTGGTCTACAAACTTGTACGGAATAAGAGCGTGTAAAATCGCTTCAACAGATGGGTTTGGAGCGCTATCATCTAGCATCGCATCCCTCTGCTCTGCCACCATATCACTATCACTCAGTTTTTCTAACTTAGCCATATCTAAAAGTGTGTCAATATAAACTGGAGAGAAACCTTCCGCTTTTATACTCACTAAATCCCAACCACTTCCCTTTACTAAGAGTACATCTTCACCCTCTATTTTACTCTTAACTGATGTATTACCGCCACCATGCAAAACAAGCTCATCATTTTGACCTAAAAGATTTGAAGTATAGACTCTTAAATCCAAATCACTTTTACACTCTTGTGCTTTTTCATCATTCCATAAATTATCCAT
>JAYEMB010000146.1:6047-11224 GCA_034717855.1 Campylobacterota bacterium
ACTTCAAGTTCATCAGAGTATTTATCATCACAAAATGGTTCATAAGATGATTTGTAAATTTTGTAATGAGCAGAAGTTTTATGTCCATCGAGTGCAGCTTCATCTCGCCACGTCTCTACAGCCATGAATCTTTTTCTATCATTTTCATACTGAAAAATTTCATAAAAGAGACAACCATCTTCAGCCTTACTTGGAACTACCATAGCACAGAGCAACTCTTTCATTTTTTCTTCACTGCCCTCTTTTGCTATAAAAGTTACACTCTTTGTTATTGTCATATGATTTTCCCCTAAATGTTCAAAATTTAATCTAAGGGATTATATCAAATTTAGACAACTATACTATAATAAATAAAAATAATTAAGAGTGAATTAATAAAATGGATATACAGCTACAGATAGAAGATGTTATTGAGTCTAAAGGTTCAGATTTTGAGCTCTCAAAGCTTTTTAAACAATACATAAGAGAGTACAAAGATTCACTGCCCGAATTATTTGAAAGTACTCAAGGAAAAGATTTTTTAGTTAAACACACCAAAAAACTTGACTCAATCATATCTATGATGTACAAAACCGTTTTAAGACGCATATTTGGTAACTATCTGCCTATGAGAAATTCTATTCCCATCAGTGTAGTTGCACTTGGTAGTTACGGGCGGGAGCAACTCTGTGTTCACAGTGATATAGATCTTTTAATCGTCTATGAAGATATTGAAGGGTATAACACAAAACTTATTATTGAGAAACTCTTTTATATGGCTCTTGATGCTGGTCTAAAGCTTGGGCATCGTGTTCATACTGTAGATGATCTATTTAACTCCTCCCTTGAAGATATAACTATAAAAACATCTCTCATGGAAGCGAGGTTTATTACAGGTTCAAACTTCACTTGGCATAACACACAAAGAGCTTTAAATCAGATTCGTACTCATAATAAAAAAGAGTTCATATTGGCAAAGATTGAAGAGGCTCAGAGAAGAAGAAAAAAATACCCAACTTCAATGCAACCAAATATAAAAGAGAGTGTCGGGGGACTTCGTGATTCGCAACTTCTCTTTTGGATTGCTCATACTATCTACAATATAAATAATTTCAAAGAGCTTGAAGATTCTCTCTTCTTGGCTGAAGAGTATAAGGAGTACCGTGTAGCACTAGAACTACTCTTTCGTGTTAGAAGTGCCCTCCATCTGATTACTAACAAACAAGAAGATAGATTACTGCTAGAACATATTCCTCAAGTCTCCAAGATGTTAGGCTTTAAAGAGCAGAAGAAAATGGTTACAAAGGTTTTAGCAGCACAATGGAGAATAAGTAACTTTACCCAAATTTTTGTTAAAAAGATGGTTCAACCTTATCTCGTAAATAGAGCCAATTTATCGCATCTCAAAGAGCATCGTATCAGTAGAGGTATCTATGAATTTGACGATAGACTCTTTGCCTCATATAATCTTAAAATCGCACCTATAGACTCTCTTTTAGAGTTACTTGTTTCACTCCCCGATAAAAGCTATAGATATGATGCAGGATTTTTAAATCAGTTTACATACACTAAAGTTTCTCACCCTCTCAAAGAGAGCACTTATGCTCTCATTAAAGAGCTTTTTCGTCGTAAACATATGTACTCATTTCTAAAACTATTTTATGAAGCAGGTCTGCTTCATCATCTTTTTCCAAACTTTAAAAAAGTTTTACATCTTCCTCAGTTTGATGGCTACCATACCTACCCTGTAGATATTCACTCTATTAAATGTATTAAAGCGCTAGAGAATATACAAGAGCCATTTATACAAGAGCTCTACGACGAACTAAGTGCTGATGAAAAACTAACCTTAAAAATAGTCACCCTTTTTCACGATACAGGAAAGGGAAGGAAACAAGATCACAGTGAAGTTGGAGCGAAACTTATAGTTCCTTTTACAAAACACCTCAATATACCTCAAGAGCTGATTGAACGCTCTGTCACACTTGTAAAGCATCATATATTGATGAGTAGTGTTGCGTTTAAAGAGAATATACATAATGAAAAGACGCTCTATAAGTTTATGTCAAAAGTGGGAGATGCTAAAAACTTAAAGCTACTATATATTTTAACCTATGCGGATATCAATGGTGTTAGTGGTGACACATTTAACTCTTTTAACTCAAAACTTCTTTTAGACTTATATAAGAGTGCCCTTGAAATTGCAGAAAACTCTAATCGTATTACAGATGCAAAAAAACGTGTAATTATAGAAAACAGAGTTAAAAAGCATCTTGATTTTCAGATGTTGACTCGATTACAACAGAAAAAAATACTCTCAATAGAGTCAAATCTTTTCTTTTTTAAAAACTCTGTAAGTGAAATATTAGAAATTGCTAAAATTGCTAAAGAGGTAAAAGAGTATAACTTCAAAATAAAAAATGAAAAATTATTAACGATAGAGATATACAGAAAAATACCTATTAATATCGGTTATCTTTTATCAGCACTCTCTCATCTAAATGTTGCAAACATGGAGATATTCACCCTCTTTAATGGTGTAAAATACTTTAGAATCGACTTCACTAAAAATGTTCAAGGGGATGAACTTATTGGTGTTGAAGAGGTTATAGATGCCTCATTTGATATGAATAAGGAAGTTTATATTAATGATGTTCAGATTCAAAAAGATGAAATAAGCCTAGATTGTGAGCACTCATTAACACACGCTGAAATCACCGTTCATACAAAAAATCAAAAAGGTCTACTCTCATATATAATGGACTGTTTTGAACAACTCAACATAAATATTGTAACTGCAAAGATACACTCTAGTAAATACAAAGCAAGAGATAGTTTTTTAATGGAAAAACAAAACAATATATGTAATAATGGCGATAAAATTTTTGAACTCTTAACTAAAGGTGAGTAAATATGTGCGGAATTGTTGGATACTTAGGTGAAAAAAATACAAAAGAGATTCTTTTAGATGGTCTTAAAGAGCTAGAGTATCGTGGTTATGACTCAGCCGGAATTGCTGTTCTTCAAAATGGAAACTTTGAAAACTATAAGGCGATTGGAAAGTTAGTAAACCTTGAAGAGAAGACTAAAGATTTTACAACAGAGACTTTTGCAGCAGGGATTGGGCATACTAGATGGGCGACACACGGTAAGCCAACAGAGTTAAATGCACATCCACACTTAGGCGAAAGCTCCTATGTTGTTCACAACGGTATTATTGAAAACTATGCAGAGTTAAAAAAAGAGCTTATCAGTGATGGTGTAACCTTTTTAAGTCAAACAGATACAGAAGTTATCGTACATCAATTTGAGAAAAATTTAAAATCTGCCTCTACTGCGTTTGAAGCGTTTGAGAAGACAGTTGGTGAACTTCAAGGTGCCTATGCAATTTTACTTGTAACAAAAAGTGAAGATAAGACAATATTTTTTGCAAAACATGGTTCGCCAATGCTTGTAGGTCTAAACGCAGAAGATGAAAAATACTTCGCATCTTCTGATACTCCTTTAATCGGTCACTGTAGTGAAGTAAACTATTTTGAAGATGGTGATTATGGTTTTGTTAGTCCAGATGAGATTGCTATATTTAACGAAGCTGGCACAAAAGTAAAACCTAATTTTACAAAACTATCTCAAAATAAACTCTCCGCTCAAAAAGATGGATTTAGATTTTTTATGGAGAAAGAGATTTACGAACAAGGTGACGTAATAGCTGATACTCTTTTAGGTCGCCTATCAGATGATGAGATAATCTTTGATGAGCTGGACAGATCCCTTTTTGATGGGATTAACGAGATTAAACTATGCGCTTGTGGGACATCTTATCACTCAGCATTAAGTGCTACTTATCTTTTTGAGAGATACTCTAAAATCAAAACTTCCATAGAGGTCGCTTCGGAGTTTAGATATAGAAACCCTATCATGAGCAAAGATACTCTTTTTGTTGTAATCTCGCAAAGTGGGGAGACTGCAGATACCCTTGAAACGCTAAAAATGGCAAAAGCCGCTGGACTAAAAACTCTTGTTATATGTAATGTTGACAACTCATCAATGGTGCGTTTAGCTGATGCTTGTATCTTAACGCGCGCAGGAGTTGAAAAAGGTGTAGCTTCAACAAAAGCCTTTGCAACTCAAGTTACAGTATTTTGGATGATGAGTCTCTATGTAGCAAAACTCAAAAACTCTATACCAGTAGATGAAATAGCGAGACAGATTACACTTTTACGTGAAGTTCCAGCTTCCGTTAAAGTAACAGATGAGATGCATGAGAGAATTAAAAGACTATCAAAACGCTATCTTCATGGTCACGGTTTCTTCTTTATAGGTCGTGATATATTCTTTCCTTTAGCACTAGAGGGTGCCTTAAAACTAAAAGAGATTTCATATCTTCATGCGGAGGGCTACCCAAGTGGCGAGATGAAACATGGTCCTATTGCTCTGGCTGATCCTGAGCTTTTTACTATTGCCCTACTTCCACAACATTTGCTCTATGAAAAAGCAAAAAGTAATGTAGAAGAGTTAAGTGCTAGAGATAGTACAATCTGTGCTATTAGTGCACTAGAGTTTGATAAAGCAGATGATTTTATACCTATTAATGAGTGTAAAGATTATATGTTAGAATTTTTTGAGATGATGGTTGTTGTTCAGATACTCTCACTGGAGATCTCTGTAAGACTAGGAAATGATGTAGATATGCCAAGAAACTTGGCAAAAAGTGTCACAGTGGAATAGAATAAAACAGAGTATAACACTAACTAATCTTATGCTGTGTAAAATATATTTAATGTTCAAAATCCCTCTAAATAGAGGCATATCTTCACTTTAAATTAATTTTTCGTTTGATATTATTAATCTATAAAATTAATAGTGAGATATAATGCAAACAAAAGTTAGACTTCTATTTACTGTAACAATCCTCCTACTTACTCTTGGAATTGCCACCATTATAAACGTATCATTAAACTTTAGGGATTACAGTATAGATAGTGCTGTAGAAAAATCAAAGATGACAGCTACTATTGTTCAAGATGGACTTACTGCTCATATGGTTAACGGTATCATGGATAAAAGGGGCTTTTTTCTCAAGCAGATATCAACTAATGATGAAATAAAATCTCTCTGGATAGTAAGGTCTGAGAATGTTATTAAGCAGTATGGAAAAGGCTATAACGATGAAACTCCAAGAGATGAAATTGATAAAA
>JAYEMB010000147.1:0-2618 GCA_034717855.1 Campylobacterota bacterium
AGTCTCTCTATCTTCGCTCCAACACCCTCTAATTTTTTCTCTAGAGAGTCATATCCACGATCAAGATGGTAGATACGGTGGATATTTGTCTCACCATTGGCAACTAGTGCTGCTAAAACTAGAGCACTTGAGGCTCTTAAGTCTGTTGCCATAACATCAGTTCCGCTTAGCTGCGTTTTACCACTTACAGTTGCAGTGTGACCGTTTAGTGTAATATCTGCACCCATACGTTGCAGTTCACTCACATGCATAAAACGGTTTTCAAAAAGTTTTTCTTCGATGATAGAGACTCCCTTAGCCTGTGTTGCAAGTGCTAAAAACTGAGCCTGCATATCTGTTGGAAACGCAGGGTACTCTTGTGTCACTATCTTTACCGGTTTTATCTCTTCTCCCGGGTGAATTGTAATAGTTGTTTCTGTAGTTGTGAATGTACTTCCCATCTCTTCAAGTTTTGCCAGTACAGCTCCGAGGTGTTTAGGCTCTGCATTGCTAAGCGTGATTTCTGATTTTGTAATGGCACCTGCACAGAGGTAGGTTCCAGCTTCTATGCGGTCAGGAATAACAGAAAACTCATCTATATCTATAAGTTTTCCATTTGTGCCATGGACTGTTAAAAACGCAGTACCGATACCATCAATTTTTACACCGCTAGCATTTAATACTTCACATAGTTGAACTACTTCAGGCTCTCTCGCTGCGTTTGTGATAGTTGTGTTTCCATCTGCAAGGGCTGCAGCCATAACAATGTTTGCAGTTCCAGTAACAGTGATTTTATCAAAGATAATCTCACAACCTTTAAGACCATTTGGAGTTCTAGCTTCTATATAACCAGCTTTTATCTCTATGAGGGCACCCATCTGTTCTAGAGCTTTTAAGTGCAGATCAATTGGGCGTTGACCGATTGCACAGCCACCTGGAAGAGAGACTTCACAGTGACCAAATCTAGCGAGGATTGGACCGAGCACTAGGATGGAAGCTCTCATCGTTTTTACAATGTCATAAGTCGCTTTTGTTTCAGTTAGAGTTGATGTATCAACAACTGCTTTTGTCTCTAAAAACTCGCAAGATGCACCAAGATTTGAGAGCAGTTTTAAGAGAGTTTTTATATCTGCTACATGAGGTAGGTTTTTAATGTTTACACTGTTTTTTGCAAGGATAGTCATTGCGATGAGAGGTAAAGATGCGTTTTTCGCACCGGAAATTTTTATCGTACCGTTGAGCGAGTCAACACTTTGAGTTTTTAAGTAGTCCATAAGTCTCTTTAGTAAAATTGTTTTTTAAGTATTATGATTATATCTTAATAAGTTAACGAAATAGATGAAAGTCCAATAATTTAAAGTTACACTTATTTTGATATAATTTTATATAAAAATACTCTTTTTTAAAATATAGGAATAGATATATGAGTTCAGCGCTAGATAGATTAAAAAACTTAACAAACAAAATATCTAGTTATGAAGTAGCTAGAAAAGAGAACTTAAGAGTTTTGGAGAGATTGTTTAATGAGCTAGAGATTTCAAAAAAGGTAGATAGTTTTAATGAACTTTTTGACTTTAAAGCTATAAACCTCTCTGGTGCTTCTCTATTAGAAGAGAGTTTAGGTGAGATAAAAAAGGGAAAATATCTACAGATTTTAGCGATAAGTTATAACAAAAACGCAGTAGTAAAAAGTAAAAATATATCTTTAGCTTACTATGGAAGAGTAGAGTTGGTGGAGAGTGAGTTAAAAGATAAGATTGTCGAGTTTATCATTCGTTATAGATTTGAGAAAAGTTTTATGACACTAGAGCACTATCATGGTATGTTGGAGCCATTTAAAAAAGGTGAGTAGGTTTTATCTTTGGCTTTGGTTCTGGTGGGCTCTGAGAGTTACGATTTGCAGCGTTTTAATGGCTGGGACTATCTCCTTTTTTGTTACACTCTTTTTGTATGTAAGTCGTGGGATGCAAGAGCTAAGTAGCGAAGTTTTTGTAGCTTTAACTCAAATATTTCTCTTTTGGTTTGCGCTTATCTGGAGCCTTACTCTGCTTGTGGCACTCTTTAGAAGTTTGAAGTATATATTTAACTCCTGCTACGATGGCTACAGACTTGAACTGCTGAGTTGTCCAAGTGAAAATAGTGGTGAGAGTGAAGTTATCAAAACTATAGGCTACGGTGACTTAGTAAAAGTTTTTAGAAGGTGGCTGATGCTTATAATTTGGCTAGTTGGTGCTCAGATGATTGTAGCTGTTGCGTTTACAAAACTGCTCTCTTTTGAGAGTGCTATTTTTGAGTGGTTTAACATCTATATACTCTATCTCTTTGTTTTAGTTGCAGGGTACTTTTCGCTTATGTTACTGGGGAGTAGATGTAAAAAAGTGAAGGTGACGAAGTGTTAATATTTTTAGATTTAGAGACGACTGGGCTTGAGAGTGAAGATAAGATTTGTTCTATCGCTGTAGTGGTAGTTGAGGGGGAAAAGACTTATCATAAGTATGAGTTGATAAATGAGGGGAAAAAGATACCTGCTGAGGCTTCAAGCATACACCACATTACAAATGAGATGATTAAAGAGAGTAGTGCGTTTAAAGAGAGTGAAACCTTTGCGTTTTTAAATAAAAACAATACTCAAGAGAACA
>JAYEMB010000148.1:0-2611 GCA_034717855.1 Campylobacterota bacterium
AAATCTTTTTTCAAAGGTTCTATTATGAAAAATGCTCTTCATCTAAAAAATGCCCTTTGGGGTCTCTTTATCTCAGATGCCCTCTCTATGCCTGCTCACTGGTACTATAAACGCGAATACATAAAAAAAGACTTTGGAAAAATCACTGGATATAACGACGCACCTCATCCACACCCTGAGTCTTTCATGGTCGGAAACAGCTACTTTCCTGAGATCAAAACAGCACAAAAACTTCATCGTCCATACGATATTTTGCATAAGCATATCAACTTTTATAAAAGCTCTTATAACCAGTTCAGTATTGACACTAAAGTACATGATGGCGAACATGCCAACCTTATGCCAAAACTCGATGAAAGATACCATTACCACCACGGATTAAAGGCTGGAGAAAATACACTTGGAGCTAATCTTGTACGAGTGTTGATGCGCTCTATTATCAAAAATGGAGCTTATTCTCAAGAAGGTTTTTTAGATGATTTTATAGAGTTCATGACTACTCCGAGCAAAAATAGTGACCCATACTCAGAACTTTATATCCGTGACTGGTTTGAAAACTACTCCAAAGGTTTAGCACCCGAACTCTGTGCACAAAGCCAAAGTGAGAGATGGTCTATCGGCTCCCATGGAGGTATCATCCGTCCTCTTGTCTTATCCCTTACACAGCAGAGTCCATACAATGCCTTAGGTATCGCTCTTACTCATCAGCAACTCACTCACCGCTCACAAAATGTCTCCTCTGCACTTGGAGCCTTAGTGCCTCTACTCTCAACATTAATCAACTCCAAAGAACCTATGAAAGAGTTGTTGCATACCGCAAAAGAGATTCCTCTGATTAAAATACATGGCAGTGAACTCTCAAAAATCTACTTTGATTCAAATGGACCGGGGAATATCCCTAAAGATAAAATGTTCTCAATTCATACCGAGTACTCAGATGAGTATCTCAGTGATATACTAGAGAGTGCAGATGATGAAAGTATGATAACAACACGTTTTGCCACTGCATGTTATCCTGAACATGGTCTCCCTTTGATACTCTATTTCTTATATAAAAATAGTTTCGATTTCACCGCTTCACTCCTTGACAATGCAAACGCAGGAGGAGATAATGTTCATAGAGGAATGATTTTAGGTCTTTTAGCTGGAGCAGTCACTGATGAAGTTCCAGACTCTTTAAAGAGAGGCTTAAAAGAGTATGAAAAAATAGATGCTGAGATAGATGCGTTTGTAAAACTTTGCGTATAATTTCATTACAATGTCAAGAATATACTAAAGGCAAAAAGTGCAAGAATTTTTAAAAGAGACAGAACTCGTAAACTTCTCAGAGACTTCAATACAAGAACTTGCAAAGAGTCTGGCAAAAGATACTCACTCCGATGTCGAGTGTGCAAAAAACTGTTTCACTTATGTAAGAGATGAGATAAACCATAGTGGTGATGTAGTTGACAGTACTGCCACTACCTACAAAGCGAGTGATGTTCTTAAATACAAAACCGGTTGGTGTTACTCAAAAAGTATTTTACTAGCAGCTCTTCTGCGTGCAAATAATATTCCGACAGCCTTTTGTTATCAGAGACTCTCATGTTCAGAGTATCTAAAAGATATCTACTGCCTACATGGTTTAAACGCAATATATCTCAAAGAGTTTGGCTGGTACAGAGTTGACGCAAGAGGAAATAAAGAGGGAGTAAACGCAGAGTTTAATCCTCCTCATGAAAAACTAGCTTTTGAGCTATCAGAGCATGAATACGACTTACCTGAGTTACTCGAAGATCCGCTTCCTGAAGTTGTGAAAGCCCTTAAAACATTTAAATCTTATGAAGAGATGATTCATAACTTTCCTGACATAAAAAATCTAAAAAAGAGTCGAAGCTAGAGTCTAAAACTCATCCACTTCAATCTCTTCAAGGTTTCTATACTCTTCATCTGTGTAGAGTCTAGATACAGCGATAAAACGTACACCAAGGGGAATCTCAATAGAGAAACTCGAACCTCTTCCTTTAACTATATCTATAGTTAAGTGAGTGCCTTTCATGTATTCAAACTGCTCAGGAGACATGAAAAATTCACATCCGTGAATCTCTCCCATCTTTACATCACGACTTCCAACCATAAAATCACCAACTTCAAAACACATCGGTGCAGAGCCATCACAGCATCCACCACTCTGATGGAACATCAACTCAGTACCATGCTTCTCACGGAGCTGGTCTATGATTTTGTTTGCCGCTTCAGTTGACTCTACTCTTTTAGTAAACGCCATAGCCTAAAAGAAACCTAGTGCATTTTCATCATATGAAGTTAAAATATTTTTAGTATGACGATAGTTATTTAACATCATCATGTGCGTTTCACGTCCGATACCTGATTTTTTATATCCTCCAAATGAAGCGTGTGAAGGGTATGCATGGTAACAGTTAGCCCAAACACGACCAGCTTCAATGCTACGAGTCAGTTTTTGCATCTCATGAACATCACGAGTCCAAACACCTGCACCAAGACCATAGATAGTATCATTTGCTATCTCGATAGCCTCATCAATATCTTTAAATGTTGTAACAGAAAGAACAGGACCAAAAATCTCCTCTTGGAAGATTCTCATTTTATT
>JAYEMB010000149.1:0-11160 GCA_034717855.1 Campylobacterota bacterium
TGCATAACTTTTTGTAAATCATCCACATTTTTAAGACGAATAACGACTTCACTCACCTCCGCCTCTCTTAAACGCAGTAACTTTTTAACATCTTTTATATGTATATAACCATCACGACCACCAGGACCTGAAATAGGCTCAATAGTCCCGGCAACTTTAAAGTTCATACCATTGACCGAGCCTTTTTGATTTGTCGCAACAAGAACAACAGTATCATCTTTTTTAACCTTCATCCCCTTAGCCACAAGTTCTGGAACTAAGATACTTCCCTCTTTGAGCGAGGCTGTATCCATTCCATCTAAACGCGATGAGAAAAGTGGAAGGGTTTGAGACTCTTTTTCTGGGTCTATACCGTTGAGTCTTATACCCGTTGATGATACATAGTTAGAGAACATCGAACCTAATTTAAGTCTAAAGGTATAACTCTCGATGAGCAGATTGTTATCTAAGTGCTCTGTGATTTTGTCTATCTGTTTTTGGTTGAGGTTTTTATCGAGTGGGAGATTATCAACAGAAGCGACGTATCCCTTTTTATGTATCTGAATATGTCCAAGCATAGAGTCTGTCACTTGACCAACCATATAGGCTTTAAAACTTCCCGATAATGCTGCATAGACTAAAACAAAGATGACACCTATCGTAATGAGACTTGCAGTTAAAAGCGTTCTACGTCCACTGCGAAGAAGATTTCTAAAAGATATTTTGATTATATTTTTCATGCTGTTACCCTTCTGTCATCAGTAATAACTCCATCTACTAAAGTAATGATTCTATCCACTGCTGTTACAATCTTCTCATCATGTGTTGCAAATATAAAAGTGGTGTTGAACTCACGCTGTATATTTCTCATGAGTGTAATAATCTGGTTTGAAGTATCTGTGTCAAGGTTCGCTGTCGGTTCATCTGCAAAGACTATCTTTGGTTTTGTGACAAGTGCACGAGCGATGGCTACACGCTGACGCTGTCCACCTGAGAGTTGGTCGGGAAACTTATCTTTTTGATCAAGCATATCGACATCTTTTAAGAGTTGCATGATGCGTTTTTCACGCTCATCTTTGGCGAGATTTTGAATCATTATAAGTGGGTATTCGATATTTTCATAAACACTCAGAACTGGAATGAGGTTAAAACTTTGAAAAATAAAACCAATCTTCTCTCCTCTAAAGTTTGCTAGGGCTGTTGTGTCAAGCTCTGTAACATCAATTCCATCTATGAGGATTCTGCCTTCACTGGGTTTATCTAAGCAACCAAGGAGGTTTAAAACAGTACTCTTTCCACTTCCACTTGGACCAACTATGGCTACAAATTCACCATGACTTACTTCAAGAGTTAGGTCTTTAATGACGGTTAAATCAATCTCTCCCATCTTGTAAACTTTTTTAACATGTTCATTTAAAATCATAACTGAGCTCCATATATTTAAAATAATATAATTGTAATGTTAGGGCAGTGTTAATTCTACTATTATAAATATAAAATAAGGTATAATTTTTTCAATTTTAAACAGAAATAATTTCAAGGATTTTTAATGACAGTTTTTCAGTTACTCATGTTGGGAGCATCAGCTTTTTTCGCATATAAAATATATGAGCATATACAGACACTCCAAGACCCAGAGCCAAACGCAGAAGATAGAAGTGATGAGGGGCAAAGAAGTGCAGATGCTTTTTCTACTTTTGATGCAAGTTCACTAATAGAAAAAGGTGATGAAGCTTTAGAGGGTGAAGATTTACAAAAAGCACTTGCAATCTACAGCGAAGCAAATATTAAAGAGCCAAACTCTGAAGAGATACTCTTTAAAATGGGTTACACACTTGGACTTCAAGGTAGAGATGATGAGGCACTAGAGTACTATAAAGAGGTTTTAGAGTTAGATAAAAGCAACACCTATACGCATCAAGCAATGGCTTCAATCTATAGAAAAAACAAGGAGTTCGCTTCAGCAAAACTCCACCTAAACGCATTAGTTGAGATAGATGATTCAAATCCGATTACTTTTTACAATTACGGAAACTTGTATGTTGATATGGAGCATATCGATGAGGCAAAAGAGATGTATAGAACAGCTCTTGAGTTAAATCCTGATTTTGAAGAAGCAAAAGAAGAGCTTGCAAACTTAGAAAAAGAGTAGTTATGAAGATTTCAGAAATTTATGAGTACTTAGATAAGCTCTCTCCTTTTGAGATACAAGAGCCGTGGGACAACTCAGGTCTCATGGTTGGCGATTTTTCACAGGAGATATCTAAAATTGCTTTGAGTATAGATGTTGATGAAGCCCTTATAGACTCTCTAGATGAAAATACACTGCTTATAACTCACCATCCTATAATCTTTGGAGGACTAAAGCAGTTAGAGTTCAGTAAATATCCAGCGAACCTCATTCAAAAAATGATACGTAAAAATATCTCAAATATCGCTATGCACACAAATTTTGACCAAACGCACCTAAATGATTATGTTGCAACCGAGGTACTTGGTCTAGAGATTGTAAAAAAAGATGGCTTTGTAGCTTACTTGGAAGTTGATGAAGATTTTGAGACTTTTGCCTCAAGAGTCTCTACTGCGTTTGGTCTGCCTCATGCAAGGTGTGTTAAAACGGCAAAGAGAGTAAAAAAAGTTGCTCTTACAACGGGTTCGGGCTGTTCACTTATGAGAAGTATTGATGCGGACTGTTTTTTAACTGGCGATGTAAAATATCATGATGCTATGGAAGCTAAAAGTATAAATCTCTCATTAATTGACATCGGTCACTATGAAAGTGAGCGTTTTTTTGCACAAATTTTACAAAAGCATTTGAAAAATTTAGGTTTAGAGGTTATAATTGCATCATCAGAAAACCCATTTACATATATTTAGTAGCTTTATTATAAAAATACCATCATGTAAAATCCTAAAGGAGTCCAATGAATACGCACCTTAAGCAGTTAATAGACTTAGCTCAAGTAGATAAAGAAATCGATGCATTTGAACCTCAAATCGAAGAAGCAAACTACAATTATGAAGCAGCTCTTGCAAAAACGCAGAGTATTGAGTCAGATATTGAGAATTTAAGTAACGAAATTAAAGAAGAAGAGTTAAAAAAAGCAAAGAATGAACTTCACCTTGCTGAACTCTCTCAAAAACTAGAAGAGAACTCTAAGAAAAGTGCTGAAGTTAAGACTGAGCGCGAAATGAAATCTCTTCAACTTGAAGAGGAGATTGCAAAAGAGCAAGTGACTTTTGCAAATGAAGAGATTCAGAGACTTGAAAAAGTTATTGAGTCGAAAAAAGAGCAAATAGATGCTGCAAAAACATCACTTGAAGAGTTAGCTTCAAACTTAGAGAGTGTAAAAGCTGATGTTGATGCGAAACTTGAGACTATCAACAAAGATAGACAAGAAGTTTTTGTTAAGAAAGAGAAACTTTTAGGAACTGTTAACCAGAAGGGTTTAGCTTTTTATCAGAAGATTCGTCGTTGGGCTAAGAATACTACTGTTGTTACGGTTGAAGAGCAAGCTTGTATGGGTTGTCATATGGTAATCAGTGACAAAATCTATGCAGATGTTATAAAAGCTGAAGATATTACAACATGTCCACACTGTGGTCGTATTTTACATATGAAAGCTGGCGAAGAAGAGTAGGCCTTGTCGCCATTTACTCTTCTGTATTACATTTTAAGTGTTGTGCTATATCTTATAGCACTGCCACTTCTAATAACTCTCTCTTTTAAACAAAAATACAGACAATCAATCCCCTCGCGTTTTTTTCTTTTTAATAATCCTAAATTTGAAAAAGATAATGGAGTCTGGTTTCATGTCTGTTCACTAGGAGAAGCGAGAGCTCTAAAGTCTGTACTAGAGCTTTTAAAAACGCAAGAGATAAAGATAACGACTATCACACATACTGGACAAGCTGAGGCTAAGAAGTATGATGCGGAGGTGAGATATCTTCCCTATGAGATGTTCTTGCCATTTTGGATAAAAAAACAGAAACTACTCGTTGTCTTAGAAGCGGAGTTTTGGTATATGCTCTTTGTGGCAGCTGCTAGTCGTGGAACGAAAGTAGTTCTGTTAAACGCAAGAATATCTGAGAAGAGTGCGAAAAAGTATCTTCAGTTAGCATGGTTTTATAAAAGAATGTTGGCAAATGTTGAGATGATTTACGCCCAAAGTGAAGCTGATAAAAACCGTTTTTTAGCTTTGGGTGCAAAAAATATCGAGGTTATCGGTAATATTAAACTCGCTGGTGAGATTAAAAAGACAAAAGAGTATGAAAAGCCTAAGTGTGAAGTTATTGTAGCTGGAAGTACCCATCCAAGTGAAGAAGAGGCTGTTTTAAAATCATTCGTTGAGTATAAGAAACAGGTGAGTGATGCGAAACTTATAGTAGTTCCAAGACATCCTGAACGTTTTAGTGAGGTTTGGCAACTTATGAATGAGTATGCAGATAAAAACTCGTTTACAGTCTCAAAGTTTTCTGAGACTACTGCGTTTGATACGGACTTAGTTCTTGTGGATGCCATGGGTGAGTTAAATAACATCTACGCAATAAGTGACATCGCCATTTTAGGTGGTGCTTTTAGAGATGATGTCGGTGGACATAATCCACTTGAACCTGCATACTTTGGATGTAAAATAATTACAGGAAAGCACTTCTTTCATCAAAAAGAGCTTTTTAAGTATGTACACCATGTACAATACGTTGAAACAGATGAGATACACAGGGCACTAATGGCAGCAAAAGAGTTGCCAAACTCTATGGTTGAAGAGATAATCAACTTAGAACCTATTATAAATAGAATATTAAAACAATAAAATCTGCCTCGATAGAGGCTAGCTTTAGTGACCACAGCGGTCTAAGCGTAGGTAGCGGAATTACTTCCGATACTGTAACAAAAAATGGAGGTTTCCTTCATTTGTGAAATAAATTAAGGATTTATATAATGGCTACGGAAAAAGCATATAAAATTTTAGCAACTCAAGAGGGTATATCAAACTCTGCTGCTAAGTCGATGATAGACAGAGGTCTAGTCTACGTTGGAAACAAAAAAGTAATGATAGCTCGTGGAGAGATAGATTCAAAAACTATCTTTAGAACTATCAAAATAGAGAGAGCAAAACCTATTTTTGAAAATGATGACATAGTTGTTGTGGACAAGCCGGCTTATGTTAACTCTGATGAGATTGAGCGTCAATTTAAACCGGCAGTTTTACTGCATAGACTAGACCGTGAAACAAGTGGCGTTTTAATGCTTGTTAAGAATGAAGAGTTTAGACAAAAAGCGATAAAAGAGTTTAAAAAAGATAATGTTTATAAAGAGTATATTGCTTGGGTTGAAGGGATTATGAGTGAGCCCATAGAGGTTGATAAAGCGATTTTAACTCAGAAGAAAAACAACAAAGCATACTCAAATGTATCTGGAAAAGGAAAACCTGCAAGAACAGAGTTTTTCCCTGATATTGTAAGTGCAAACAAAACAAAAGTAAAGTGTATTATCCATCATGGGCGCACACACCAGATTCGTACACACTTGCGTTATATTGACCACTCTATAGTAGGAGATGAGCAGTATGGTGGACGCCGCGCAAAACGCGTAATGCTTCACGCTTATAAAGTGAGACTTTTAGGAATGGAGTTTAATGCTCCTGAGCCTAAACTTTTTAAAGATTTTCAATAATAATAACTAAAGCACTCTTGCGATACAATTCGCCAATTTAAAGAACTATATTTCGGAGATACAATGTTTGATACTTTAACAGATTCGTTTACTACTGCCATTAAAAAAATTCGTTTTCATGACGATGCAAAGGCACTTACTAAAGCACTGACTGAGCTTAAGAAAAACCTTTTAAAAGCGGATGTAAATCATAAAGTTGTTAAAACATTAATAGCAAAAGTTGAGCTTAAAACTAAGGCTAACGGAATTGGAAAAGATCAGTTTTTAGCAGCCCTTAGAGATGCTTTAAATGAGCTTCTTGAGATTGGTGGAAATAAAGGCTTCACTTTTGCACCAAATCCTCCAACTGTTATCTTGATGACAGGACTTCAAGGCTCCGGTAAAACGACCACTACGGGTAAACTAGCAAACTATCTTAAAAACAAACAGAAAAAAGTTCTTATAGTTGCAGCCGATCTTCAGCGTTTGGCAGCAGTTGAACAGCTTCGCCAGATTACTACTCAAATAGAAGTAGAACTTTATGAGGATGAGAGTACGAAAAGCCCTGTTGAAGTTGTAAACGCAGCTCTTGCATATGCTAAAGATAAGATTTATGATGTTGTTTTAATAGATACAGCTGGTCGTTTAGCGATTGATGAAGAGCTTATGGGCGAGCTTGGTGAAGTTAAAAAAGCAGCTAATCCGGATGAGATTTTTTATGTAGCAGATTCACTTACGGGTCAAGATGCTATTAGAACAGCAACTGCGTTTAAAGAGAAGATTGGTATTGATGGTGTTATCCTTTCAAAATATGATGGTGATTCTAAGGGTGGTGTAGCTCTTGGATTGTCATCTCAAGTTCAAGTACCACTGCGTTTTATCGGTAGTGGTGAGAAGATGGAAGATTTAGAAGTCTTTTTACCTGAACGTATTGTAAATCGCCTTATGGGTTATGGAGATATCGAAGGTCTTGCTGAGAAAACTGCTGGAGCTATTGATGAGAAGCAGGCCAAAAAACTTACTAAAAAGATTCAAAAAGGTAAGTTCAACTTCAATGACTTTTTAGAGCAGATGGAGTCTATGAAGAAAATGGGTTCAATGAGCTCAATTATGGGAATGATTCCAGGAATGGGAAATATGTCAAAGGCTGTAAAGGATTTTGATTTTGAGAATTCTGGTGAGTTAAAAAATATAAAAGCTATGGTTTCATCTATGACTAAAAAAGAGAGAGAAAACCCAGACCTTTTAAATAACTCGAGAAAACAGAGAATTGCTGTTGGTTGTGGCCTTACCCAAGTTGAGATAAATCGTATGATTAAGCAGTTTAAAAACGCGGGTAAAATGGCTAAGAAATTTTCTGGTAAAAAAGGGATGCAAGATCTGCAAAATATGATGAGTCAGATGGGTGGTCCTGGCGGAATTCCTCGCTAAAATAAAAATAGTAACGTATCTTCTGCGTTGCTACGTTCGTCATGCACTATAAGTGCACTTCCTCACTATGCGCCTTGAATATACATTGCTCTTTTTATTTTAGTTGCTTTACATTTTTAAAATAACTCGCTATAATTCCGCCATCGTAATAACTTCTGAAATAATCCCTCTGTGATTAGAAGGTACTTTTTATAAAAAAGTATACTACGCCAATTGGCGGTAAGAGGCACAATAAAACTACTTTTTAGTATATTTATTCTGCAAAATAATACCCCACAAATTTTATTTAGAACAAGGAAATAACATGACAGTAATTAGACTTACTCGTATGGGAAGAAAAAAACAACCATTTTACAGAATCGCTGTAACAGATAGCCGTAAACGTAGAGATGGTGGTTGGATTGAGTTAATCGGACACTATAACCCAATGGTAGCTGAGAAAACTTTAGTAGTAGATAACGAAAGACTTGACTATTGGATTAGTACTGGTGCTCAAATGAGTGACCGTGTTAAAAAGATTACTGGTCGTTAATCATGATTGCTGATTTTGTCGCACAATTTGCAAGACTTATAGCATCAAACCCTGATGATATTAGAGTTGAAGTTCAAGAGGGCGATGAAATAACAGAGATAGTTCTTTACGCTAATCAAGCTGACATTGGTAAGTTGATTGGCAAGAGCGGTAAGATGATAGGTGCTATTAAAACTGTAATCTCTGGCTGTAAAGCTAAAGATGGTGTAAGTTACCGTATCAATGTCGAACCAGTATAAAGAACCACTTCTTCATATCGCAACTATCGGCAAAACTGTCGGTATTAAAGGTGATATGAAATTTCACATTAAATGTGATTTCCCCGAACAATTCAAAAAAAACTCCAGCTTTTTAATCAACAAAAAAAATAAGATAACTTTAACAGATGTAGATTTAGAAAAAAACCTTGTAAAGATAAATGGTCTCTCTAATCCAGAAGATTGTAAAAAATTTACAAATGCTAAACTATACACTACCTATGAGCAGACAAGAAAAGATTGCCACTTAGAAGAGGGTGAGAATTTTTGGTTTGATATTGAAGATTGTCAAGTAGTTGAAGATGGAAAAATACTTGGTGTAGTTTATGAAGTAGAGCGTTTTACGGTTCATGATTACTTGAGTGTGAAAACAGATGAGGCATTAATTGAAAAAGGTTTTGCTAAAAGCTTTTTGATTCCATATATCTCTCCATTTAAAGTTAGTATAGATGTAGATAAAAAAATCATCACTGTGAGTGGTGCTATGGATATTCTAGAAGCATCATAATGAAATTTACATTTGTAACTCTTTTTTCTAACCTTATTGAAGGTTACTTCCAAGACTCTATTTTAAAACGTGCAATCGATAAAAAGATATTTAGTGTTGCATATCTTAATCCGAGAGACTTTAGTGACAATAAACACTCTAAAGTAGATGATACAGCTGTTGGTGGTGGAGCCGGAATGGTTATGAACCCTCAGCCACTTTATGATGCTTTGAATGAGTTGAAAAAAGAAGACGAAGATGCATATGTAGTTTTTATGACACCTGTTGCAAAACCCTTTACTCAAAATGATGCAAAAAGATTAGCAAAAAAATCTCACGTTGCGTTTGTTAGTGGGCGCTACGAGGGGATTGATGAAAGAGTGATAGAAAAGTATGCAGATGAAGTGTTCTCTATCGGTGATTATATATTAACAGGTGGAGAGTTAGCATCACTTGTAATATGTGATGCTGTTAGTAGGAATATTGAAGGTGTTCTAGGTAATAGTGATTCTTTAACTGTAGAGAGCTTTGAAACGCCACTTCTAGAAGCACCATCTTTTTCAAAACCGAAGAATTATGAAGGAAATTGTGTTCCATCAGAATACTTAAAGGGAAATCATAGTAAAATTCGCACACTAAAAATAGCCCTGTCTGAGTGTAAGACTAAATTTTTCAGACCAGAGCAGCTTTTAAAGCATAGAACAAGGAAACCTTATGAGAAATAAGTACATAGAAAATTTTGAAAAAGCACAAGTATCTGAGAAGAACATTCCAGATTTTCGTGCTGGTGACACTGTGCGTTTAGCAGTAACAATTAAAGAAGGTGAGAAATCTCGTGTTCAAGCATACGAAGGTGTATGTATTGCAAAACGTGGTCAAGGAACAGGGGAAACTATTACAGTTCGTAAAATTGGTGCTAACGGTGTTGGTATTGAAAGAATTTTCCCAATCTACTCTGACTCAATCGAAGAGATTAAAGTTCTTCGCCGTGGTAGAGTACGTCGTGCTAAACTATTTTACCTTCGTGATCTTGCAGGTAAAAAAGCTCGTATTAAAGAACTTAGAAGAAAGTAGTCTTCTAGGTTTACCCTCCAAAAAACCTCTCTATATAAATTAACTTAAACTTTTACTAAAACAAGTCATCATTAGATACAATACTTTTATTATTTTGTAAAAGGTATTAGATGAGAACATTTATTATAGGTTATGGTTCACTTTTAAAAAAAACTTCGTTAAACAGAACCCTCCCTCAAGTAGAGGCTATTGAACCAATTTATCTTAGTGACTATTTACGTAGCTGGAATGCAGTTGAAAATATTAAACCGACACTCTCCTCAACTTTTTTAGGTATAGAAAAATCAGAAGGCAGCAGAGTGAGTTGCATTATCTTTGAAGTTGAGGACTCGCTCTTAAGTACACTTGATAAAAGAGAATTTTTATATAATAGAGAAAAGGTTGCCAACGGTGATATTGAATTCACTTCTAATAGATTTAATATTAAGGAAGGGGATAGTGTATGGATATACATAACAAAGGAACCTTCATATCCATCTAGTAAATATCCAATTATTCAATCTTATGTAGATGTATGTATATCCGGTGCACTGGAAATTGAAGAGGAGTTTCATTTGGATAACTTTGCAGTAGATTTTATTAAGACTACACATCATTGGTCTGAGAGTTGGGTAAATGATAGAATTTTTCCAAGAGCTCCACATATTCATCAGCCAGATGCATATCTCATCGATATACTGCTAAGCAAGAACCTAAATAAGTTTTTTACAAAAATAACAGTCGAGTAGTTAAAGATGCATCCAATAAACAATACAAGCTTTTTTAAGGCATTTATATTTAATAGTTCAATTACGAAAATCTTCGCTGGCTTTATATTTCTATATTTTTTTATTTCATTACTCTTTTCTGTTTCGTACTATTTTGTGGTTGATATAGAGGTAACATCTATTATGAATATATTGAAATATTCAATACTCTCCTCTTTTAATTTTGGAACTGACAAGGAGATAGTGGGTGAAGGTGTATTCTTTGTAGTTAAATTTGCTCATCAAATAACGGCATTAATCCTTTCGACTATATTTACTGCTGCAATAGTATTAAAGTTTTTTTACCTACCAACTTTTTTTGTTTTTAAAAAAAGTTGTAACTATTTAGAAGAAAGTAATGAATTAATAATAACGCTCTATAATAGCATCAATGTCTTCGTGACAAATTGTAATGTAAGAGTTTATGGTAGAGAAGAGTATATAGATGCTAAGGGTGCTAAATCTTTACAAAACATCAACAATAATCAGCCAATATTTGAAAAAACTTACCCTTTTATGGAGACACACTTAGCTACAAGGTTAAGGGTGAAATTTGAAGAGGGTGATACTCTTTGGAAATGGCTAAAAGAGAAGGATTATAAAGATAAAAAACTTGATTTGATTATTTTAGTTGAAGCTAATGCATCAAAAATTGACTCTTCCGTCTATGAAGTGTACAAATACAGTATTGACTCCAAAGAGATAAATAGGACAATTGACTTTTATGGGCCACACTCTATTGATTTAGATTATGCTGAGTATAGTAAATCAAAAGGTTGGAATGATTTTGAAAAGTAAACTAGTTTTATAGCTTTAAAACAGTTTATTTGATTTAAAAATAAGAAAATATGATACAAAAGAAATAAAGATTAAAAACTTTCCAAATTCTTTTAAAAAACTATTGACATTAAAGATAGTTTCTCCTATAATTCCCATCCACAAACACAGAGACTTAAAGTTTAAGACTCAGGAGACTTCGAGTGGAAGCCTTTTAAAAC
>JAYEMB010000150.1:0-2589 GCA_034717855.1 Campylobacterota bacterium
ACCCTGCACCAAGAGTTGCGATAAAATTTGTCTCAGCGTCGAGATAGTTTCTATCCCATCCAAATTTTGTTCTCCATGAGAGAGAGTCAAAGAACTCTGAACGTTGAGCGAGAGAGACTATAGATAAAACCGTAGCCTCTTCAAGTTCTACCTCCTCTTCACTGTATGAGAGTTCAATATTTAAAAACTCTATCTGCGTACCTCTTAAAAATCCATAATTAGAGTCTTCTAAATCATGATATGCTGGACGAATTCCTAAAAAACCTATGGCTTCTCCCTCTCTAGAACCAAGACCAGCTGTAACTCTTATAGCTCGATGGCTCTCAATTGGGTCTTGAGGAGTTTTAATATCTAGTTTCACCCCTTTTCCCAGTGCAGCTCTCTCTTTTGAAAGATTATAAAAAAGTTCTATATACTCTTTTTTATCCATCTCATTTTTACTAAAAGAGTATTCCAGAAACTCTGTTGAGGACTCTAAAATATACTGTTTTTGCCGGAGTGGTATAGTCTCATCACTTACTATCTCTTGAAGTTTTATCTCCCCATCAACTAATTTTTTAGGTAAGTAGAGATACTCATCTTTAAGCAGTTTTTCATACTTTAACAAGATACTGCGTTTAGATGCTCTATAATTAGTTTCTGAGATTAGACCTTCCGATTTTGTAGCGTGAACAGTCTCTAATGGGATTACTTCATAATTAAAATACTCTCTTAGATGTACACTCGGTCTTGCAAGTTCAATCAACCAAAGCATATTGTATGAGCAGTTTTCTGTAAAAAAGTAGTAGTGTGACTGAGTACCATTTAGTTCCCAGATATGACGCACCATTTTTAAAACTTCTTCTTCATTCAAGTTTAAATCATACTCCCAAATATCCCTCTGCTCTGTATCTCTATACTCTTTTAGTTTTTCATAATATGGTAGTAGAGAGTATTTTCCGTAGTAGCCTCCAAAAAGCCCTTTTATGGCAAACATTACCCCATTCTCTTTTTTAGCATCTGCATTTGCTGCATAATTTATGGCATATGAAAGCAATCGGGATTCGTAAGCAGAATTTATACGTAGAAAAGTGTGCCCAAACATTGAAGCAGGAGAGTTAATATGCGCAGCCGGAAACACAAGCGTTACAGACTTAGGATTTAATTTCTTGAGTGTATCATCATATTCTTTGCACTCAACTTGAGGAAAATCATCTATATGTAATTTCTCTTCTAGCCAGGCTTTTCTTGCTGGAAATCTACAAGCACTAGAGTTGTCATCAAATCTCTCTTCATTAAAAAATGCATCTAGGCTTGCATCAAGTTCATCTTTTGCATTAGTTTTACCACTAGCAGAGAAGAAAAAAGCAGTATCGTCTATCTCGCTCTCTCCATCAACCATATGAAGAAGCAGATGCCAATATCTCTCATTAGAGAGGTTTAGCTCATTAGCTTTGTCTTTATAAGGCTGCGAGGAAGCGTCTGAAAAACTGATGAAAAAAAGGAGCGTGAAGAGTATTTTATATAAGATGGAAGTTTCCTAAAGATAGTGTTTAAGGGAGGTTAAACCAAACGTAAAACGTTTGGTTTGGTTCTACTTATAAAGAAGTAGTAGCGATGTTGTCAAGAACATCATTCATCTCTACTTTTTGTGAAGTATAGATGCTGTTGTAGTTTGACTGAAGTGAAGCAGAGAATTGTGCTTTATCTTCTACATTTAGTAACTCAGCAAGTGTGTCAAGAGACTCACCATGACCTACAGAAATCTCTTTAGCTAAGATGTCCATGTTAGAAGCAACGAACTCTTGGGCTCTTTCATTCATAACAAGTTTAACTTTCTTACAACCTAAAGTTCCTGAAGTGATACCAAAAGTCTGATTTGCAGACGTACCATTCGTTGTAGCCTGTAGAGCTAACATAAGAGCCGAAGAGTCATCTTTGATGATTACTGCACCAAGACCACAACCTGTTTGAGAGTTTACTGTTGCCATTGCTGACGTACTAAGAGCTACTGCCGCTAACGCGCTTACTAGAATTTTTTTCATTGAAGAACCTTTTATTTAAGATGAACACATTGTAGAGAGTATTAGCTTAAGAAAAAATTACACTTGTTTATCAAATGAATTTATGTTTAAATTTATGAATCGTAAACTCTACAGTGCTACTAAAAATCTCACTCTCTCTATCACTGCTCTGTTTTTCATAAAAACTTTTGCTATAATAATCTTATAAAAATGACATTACTAAGGCTTCACATGTTTAAATCAGTCAAATCAAAAGTTATTGTATCTGTATTAGCTATGAGTATCGTGGGTATGTTTGGTATGATTTTTTACCTCTCCTCTACTCTTCACTCACTCTCAAACGACAACACAAGAAAGTCTTTAGCGATGCTCAGTGAGTCAATCTTTCAAACTATGACAGGCAGTATGATGCTAGGTGACCCCCTTGTTGTTCAAGATGCCTTTAAAGCGGCAAGAAGTATAGATGGGATTGAGAGTTTAAATATCACAAAGTCAAAAGCTGTTTTAGAGGTTTATGCACCCGATGAAAAATTTACAAGTGATGCACTTATAATTGATGTTTTACAAAATAAAACAACAAAAGTTA
>JAYEMB010000151.1:0-2575 GCA_034717855.1 Campylobacterota bacterium
ATTTGCCAATGAAGGCAGAATAATTGATGCCAGTTTTGTTGAAGCTCCTCGTCAGAGGAATAACAGAGATGATAATAAGGGCACTCCTAAAAACTCAACTAGTAATTATTTCATAATATAAGTTGCAAAACAGGTCTAAAATTCTTATTTTTATAAGAAAACAGGAAAAATCATGAAAAATATCAATCCATTTGGACTATTTGATGAACATTTTTTATTAGAAAAGCTTTCAAAATTAGGAGATCCACTAGAAAAATTAAATATTATCATAGATTGGACAATCTTTGAAATACCAATTGACAAAGCTTTAGAGAACAAAACAAAAGATCCTTCCAAAGGAGGTCGTCCACCTTTCAACAGGACAATGCTATTCAAAGGTCTAATAATTCAGAGTACATATCATCTATCAGACGAACAGCTGGAATATCAAATATTAGATCGTGCCAGTTTTAAACGGTTTCTTGGGTTGAAAAGTAGTGATAAAGTGCCTGACAGCAGGACTTTTTGGGCATTTCGAGAACAACTGATAAAAAGTGGAATAATACAAAAATTGTATGAAATATTTAATGAGTCTCTTGATTCAATGGGTGTATTTGCCAATGAAGGCAGAATAATTGATGCCAGTTTTGTTGAAGCTCCTCGCCAGAGGAATAACAGAGATGATAATAAGCATATAAAGAATGCAGGAAAAGCACCTGATAAATGGAAAGAGAAACCTCGTAAGCTGTCTCAGAAAGATGTTGATGCCAGATGGGCAAAGAAAAACAATACAATACATTACGGATATAAAAACCATATAATCATAGATTCTAAAACCAAGTTGATAACAGATTTTGTAGTTACAGATGCATCCGTACATGATTCACAAGTGATAGATAAATTGTTATCTAAAAAGGATTCAGGACAGGAAGTTTACGCAGACAGTGCATATACAGGTAAAGAACAGGAGAAAATTTATAAACAAAAGAAAGTCATACCTAGAATTAACGAAAAAGGTTATAAAAACAAACCACTTACCGACCTACAAAAAGCTAATAATAAGGAGAAGTCTAAGGTTAGGGCTCGCGTTGAACATATATTTGGTTTTATAGAAAACAGTATGAATGGATCATTTGTAAAAACAATCGGAATTTTAAGAGCTAACGCCAAAATAGGTCTAATGAATTTAACATATAATATGTCACGATATTCACAGCTGAAAGTTAAGACTACATAGGATAACTATGCCTAAAAACTGAAAATAGAGAAAAATAAGGAGAGATACTCCAAAAATATAATTTTTAAGACACATTTCACGAAAATATCGTTGAAACATCAAGATCATTTTGCTTGATATTTAATTTTTGAAAGTTTAACTTGCAGTTGTTGGGACAAAAAAAGAAGTTATTAGGAGTCCCCTTATTACCTTTTTTCTCAATATTACCTTTTCCTTTTACACTGCTTCCCGAATCCCTTATTCTAGGATTTGTACCAATAAAACTAACAACTTGTTTTGCTGTTTCAAAGGTTTCAAATTTTCCGAAGAAGGCTAATATAATAGCAGTGGTCTTTTTTCCAACTCCCTTAATCTTTTGAACTTTCTTGAATTCATCTGGATAAATTTTACACAATGTTTTGTATAATTCGGTTTCAAGAGTCTCGATATTTTTTTTAATAGTCTTAATTGTATTTTTTAAGGTTTTTAGAACTAACTTACTTTGTATAGGATCAATTTCAAATGCTTTTAGCTGATTACTAAATACTGTAATAACATTCTCAAAATCTTCAATACTCTTAAGTATTCTTATAAGTTCTTGATGTTCATTGGATCTAGGAATATGTAGTTCTACTGGTTGTTCGTAGCCGTATAATGCAATTGTTTTAGAATCCTGAGCATCTGTTTTAGCTCTAATCATTTTCATGTCAGCAAACTTCTTGATTCTGAAAGGATTTATAACTGCAACCTTGAAGCCATCTTTGTAAAGTTCATCGGTTAGTAATAAACTATAAACACCTGTTGCTTCCATTACAAAGAGGTATTTCTCTTTATTTTCTATGAATTCTTTCTGAGATTTAAACCTAGATATTGATTTTATATTATTTTGTATCTTTTGCATCTTATACTTTGATCCATCGTACTCTGCAATATCTAAGCTGTCTTTTGATACATCAATTCCTATTACAATTAAAATTTCTTTTTTCTTGTCCATTCACACCTCCTATAGTTATATTTCAAATGTGGGAAAACCTATCATCGCAGATATGCAGGCTTTAGGTTCGTAATGACCGTGCCTAATGTACTGTTCTGGTTAAAGAGAAGACGGGTTAAACATGCTGAACGGTTTCTAGAACCAATGACAAACTTTAACTTCATCGTCTTCTCCCACATTTTATTGTTTTCAATGGAATATAACACTTAGGCACAAACTTATCCATTATCTTAATATACGATGACAAACATAGAATATAAAATCATGAGAATAGATATTTCAATAGAAAAGCAAGAATTGACTTTTTCTCACAGAAAGGTGAAACTTGTTTACCCTGTTTCAACTTCAAAGTATGGTAAAGGTTATAAGGAAGGTAGTTCTAAAAC
>JAYEMB010000152.1:0-2546 GCA_034717855.1 Campylobacterota bacterium
GTATGTACCCTGCAAACGGAACTTCTGATGTTCAGAGACTACAGATGGTTACAGAGGATGCTTCCAACCTTAAAGTTATAGGTATCAAAGGAAATTTTGATGATGCACAAGCAGCTCTAAAAAACCTATTATCTTCTGAGAGTTTTGAAGAGACTTTAAAAGAGAAACATATCTCTCTTTCAGCTGCAAACTCTGTAAACTTTGGACGTATTATATTTCAAATCATCTACCACATCCACAACTATCTTGAGGTTGTAAGAGCTGGTTCTACCAAGATGGGTGAAGAGGTGTATATCAATGTTCCAAGTGGAAACTTTGGTAATGTTCTTGGAGCATACTATGCAAAAGAGATGGGGCTTCCAGTTAGAAAACTGATTATCGCTTCAAATGAGAACAATATCCTTACTCGTCTTATCAACACAGGTGTTTATGATATGCGTGGTAAAGATCTTATTTTAACAACTTCTCCAGCGATGGATATTCTGAAGTCGTCAAATGTTGAGCGTGTTCTTTTTGGTCTTTATGGTCCTGAACGTACAAGAGAGCTGATGAGTGACTTAGATACAAAAGGTGTTTATGAGTTAACTTCTGATGAGCTCTCGAAACTTCAAGAGATTTTTGTGGGTGATTTTTGTAGTGATGAAGAGGGTAAAAAGTACATCAAAACTACTTTTGATTCTGGTTACTTAATGGACCCGCATACAGCAACTTGTTTTAAAGCCTATGAGTCTTGTGCGACTGATGATATTACTACTATTATCTACTCGACTGCTGAGTGGACGAAGTTCTCTCCTGTAATTGCAAATGCTCTGACTGGCGAAGAGGATGCAGAGGATATCACAGCACTCAAATCTATCTCAAACGAAGCAAAAGTAAAAATACCTTCAATGATAAATGGGCTCTTTAGTAAAAAAATAGTTCACGATAGTGTTATAGAAAAAGAGGATATAGAAAAAGAGATACTGAAGTTTTTATAGTTGAAGTAAAGCCTTAGAACTTTTCATAGTTCTAAAGCTCTTTTATAAGCCTTTTCAATAGCATCTATACAAGATGCTCTTACATTTCCATCTTCAAGCGCTCCGTACCCTGCCGCCGTTGTTCCACCAGGACTCATTACACCATCTTTGAGTAGAGCAGGGTGGACATCTTGGATTAACTCTCCGAAACCACCAAATAGTCCTCTCATAATCGCCATCGCATCGTCGCGTTTGAGACCCTGTTTTACAGCGCCATCAGCTAAGGATTCAGCGATAAGTGCCAAATAAGCAGGACCGCTTCCAGCGAGTGCTGTTGCTATATCTATCTCTTTTTCACTCCCTAACCATCTCGTCGGTCCGATAGCTCCCAAAAGTTCCTCTGCTTCATCTTTAAACGCAGTGTCGCCTGTGAGAGTAGTCATAGAATTTCCAACACTTGCAGCGAGGTTAGGCATAGTTCTAACCACTGCGTTTGTGTTTAGGTTTGAGCGAAGTTTCTCTAACGAAGTTCCTGCTAAAACTGAGTAAACTACTCTTGCCTTTCCTTTGAGTTGAGCAGATACCTCTTCAACATTGGCAGGCTTTACACAAAAAAGTATACTTTTAGCTTCCATATTAAAACCACTTAATAGATGTTTATCTGTAGCTACACCTAGCTCTTTTTCAAACTTCTCTAACTTCTCTAAACTTCTACCAACAACTTCGATTTTATAGTTCTCTTTTAAGCCTTTAGCAATGCTCAAAGCCATATTGCCATTTCCGATAAAAGTTATAGTATTCATGGTAGTCCTAATTTTTTTATGATATTATAACATTAATAAAACGAGGGCAAACTATGGAACAATTTTTAAGTGAAGCAAAAGCCTCAAGTAGAGTTTTATCGACTCTAAGTGGCAGAGAAAAAAACAGAATCTTATTGGAGATGGCAGCGGCTTTAAGAGCTAATACATCGGATTTGTTAGTGGCAAACGCAGTAGATATGGAAGATGGTAAAAAGAACAACCTAACATCAGCACTTATGGATAGACTCTTTTTAGATGAGGGTCGTATTGACTCTATGGCAGTGGCGATTGAAGAGATAGCAGCACTCAAAGAGCCTGTTGGTCGCGTTTTGGATGGTTGGGTTACAGAGGATGGGCTTAAGATAGAGAAAGTAAGTATCGCTATCGGTGTTATAGGGATTATTTATGAGTCTCGTCCAAATGTAACATCTGACACAGCAGCTCTATGTTTTAAAAGCTCAAATGTCTGCGTTTTGAAGGGTGGAAAAGAGGCTGAAAACTCTAACAAAGCGATAGCAAAAGTCTTAAAAGATGTTTTAGTTGTAAATGACCTGCCTGCTTCTTTAATCTCACTTATTCCAGACTCATCTCGTGAGGGTGTAAACAAACTCATTAAGATGGACAAGTATGTTGACCTGATTATTCCTCGTGGTGGTGCAGGGCTTATCAAACATGTAAGTGAAAACGCAACTGTGAGTGTTGTCAAGCACGATAAAGGTCAATGTCATACTTATATCGACAAAGATGCAAAGATAGATAGAGCGATAGCTATTGCTATAAACGCAAA
>JAYEMB010000153.1:0-2535 GCA_034717855.1 Campylobacterota bacterium
TTTGGTCGGCAAGATATGTTGACACTAAACCCGACACTCAGTTTAGGGGAGATTATAGTTGTGAGTATCATAGTTATCATCATCTCACTTGTCGCTTCAATATCGCCAGCAAGAAAAGCAGCAAAACTGAACCCTGTTGATGCACTCAGACAAAATTAGGAGCAAAAAATGAAAACAGTACTTTTTTTAACTGCGTTTTTACTCACACTAAACGCAGCAAACATACTTGAAGATATAGACCGTAAACTCACACCTCTCTCAGCACAGATGTATAAAAAACTTGTAAATATTGAGCCCGATGGGAGTAAAAAAGAGTTTCTCCTCTTTCAGGCGAAAAAAGACAAGGACAAAATGGTCTCTCTCTTTTTAGAGCCCGAAAGTGAGAAAGGAAGAGCCACACTGCGTTTAGGTGACAATATGTGGCTTTATATTCCAAATGTCGGTCGTCCACTTCGCATAACCTCCATGCAGTCTGTTGTTGGTGGCGTTTTTAACAATGCAGATATCATGAGACTCGATTTTTCTACTGAATACAGTGTTGTTAAAAATGATGACAAAGGTTCACACTTACTACTAGAACTCAAAGCAAAAAACGATACAGTCTCTTATGACAAACTGCTCATGGAGGTAGATAAAAAGAGTCTCGCTCCAATCGTGATAGAGTGTTACACCTCAACGCAGATGCTGATAAAAACACTTTATTATAAAAAGCCTAAGGATTTTGGAGATGGAATTGTGCGCCCCTCTGTTGTAGAGACAAGTTCTCCAATGTACAAAGGGTATAAGTCGATTATGATTTATGGTCGTATTACGCCTAAAGAGTTTGCAGATGAGGCTTTTACACTTGACAGCCTTGAAAAAGCATCTGACTTGAGACGTTAATGTCGTGAAAAAGTTACTCTTGCTTCTCATCTTTATAGGCTGCGTTTACGGGGATGATTATGATTTTGACATGGGAGCGATTGAGCAAAAACCTTATGAGTATAGTGGTTACCTGCGTTTAGATGATAAGTTACAACACTTACAAAATGATAAATACCAAAACTTTGTCCACGCAGAAGCTCTCTTAGATTTCTCCTACAACTATGATATCTTTAAGTTAAGCTCTTCATTTATCGGTACTCATAACTATATAAAAGATGTTATTTCAGAGAGTGATGCCATAGTCAATGACCTCTACATAGAAGCTAAGTTAAATACCAACCATACACTTCTAGCTGGAAAAGAGTCACTCATGTGGGGGAAAGGCTACTTCTTTAATCCTCTTGCGTTTTTTGACAGACTCAAAGATCCAAGTGATCCGACAAAAGCGAGAGAGGGTTTTATCATCGCTAAGTACAGCTACAACAAAAGCTTTAATAGTGAACTCAAAAACCTCAGTTTTGATTTTGTATATCTCCCATCAACGAGTGAGGTTAACAGCGACTACTACAAGCTCATAACTCAAAATGAAAACGCAAACAACATCGCACTGCGTTTATATATGCTTCTGTATGATACTGACATAGATATTATCTACAACTACTCAGATATAGCGTCAAATAAAATAGGTATAGATTTTTCTAAAAACATTCAAACAAACTTTGAAGTTCATGGAGAGTATGCCAATGTTTTAGATGGGGGTTATTCTTATCTTTTAGGTTTGCGTTATCTGACAGAGTTTGAGCTTACCATCATCAGTGAGTATCTCTATCGCTCAGAGGGTTTAAACAAAGAGGAGATTGAGACAACTACTCTTAATATCCCTTTTATCGCTAAAGATTACGCTATCACGCTTATCACCCAAAAAGAGCCCTTTGATTTTTTATACTTTTCTCTCTACTATAAAAATATGCTCAACCTACAAGACCACTCGATGCAAAATAAGATAGGTGCCGCTTACCTCTTTAAAAATAATACAGACCTTGATATCTCTTATAATGTAAATAGCGGAGATGCCCTGAGTGAGTTTGGTAAAAAGAGTGTTGAAGATTTTTTATGGCTGCGTTTGACTTGGAAGTTTTAATCTATTACCTTACTATTAGAGATAAAGTTATATAATACTGCTATACAAATACAAGGAAAAAGTATGCAATATTATAAAATTACTCTTTTAATCACATCGCTCTTAATCGCTTTAGGGTTTTCTGCTTGTGATGGAACTTCGGATGATAGTGGCGATACTGCTCAAACAGGAACACTCTCACTGAATCTCACTGATGCACCAGTTGTTGATGAGCATAATGTAACAGGTGTTTATATCACTGTAACAGCGATTGAGTACCACACTGCTGATGGTGACTGGAAAACTATGGATGAGTTTAATACCTCTGTTAATCCAATCAACCTGCTTGATTGGCAAGATGGAAACACTATCTCACTTGGTGACTTTGAGCTGCCAGCTGGTAAATATACGCAGATGCGTTTCATGTTAGATGCTGAGGAGGAGTCACAAAACTCTCAAGCTAGTGCAGGATGTTTTATCGAGTTTGATGGCGATAGAAATGAGACTCTTTATGTCTCAAGCGGCTCAAACACTGGTTATAAAGCTATCGG
>JAYEMB010000154.1:0-23026 GCA_034717855.1 Campylobacterota bacterium
TTTAGAGCACACCAACCACTACGATCTTTAGGTGTTCCACAAAGTGTTCAAAAAGTAAAAACATCAAAGTTCCACAAACCTTGAGGGATTATGGAACAGAAAACGAGCTTTAAAAAACTATCGCTTCATAAGTAAAAATCTCAGCATCTTTACAATTACTAGGGCTTATTCCGGCTTTGTCTTCACAACAGCTTCTGACAAACTCCTCTACACTCCAGTTCATATCTGTAGCGACTTGTGGTAGATAGGTTCCACTTCTATTTCCGTGTGTGATGTAGATTCCATCTCTTCCTATTTGTATCTCATCGGTAGAGCTGATCTTTTTTCTTGGAGTTAAAACTGATATCTCAAGTTCTATATCTTTGAGCTCCTCTTCTGTCACTTGAGCAAACCTTCTGTCAAATCTCGCTGCAGAGATTGCCATCTCAACTACAACTCTGTAGAGTGGCTGATTTGGCTCAAACTGACCTATGCAACCTCTGAGTTGTTTCTCCTTGTTTAGAGTTACAAAAGCTCCAAGGTGTTGTTTTAGTTTTGGCGATATATTGCTCTCATCTATCTCAATGCGTTTGTTGTTTATGGTTGACTCATAGAGTGAGAGTTTAGCAAGCTCTAGTAACTCTTTTTTTTCATCATTTGTTAAAAAAAATCTATCACTATTTTTGTAAACGCGAAGAGCCCCATATCCGACAACTCTATCTTTTTCGCCATACTGAGTGTCACCAGAGTTTTTATACTCCACTACTTCATAAGTGTAGTTCTCGTTTTGTGTTATATGTAGCAGTATTAAAAGTGAACTCCATCCACAAGCGGAGGTTGCAAGGTTTTGTGTATTTGACTTTTCATTTTTTACAATTGCGTTTATAAACTCTTGGGGATTGTTTTTGATGAGTCCATTGAGTGTTCTCTTATCTACAACATTTGCATCTTCATAATCAGGATAGTGGGAGAGGTCAGAGCTAATCACAAAAAGATTCTCTTCATCATCAAAGTAGGGCTTTAAAATTTGAGATATCTCGATGATATTCTCCATCTTTTGCGTTGCTATAATAATAGGAACAATTTTTAAATCATCACCATAAAGTGTTTGCAAAAATGGGAGTTGCACTTCAAGTGTGTGCTCTTTTGTATGGGCATCTCTGTTATAACTAAAAAGAGAATAATTCATAAGCTCATTGACAATAATATGATTTGTACTAATCTCACCAAGTGGCGTTTTGTAATTCCCTAGTTTATAGATAGAAGCACCATCAAAACTCACATGATGACTTGAGCCAATCACAAAGATATTTTTATATTTTTTATTTAGAGTCTTATAAGCTGTAGCAGCAGTCTGCGCAGAAAAAACATATCCAGCGTGAGGAACTATAAGAGCTTGAACATCCTCCTCTTTAAATATTTTAGCACTCTGTAGTAAAGATTTGACCTGTGTTGAGAGCTCTGTTTTATCGTTCGAGTAAAATGTTCCAGCAACTGCACAAGTTCGTGTGGCATTTAAGTTTTCCATAGTTATCACCAGTAAAAATAGTAGCGTTATTTTAATTTTTGAACACATCTGAAGTGTCTATCGTAATACTTTGCTTTTACACTACGAGAGCCTTTTTCAAAATCAACTGTCCAAAACTCATTCTCATCATCTGCAAAATGCGTTGATGTCCAGTAGGTGGTGTTTTCTACATACTTAAAACCATTGATTATTGCTGGTTTATAGTTATTGTAGTCAACTAGAGTCTGTAGTTCATGAAGTGTTGGAAGACGAAAATCTTCATACTTATCTATCTTTAAAAACTTACAGTAGTTTTTTGCCTCTTTGTAAGTTACGAGTGCATCTTCGTTAATAGGAGCATCCTGCCATATAAGCGAAGTTGTAGTATCTAAGATGACATTTTTTGCGTTTAGAGTTGAGAGAAGGAGCAGGGGAATTGTAAGAAGTAGTGCTTTCATTTGTTTACCTTATAATGGGCTATTACAAATTATACATCTTTTATTGTTATGAGTTTCTTAGTATATAGCAACGCAGAGGTTGCTATAGTTTTAGTTCATATCTGGTTTTGGAGTTGTTGCAGTTGAAGATGGAAGCATTGGATATATAACTGGTGCTTTTCTTCCTTCTAGTGCTTTCATGAACTCCTCGATAGAGTCTACGTCTTTTTCTGATAGCTCTCTTCCAAGTTGGATTCTACCCATTTCACTGATAGCCTCTTTTAAAGACCAGATTTGACCATTGTGGTAGTAAGGTGCAGTTTGAGTAACATTTCTAAGTGTAGGAACTTTTACCATACCGTTTTTATCACCACTGAAGTCACCTACATTTTGGTGTTTATAAATTGCAGTAACATTAAATGCGTTCATCGACCCACCAAGAGCAACACCAGTGTGACAAGATGCACAACCTACTTGTATGAAAGTATCTAAACCATCTTTTTGAGCTTGAGTCATTGCGTTTTCATCACCATTTAAAAAGTCATCATACGCTGAAGGAGTTACAAGAGTTCTTTCAAAAAGACCGATAGTATCTGTAACTTTTTCAAACGAAACTTTTACATCATTTCCATAAGCTTTTTTAAATTCAGCTACATACTCTGGTATTGAGTTTATAACCTTTTCAACATGATCTTTTGTAGCTGCCATCTCTGGATGAGCTTGGATAGGACCTTGCGCTTGTTCTTCTACGTCTTTAGCACGACCATCCCAAAACTGAACATCAAAAAGTACTGCATTATAAACAGTAGGTGCGTTTACGTGGTGTGGGTTTGCAGTCCATTTATGACCGATAGAAGCCTCAACACCATCATCTCCACCTTCACCTAAGTTGTGACAGAAGTTACAACTGATAATTTGACTCTTAGATAGTCTTGGGTCAAAGAATAGTTTTTTACCAAGTTCAACTTTTGCGTTTGTAATAGGGTTTTTAGGATTGTCTATTAACTTCAAAAGCTCTGTAGAAGAGTCTGGAATTGGTGTAAGACCTGCATTTTTAGCACTATCCATTAGCGGTGATGCTGATAAGATTGATGCAGAAAGAACTGCTAGAGAGATGATTTTTTTCATAATATAGCCTTATTTTTTGTATTAAAAGATAGTATAAATCTTTTTTGTAGGGAGAATTGTAGCAATTAATTCTTAAGGGAAAATTATTATCTTTTAGTAAATATTACTTTGAAAAATTGCTAAGATGTAGAGATTAAATAAGTTCGATCGCACTCTTGATTGCGTTTATGTAAGAGAGTGTTTTTGCTTCACCTTTGTAAGCAATATCAAACGCAGTACCGTGATCCACAGAGGTTCTAATAATTGGAAGATTAAGAGATATGTTGACACTCTCATCGAAGTAGAGAGCTTTGAGTGGAGCTAAGCCTTGGTCGTGATACATAGCGACAAAGTAGTTATAGTTTTGACGAAAGTGAGGAGTAAACGCAATATCTGGAACTATAGGACCAACAAACTGCTCAAAACCTATCTTCTTATTTGCACTTTTTATCGCTTTGGTAATTCTTAGCTCTTCATTTCCAAGCACACCATTATCACCTGCATGAGGGTTAAGACCTAAAACAGCTATCTGTTTTTGGGGGATAGAGTTATGCAGGTCAAGTAGAAACTGTTTGAGTTTTTTATACTGGATAGCCGAAGCGACCTCTTTGAGCGGCATATGTTCTGTGAAGAGTGCTACAAACATCTCAGGACAGCCAAGCATCATAATAGCATCTTTATCGAAGTATTGGCGAAGTAGGTCGGTGTGACCTTTATATTCGAGTCCTGCCATCATCCAAGCCTCTTTGTGAATAGGCATAGTTACCACAGCATCAGCTTGTTTATCTTCACACAGTTTGATAGCACTCATAAAAGAGTCATAGGAGTATCTGCCAGAGTCTGCGTTTACAAGACCTGCGTTTATCTCAAACTCTCCAGCAACTTCATAGAGTTTAAAATCTTTGGGAATCTCTTTTTTGAGAAGTTTACTAGCTGCGTTTAACAGAGAAGAGTTGATACAGTAAAGAGGTGAACAGAGTTCAGAGATTTCATCGTGAGCCTTAAGAGCTATCTCTATACCAACGCCATTTAAATCACCAACACTTATAGCTATCGTAGGTTTCATCTAAACTCTAGTTGTGAGTTTTTTCATCTCTTTAACAGCATCATCTAAACCGGAAAAAACACTTCGAGCGATGATACTTTGACCGATGTTTAGCTCGATAATTTCTTCTATCTTCATCATCTCATGCACATTATGATAGTTTAGACCGTGTCCGGCTGCAACTTCAAGTCCAATCTTGTTGGCATGAGCTGCTGCGTTTTTAATATCTTCGATAGATTTTTCAAGTCTGTTTGAGAGCTCATAACGTGGGAGTTCGAACTCTTTTACAGAGTGGTTTGAGTGGGAAAGATTTGAGTTTAACATTGCAAAAAGGTTGGCAAATGTTCCGGTGTGAAGCTCAACCATCTCTGCACCCAACTCTTTTGACTTATCCATCGCTTCGATAGTCGGGTCAACAAAGAGTGAGACTGGGATTATAGAGTCGTGGAGTTGTTCTATAGCGTAAGATATCTCATCTGAGTAAGTAAAAACATCAAGTCCACCCTCTGTTGTCACCTCTTCGCGTTTTTCAGGAACGAGAGTCGCACGATGCGGCTTCATATCACATACTATGTTGAGAATATCCCTATCTATCGCACACTCTAAATTTACAGGAAGTTTTGAGTGAGCCATGATATTTTTAACATCTATATCTTGAATGTGACGTCTATCTTCACGAAGGTGGATTGTAATTTGGTCAGCTCCACTCTCACAAGCTACATAAAGAGCTTGAAGAATATCTGGGTCATTTACCTGTCTGGCTTCTCGCAATACTGCTACGTGGTCTATATTTACACCTAGTGTCATTTTACTCACTACTTACTTTCCTCTGCTTCGTTCATTAAAACTTTATAGTTAGATTCTAAATTACCCTCTTGGATGATATCTCCGATGTAAACTTGAACTACTTTAGTCTCTTTGTATGGTGCATTTTCAAAAATTTCCTCTAGTGTTTCATTGATAAACACGGGAACAATACTCAGCTTATTTGCTTTGGCAATTTTTTCTGCTCCACTTTGAAACTCTTTGATACCTTGACCTTTGTGTCTCTCACCTTCAGGAAAGATGTAAAGGTTGAAATTATCAACTTTTGCAAATGTTTTTTTCATCATTTTAAAAAACTTCAACATACCTTTACCGTTGTTCAAATCTACACTCATGCAACCACTGTACTTAAAAAATTTTCCATAAAAAGGGTGATCAAAAAGATCCTGTTTTGCAATCCAGGTACCATTTTTTTGTGAGCTGGAAAATATATTTTCCATCACCAGAATATCTAAAAGTGAACGGTGGTTTATCGCATAAAGAATTTTGTCTTGCTTGGGAAGTTTGCCGACTACATCAACCTCGATATTTAAAAACTCCAGTACTGCGTTTGAGTACTCTTGACGATCTATTGATAGTTGTTGATAGGCTGGTTTAAGAGTTATAAATGGATGAAAAAAAGTCTTTTTAAAGATTTTGATATATTTAAGACCTAACTCAATCATAAACATAAACTTTCCTAATGTTTTAAGCATAAATCACCTTTTTTTATAATTGAGAGATTATAGCAAAAATAGAGTTAGAATTACTATTAGCCAAGATATTAACAAAATAATTAGGATAATTTATTTTAATAAGAAAAACTAAAATCTGTTTTTTGCTATACTGCTGAGATTAAGATTAGGGTTTCAAGGATATAAAATCAAACTAACTGTGGAAGAGGGGGCGAGAAGAGCCTCATTAGAAGAGATTGTTAAAAGTTTCAGGTCTAGTATTTTTGGTATGCTAGGCATGATTATGCTTATGTTGCTACTTCTGGAAAAGTATCTTTCTTTATCTGATATCATAATAATTTTTTTGATTCACTTTTCTATTTTTAGCTTTAGATACTACATCTTAGTTAAATATGAAAGAGAAGTAAGTAAGTTTTCAAGTGAGACAGCTGTAAATAAATGGATATATATTTTTACACTTGGTTCATTGATGTCAGGCAGTGCATGGGGTATGTTACTCTTTTTTATGGATGGATTTCCGCCTGAGTATCACTTCTATATATTTACTATTGTAATTGGGCTTTCAGCTATCGCAATGTCCACACTTGGAGCTGTTCTTCTTGTCTATCTGTCATTTAGTATTCCAATTTTGGGTCTATCTATGTTATGGATGAGTTTTCAAGAGGGTACAATATATACAATAGCTGTTATCTCACTCTTTGTTGGTATAGGTTATTTTACAGCCTCTGTGCGTCGTTTTTCTAAAAACTACAGAAATGCTTTTATGGAGAAGAGTCGAGTTGACTTTTTAAGAGAGCGTGTAGGTTTAGCACTTGATGGAAGTAGTACCTCTATACTTGACTGGGATTTAACAAATAATGATTTTTACATATCCCCAAACTGGAAAAAACTCCTTGGATACAGTGATGATGAGTTGCCAAATAAAATTTTGACTTGGAGAGAGCGTGTTCATCGTGATGACAAAAAAGAGCTTCTGTCTTCACTCAAAAAGCATATGCATGAAAATAGAGAGAACTTTAGTAATGTACATAGACTCAAGCATAAAGATGGGCACTATGTTTGGATTTTGGGTAGAGCAAGTATATTTTATGATGAAGATGCAAATGCCATACGTATGGTCGGTACACACACAGATATTAGCAGTGAAAAGGCTCTGCAGGTTAAAGGTTCCGAGCAGGGTCAGATTATTGCGCAGATACATGACATCGTAATAACAACTGACTTTGATGGAGTTATTCTTAGTTGGAATCACGGTGCCGAACTTCTTTTAGGATATGGAGCGGATGAAGTAATTACTAAGAATATCTCTATGCTCTCTTTAGAGGAAGATAGAGAAGAGATGGTTAGAAATATTGATACCTTAAAAGAGAGTGGTGAACATAGAGGAGAGACCATTTACATAACTAAGTCGGGAGAAGCTATATATGTGCAACTCTCTCTGTCTATTTTAAAAGATGAAAATAGTAATCCTCTTAGAGTTGTTGCTTTTGCACAGGACATTACAAAAAATATGAAAGCACAAGAGGAACTACTTGAACAAAAAGAGGTATTGGACCATTTAGCACATCATGATGCATTGACACAACTCCCAAATCGTACTCTGTTTCACGATAGGTTGACGAATGCAATTAAGGTCGCAAAAAGAAATAGAAGTGAATTTGCTTTGCTCTTTCTTGATCTTGACAACTTTAAAGAGATTAATGACTCTCTTGGTCATGACGCAGGTGATGAAGTTTTAAAAACTGTAACGAAGGTATTAAGCGGAGTGATGAGAGAGGATGATACTCTTGCTAGACTTGGTGGTGATGAGTTTACAATAATTATGAATAATCTAAATCAAGGGCAGAATGCTTCACTCTTAGCCCAGAAAATTCTTACAGCTTTAGGTGAACCAGTTACAGTAAATGGGAATAAGCTTTACATCTCTAGCAGTATAGGCATAAGCTTGTATCCTAGCGATGGAGTCTCAGTCTCAAATCTTTTAAAGTATGCAGATGCTGCTATGTATAAGGCCAAGGCTGAGGGAAGAAACAATTTTCAGTTTTATAGATCAGAGATGACAGAGCTAGCCTTTGAGAGAGTTGTTATGGAGGCAAATATAAGGGCTGGAATCGATAAAAAGGAGTTTGTAGCTTACTATCAACCACAGGTAGATGCCAGTTGTGATAAAGTAACCGGTATGGAAGTGCTTGTGAGGTGGGAACATCCAACAATGGGGCTTGTCCCTCCAGCTAAGTTTATACCCCTTGCTGAGTCAACTGGACTTATTATATCACTTGATCAACTTGTTATGAAATCTGCTATGAAACAGCTAAGTGCATGGCATAAAAAGGGATTAAATCCAGGTAAGCTCTCTCTAAATCTTGCTATGAAACAGCTGGAACAAAATGACTTTACTACTATACTAAAAGATATACTCAAAGAGACGGAGTGTAGAGCAGAGTGGATAGAGTTAGAGGTTATAGAGTCTCAGGTGATGTCAAAGCCAGATGAGGCTATAGAGATATTAAAGCAGATATCTGACTTGGGAATAAATTTGGCAATTGATGATTTTGGTACAGGGTATTCGTCACTCTCTTACCTTAAAAAACTGCCTATTGATAAGTTGAAAATTGACCAGTCTTTTGTGAGGTACCTGCCTGATGATGAAGAGGATGTGGGAATAGTAAAAGCTGTAATAGCCTTAGCAAAAAGTTTAAATCTGAGTACTATTGCTGAGGGTGTTGAGACTCAAGAGCAAAAAGAGTTTTTACTCCAAAATGGCTGTAAAAATATCCAAGGATATCTCTACTCTAAACCAGTTCCTGCCGATGAGATGGAGACTATTCTTTTAAATGGACTTTGATAAAAGTTCGTTGACTTCATCTATATCTGTGGTATTAGCAAAACAGCTCTTATCACCACAAATCATAAACTCTTCATCTTCACTCGCCTTGAGAGATACAAAGGGATAATCAAGAGAGGCTAACTTTAAAGCAGAGTTTTTAAGATTATCTGCGTTTGACTTGATAACTCTCTCTCCTTTTAAGTATCTAAAAACCTGTGTGAGCATATATGGAAAGTAGATAGTTTTGCGTCCCATCTCATAAGAGTTGTACTCCATAGTTTTAAACGCAAAGTGAGTGTATTTTTCATCTTCGAGTAGTGTCCCAAGAGAGAGAAGCACATCTATCATTATACTGACCGAACTTGTATAGGTGTTGTCAGATGTCTCAGCCTTTGTTACAAACTCACCAACGCTAAAGTTCCACTGCCCTTTTTCATAAAAGTTCTCTAAAGCAGTGTTAGCTAATCTCTGTGCGTTTATGAGGTAGAGCTCATCTGAGGTCTGTTGGTATGCGTTTAAGAGTGCTTGTGAGAGAAACGCATAGTCCTCTAAAAAAGCTTCTACTTTTGGTGTTTTGTGTATGAGTGTAGTGTGGTAGAGAGTCCCGTTTATATACATCGTCTTTAGTAGTGCATCAAGACTTTTTGTAGCCATAAGAGTATATCTGCTGTCAATAGTACCAAGTTTGTAGAGAGCGCTAATCATCATGCTTGACCAAGAGACTTGCACTTTTTTATCTATAAATGGGTACTCTCTATTTTGTCTAAGTTTTTGTAGTACAGGCTTGACTTCAGCAAACCATGCAGGAACAATACCCTCTTCAAACCTGATGATACTTTTTCCCTCAAAGTTTCCGTGCTGAGTGACTGACATCTCAGAGAGGATAGCTTCTATATTTTCGTAACCATTCACTTTTAATATCTCATAAACTTCTTCATAACTATATGTAAAGTAAGTTCCCTCAGCACCTTCACTATCAGCATCACTTGCAGAGTACATCAGATCATCTTCACTCATAAAGTTTTGCCAAAAATCAGCAATCTCTTTTGCCGTTTGAAGGTAACTCTCATCTTTGTATGTTAAGTAGGCTTTTGTGTAGATGTTACAAAGGAGGGCATTATCATAAAGCATCTTCTCAAAATGGGGTACTAACCAGATGTTATCGGTTGAGTATCTACAAAACCCTCCATCTACTAGGTCATATAGTCCACCCTTTTTCATTGCGTTTAGAGTCTCTTTGAGCATAGACTCGGCTGCCTTGTCATCGTAGAGTTTGTCAATAGTAAGAAGTGTATTGAGTGTTGAGGCATGTGGAAACTTTGGAGCCTCTGAAAAACCTCCATCTTTTGTCTGATAGTTGTTTTTTGCTTGGAGCATAAAGTTTTTATAAAACTCCTCTTTTAAAACTGTTGCCTCTGTTGGATGCGAGACTTGATTTATAAAACCTTCAACTTCATCTGCATTTTTGTATAAATCCACATCTTTATCTTCTACTTTTTTCGCTATAAGGCGAGTAAGCTCTTTAAAGCCCATCCCCTCTATGCTACCTGCGTTTGATTCAGGTGGTATATAAGTTCCTGCAAAAAATGGCTTGTTTTGAGGAGTAGAGAAGATTGAAGTTGGCCATCCACCTGCACGACGATTTAAGAGTTGATGCACCTCTTGAAAGTGTTTATCTATGTCAGGTCTCTCTTCGCGGTCAACTTTTATACAGATGAAACCTGCGTTTAAGATATCTGCACACTCTTGATTTTCAAAGACCTCTTTTTCCATAACGTGACACCAGTGACAAGAGGAGTAACCAATAGAGATAAATATCGCCTTGTTTTCAGCTTCTGCTGTTTCAAAGGCTTCATCACACCAAGGCCACCAATCAACTGGATTCTCTTTGTGTTGCTGTAGGTAAGGGGAGTCTTCTTTTTCTAATCTGTTTGCCATCATAATTCTTTATATTTTATTTTAGTAGTCGTAGGGTAGGGAAATATTGATGATGATTTGCTTAAAATTATAAGTAGTTTAGAATACTCTAGTTTGAGTCAAAACTGATGACACGATTACGGCCAGATCTCTTTGCAAGATACATGGCAGAGTCTGCTAAATCTATAATCTTATCCAAAGAGCTTGCCTCTTTACCAAAGGTAGAGACACCAATGCTTACAGTTATTTGGAAAGGTTCTGCGTTTTCAAGCTCAATTTGCATCTCCTCAACCTTGATTCGCAGCCGTTTTGCAAACTCTTTTGCAGAGCTAAGGTCTGTATCTGGGAGGACAACAAGAAACTCCTCTCCACCGTAACGAGCTGTGTAGTCGGTAGTACGCAGAAGCTCCTCTAAAAGTTTGGCAAGTCTTTTTAGCACTCTATCACCAACTTGATGTCCGTAAGTATCGTTGACACCTTTAAAGTGGTCGATATCTAACATACAGATAGAGAGAGGAACAGAGTATCTACTTGCTCTTTGTATATCTTTTGTTAGTCGATCTTCTAATACTCTACGGTTATATAAACCAGTGAGTGCGTCATGGCGGGAGAGATGTATCAACTCTGTTTCGAGTTCTTTTCTATCGCTGATATTACGTGATAAGACTATGAAAGTATCAGCTGTATCTTCATTGTGTTTAAGACTAATAGAGAGTTCAAACCACTGTTTTCCATGAGGTGTCTGGATGTGAATCTGTCGACCAAAAGAGTGTCCTTTCTCCTTGGTATCTCGTATCGCTACCATTACCTGTTTGGCTGCCTCATTGGGTAGCATTTGTGCAACAGTATGCCCAAGCAGTTGCTCTTTAGTTGCTGCTAGCTCCTCAGGATTGTTTGCCCAGATATTTAAATATACTCCATGAGAGTCGAGTTCAAACATTAGATCAGGAACTGCTAAAAAAATAGCATTTTGTGAACTTATTGCCTCTTTGAGTTTTTTTTCAGTCTCTTTTAACTTACTGATGTTTAGCACAGAGAGTAGTATTTTACCTGAATCTTGAAAAAGTGTGAGGTTTACTAAAGCCCAGTTTATACTTTTATCTTGGCATACAAGTCTAAACTCATAGTTTTCAGGAGTGTTTTCACTCTGCTGTGCTACTTGTTTGCGATACTCTTTGAGTCTCTCTTTATCTACGTCGGATATCCAGTCACAAAGTGAACTTTTGAGTATTGTGGGTAGGTCTGTTTTAAGGAGTTGTGCAACTCTTTTGTTTGCTAAGGAAATAGTGTTGTCAGCTTCAATGATCGCCATGCCCATAGCACTCTTTTCAAAGAGGGTTTTATAATCAGTTTCAGTCTCTAAAGTATCTGTTAAGTTTTTTACACTCATAATAAAATCATCCTGCAATACACCTTGAGTACTCTTAAATATATTTTAAAACTAATGCATTGTATCACAAAGTAGATTTTTTAGCTCCATACTTTAGTTATAATTCAAATAAATAAGGGCTCTTCTTGGAATAAGAACAAGGAGTTAAAGGAAGTAGATGTTACATAGTGAAGTAAACAGAAAAAATTTAAATGATGAAATTGTCGGAGTCTTTGAAAATGGATGAGCTTGTACAGTATTTTGCACTCTTTAGTCTGATATTTGGAACTCTCTATTTTACTATCATAAAGATGAAAAAGTTGGGAGTGATGTTTACTCTTGTTCTGTATGCGAAGTATTTTGTCGGTGTATCGATTACCTTTTTTGCTTTTTATGTAATGTATCTCAGTAGTAACTACTTTAAAGAGAATGATTTAACTATACTTTTAAGCTTACCGATAGGAATCTTTGTCTGGTTTATCCCTATGCACTATAGTACTAAAGTGTTTTTATATTTAGAAAATAGATACAAAAAAGAGGATTGAGAGTTGCAAAAAATATATATAGCAGGTCCGGATGTTTTTGAGAGAGACTCCATAAAAATAGGTGAAAAATATACAGAGCTGTGTAGAGAGTATGGTTTTGAGGGCTTCTATCCATTAGACAATGTTATCGATTTTAATCAAAAGAAGAAAAAGATAGCTCAGGATATTTTTAAAGCCAATGAAAAACTGATAGATGAGTGTGACATAGTTATAGCAAACCTAAACTCTTTTCGTGGAAAAGAGGCAGATAGTGGAACTGTCTGGGAGTGTGGTTACGCATATGCCAAAGGTAAAAAAGTTTATGGATATATGCAGAGTAAACGCAGTTATATTGAGCAGTTTTCATCTAAAAAAGAGGATAGTGGACTCTTTTGGGATGAAGAAGATAGATTTATAGAGGATTTTGAGTACCCTATAAACCTCATGATAGCCTGTTCTACTATAGAGATAGTAGAGGGTGGTTTTGAGGATATACTTAAGCTAATAGAGTCTTAAACTCTTCCCTGCTTAACCATTGATAGAACCATAGGAATATTTAGACCGTCATTATGATAACCCTCATCATGACATGCCGCACATTTATCACCGATAGGACACACTTGATTGTCAATCACTTCCTCAAGTGTTGTTAGGTTATTCTCTTTTATACACTCCGCCATCTCTTTGAGTGTAACACTATTACAAACACAAATCTCTGTATCTAAATCAATCATACTCTTCTCACTTATTAAAATTTAAATTTATTTTAGACAAATACTCTTTAAAACTTGTTATAATTTTTTATTATTTATAAATTGGTCTGGTGAATGTTTAAAAAAATAGTTTTTATATTTCTTGTTGTTATAGTTCTTATATCTATTGGTATCTTATATAATCAAAGCAAGATAAAAGAGGAGAAGATTTCTCATATCTTAGATCAGTTGACACTTGCACTTGATTCTGAACTAAAGTCTCACCGCATGGATGATTTGCAGATGGCTCTCTTTCTTTCAAAAAATGAGGGCTTAGTCAATGCCTTAGAGAATGATGATGAAGATTTAGGTTATAAAATACTTCATGATATCACTAGCTCAGTGAAGGAAAATACTTCTCGACATATACGAATGCAGGTAATTACAAATGAGTTAAATATCTTTGCAAGAAGCTGGGATGATGTATATGCAGGAATGCCAATAGGTGATTATCGAACAGATTTGCAATACTTTAAAACGCATAAAACACCTCGTGCCTCTATAGAGATAGGAAGAAGATTAGGGGTAAAAGCAACAGTTCCTATATATAAAGATGAAATTTTTCTTGGTTTTGTTGAAGTGATATCTTTTTTTAAATCTTCAACAGACTTTTTCAGCTCTATAGGTGTTGACCTCTATGTGCTTCTAGATGTAAAACATACAGATACAGCAGTACTTATGAGTGAAAACTTGCTTATAGGTGATTATGTTGTATCTAACAGAAACTATAACTACTCCCATATCCAAACGCTAAACGCAGTGAACTTTAAAGAGTTGAAGTTAAACCAAGTACTTTATAAAGATAATAAATATATCTTTTATGAGACGATGTACGATGGAAACTTTCAGGCGATTGGAGGCTACGTTTTTGTTCTGCCTCAGAGATATTTAGAGTATTTTAGAAATCCAGAGGATGATATCTCTTTTTTAATCAATGTTACAAGAAGTGGTCTTTATGACGTGGTAAAAGAGGAAAAGTATGAAAAAAATATATATGATGAGTATGCTGCTGATTCTATGATTTATCTTCAAGATGTTATAGACAAAGAGGATAGAGAGATTTTCTTAGATGAAGCGTATGAGAAGTTTGATAAGTACTCTAAAGATGAACTGATTCAGATGATGTTAGATAGAAAAATAGTTAAAAAGATAGATGGGAAGATAAAATGAAAATATTACTTTTAGAAGATGAGTACTCACTCCGTGTGAGCATAGAGGAGTTCTTAACAGATATAGGCTACAGTGTTGATGGTTTTAGCGATGGATTAGAAGCTCATGATGCTGTATATGATAAATCATATGACATCCTACTTTTGGATGTAAATGTACCATCTTTAGATGGTTTTGAACTCTTAAAAAAACTAAGACAAGATGGAGTCAAAACTCCTGCGATATTTTTAACTTCGATGACAGATATGACGGACCTCAAAGAGGGTTACAGAAGAGGGTGTTGTGACTATATACGCAAACCTTTCGACCTAGAGGAGTTAGAACTTAGAATAGAACAAGCAATCGCTAGTAACTCAGAGGATGAGAGTTCAGTAGTAAATATTGGCTGTAATATCTCTTATGATATGAAGAAGTCGAAGCTTACACTTGATAATGAGGAAATAGTTCTTAGAAAGACTGAGCAAGATATCTTAGAGGTACTCATAAAAAATAAAAACGCAGTTGTCTCTACACAGATGTTTCAAGATGAGGTTTGGGGAGAGTATGTTGAACCGGCTACTATTAGAGTTCAGTTAAACAACCTACGAAAAAAACTACCCCAAGAGCTGATACAAAATAGAAGAGGGTTGGGATATATAATTGAAAGATAAAGAATACTCAGCAAAGTATGCACTTATATATACTTCGCTAGTCTCGGTAATACTTCTTACCCCTCTGTTTTTTTACTTCATATATATGAAAAATATCCATTCAATTCAAAATGAACTCCTGCTTAAAGAGAAGTCTCTCTTAGTTGTTAAAGCGATGCAGGAGTATTCTCAAAATGAGGAGTATTTTGAGTACCCACGATTTAAGACTTTTGAGTCAGGTCTTTATGGTGAACAGTTTGAACCTATCTTTACACTTTTAGACTACAAGATAAACTATTTTAAAGATGGGTATCACTTAGATGGAAATGATGCCTATCTGATAGTCAAACTTCCAAAGGGAAGATATTTTGATGCAAGATATCTTATTGTTAAAAATAGACTCTCTTTTGCAGTTGTGTATGAAAAAGTGATGTTGATACTCTTTAGTGTTGTAACGCTCGTCTTTATCTTAAGTATGTTCTTTTTACAAACCTTTGCGAAACCATTTAAAAAGCTAAACGAGACCTTGGATAACTTCATAAAAGATTCTGTTCACGAGATAAACACACCACTAGCTATCATAAATGTAAATATTGACCTCTATAATAGAAAGCATGAGAGTAATAAATATATGCAGAGAATGAAGGCTGCAACAAAGGTTCTTTCAAACATATACAATGACATGGACTATCTCATAAAGCATGAGAGGTTAGAGTATGAAAAGGAGAGTATAGACTTGGCTGCGTTTTTACTAGAGAGGATTGAGTACTTTAGTGAAGTAGCACGTATGAAAAATATAACTATAAATACAAACATAAAAGAGTGTTACAAGATAGAGATGAACGCTAAAAAACTCCAGCGTGTTATAGATAACAACATCTCAAACGCAATCAAGTACTCACACGAAAACTCTGAGGTAGATATCTCGCTTTATATAAAGGATGAGAGGTGTCATTTAAGTTTTCGAGATTACGGTGTAGGAATTAAAAAGGTTGATAAAATCTTTAGCAGGTACTACCGTGAAGATGTAAGTAAAGGTGGTTTTGGTATTGGTCTAAATATTGTTAAATCCATCATAGATGCCCAAAATATAGAGCTTCAGATAGACTCCGCTCCTAAAAAAGGAAGTACATTTTTATACATATTTCCAAAAAGTAACGCTTCTAATCATAAATAATTCTAATTTTACAAAGATTTTACATTAATTTTACACTCGAGTGATAAACTCGCTCCTGAAACTAAAAAACGGGAGAACGAGAATGAAAAAAACTTTGATGATGTCACTACTTGTAAGTGCTTCTCTTATCGCTGCTGATTATAGCGGTGTTATAGAAAAACCAAACGCAAGTAAGTTGATTGAAAAAGATCTATTAGCTCCAGCTAAGACGTTTGAAATGCCAGCTGACTGTATTACTACAGATGCTGATGCAATAGCTAGAGGTTCTTTTATGTTCCATAACTTAAATGGAAAAAAAGCAAAGGGAAAACTACCTAAGGGTTTAGCTAAAACGCAGATGAAGCCTGGTAAGACTTATATGCCTGGAGATAAGATTCCAGCAAAACAGTATGGTAACTGTGTTGCTTGTCACAATATCGAAGGTGCTAAAGGTGGTGGAGATATTGGTCCAGACTTAACAGGTTACAAAGCGATCTTTATGGCAAGTGGTGTGAGAGATAATCAGTTTGTTTTTCAAAAGATTGCTGATCCACGTGTTGATAACAAAGAGACTCACATGACGATTAACTTAACTACTAAGTTATTTACAACTAGAGAGATATGTGACATCACTTCATATATCGTATCTGAAAAATAAAAGGAATTTATACTATGCAAAGAAGAGATTTTTTCAAAAAGTTAGGTGCAGCAGCAGCTGTAACAGCAGTAGTCCCAGCGATGAGTTTTGCAGCAGATGCTAAACCTGTAAGCCCAAACAAGCTTGATATTAAGAGCGCGATTGATGCTATTACTGGCGGTAAAGCTCCAAAAGCATCTAAGGCTGTTAAGCTTAAAGTTCCTGAAATTGCTGAAAACGGTGCAGTTGTTCCTGTAACTGTTGAGGTAGATTCTCCAATGACAGATGCTGATTATGTGAAGTCTATTCATATTTTAGCTGGTAAAAATTCAAATGCACGTTGTATAGATGTTCATCTGACTCCAGCAAATGGTAAAGCGATGCTTGCTACTCGTATCAAACTTGGTGGTACTCAAGAAGTTACTGCATTAGTTGCACTTAGCAATGGAGATTTTCTTATCGCTTCACAAAGTGTAAAAGTAACAATCGGTGGTTGTGGTTGATTGTAGTTAGATCCTAAACCGAGTTTAGGATGACAGAAGTTTAAATACTCCGTCATTCTGGACTTGATCCAGAATCTAGTTAATTAGTAAGTAATATAAATAAAAAAATAAAATCGAGGTAAGACAAAATGGCTGATAAAAGAAAATCACTGATTAAGATTAAACCAAAAAAGTTTAAAGATGGCGAGACAGTAAAAGTAAGTTTCATGGTTATGCACCCTATGGATACAGGGATGGGTAAAGATAAAAAGACTAAAAAACTTATTCCGGCAAAATACATTAATAGTGTGAAGTTTAACTATAACGGTAAAGATATCACGACTATGACTGTTTGGGAATCACTATCTGTAAATCCGGTATTTACAACATATATGAAGATTAATGGTAAGGGTAAACTTACTGTGACATATACTGATAATACTGGTGAAGTTCACGAAAAAAGTAAAAAGATTAAACCAAAAGGATAATCAAATGAGAGCAGGAATTAAAATAGCACTATCTGTTGCACTTCTTTCATCTCTATCTTTTGGTGGGGATCAGTTTGCAATGAGTGATGCTGACCGTGCAATGTATGCTGAGATGTTAGAGAACAATCCAGCAGATATTATGGTGGCTAATGGTGAAGAGTTATTAGAAGAGTATTGTGGTGGAGATGCAGGATTAGCTGAGTTTTTAAAGGTAAGCGAAGATGACTTACCAGCTTATATAGCAGGTTTTCCTCGTTATTTAGAAGAGTTTAAACAAGTTGTTGGTGTTGACCAGGCGCTTCAAGGACTTATGCATAAAAATGGTCACAAACCATTTAAACTTAAAAGTTCAGATATGTTTGACATGAGTACTTATGTTAAAACTATAGCAAATGGTGAGAAGAGTCAAATCGATGTTGATGCAAATCAACACATGAAAGATGCTTATGCATTGGGTGAGAAAACATTTAATCAAAAACGCGGTGGACGTGGTTTAGCATGTCTCTCTTGTCATGCACCAGCTGTAATTGGTGGAGTACTTAGAACTCAACCACTACCTGATTTAAGTAACAAAGGTGTTGCAGTTGCAGCAACTTGGCCGGCATACAGAATGACTAAGTCATCTCTTAGAACTCTGCAACGTCGTTTTCAGGGTTGTATGAAAAATGCTCTATTAAAAGTAATTCCATTAGGTTCACCAGAGATAGTTGCTCTTGAAGTTTACCTAACTAAACAAGCCGAGGGTACAGAGATAGCTGTTCCTGGTATTAAAAGATAAGGTTGATTTAGATGGATATTTCAAGAAGAGACTTTATGCATATTGCTGCGGTTTTAGGACTAGGTGCTGCGACTGGCAGTATGGCTGGTTCTGTTAAAACGCCAGCAAGTGTAGGTCTAAAAGATATTTATGAGTTTAACTCTATGGGTAACTTCACACTGCTTCATATGTGTGATATCCATGCACATATTAAGCCACTATACTGGAGAGAGCCTTCTACTTTAATCTCTGCTCCAAACTTAGTTGGTACTCCAGGTTTTCTTTGTGGTGAAGCATTTGCTAAACACTACGGGTTAGAGCCATCAAGTTTAGATGCGTATTTTGATACTCATATGGATTTTGACACTCTGGCAAGAAAGTTTGGAAAAATGGGTGGTATCGCTCACATGAAAACATACTTAGACCAAGTTCGTAAAGAGCGTGGTGCTGAGAATGTAATGTTCCTTGATTCAGGTGATACTTGGCAAGGTACTGGTGTAGCACTTAAAACTGACGGTGAAGCGATTGTAAAAGCGCAAAACTATCTTGGTGTTGACATCATGACAGGTCACTGGGAATTTACTTATGGTAAAGAGAGAGTGATGGAGCTTATCGAGATGTTAGACGCTAAGTTCGTTGCTCAAAACGTTATTGGTAATGATCCTTTTGAAGATGATTATGAAGAGCTGATTTTTGAACCATATACGATTCAAGAGAGAGGTGGTGCTAAGATTGGTGTTATCGGTCAAGCATTTCCATTTACTTCTACTGCAAACCCTAAAGAGTTTACTGAGGGTTGGAGTTTTGGTATCAGACCTGAGACACTTCAAGATTATGTTAATGAGTTGAGAAATGAACATAAAGTTGATTGTGTTGTAGTTATTTCACATGACGGTTTCTCTGTTGATCAGGAAGTGGCTCGTATGGTTCACGGTATCGACTTTATCTTAAGTGGACATACACATGACCCTTCACCAAAACCTATCGTAATTGACGGTACTGTTATTGTTATTGCAGGTAGTCATGGTAAATATATTGGACGTTTAGATATCGATGCAAAAGATGGAAAAGTGAATGGTTATGAGTACAAACTTGTACCTATGGCTTCAAACATGATTCCAGCAGACCCAGAGGGTGTGAAACTTGTAAATGAGTTATATGCTCCATTTGACAAAGAGTTAAATGAGGTTTTAGGTAAGACTAAAAACACTTTATATAAACGCGATACTTTCTTTTCAACTTTTGATCAGCTGATTAATGATGCTATCATGGATGAGATGAAGTGTGATATGTCTTTTACTCCAGGGTACAGATGGGGAACAACAGTTCTTGCAGGTGATGATATCTTAATGGATAACGTTTATGAGATGTGTGGTATCACCTATCCAAATGTATATACATTTGAGTTAAAAGGTAAGCAGATCGCTAACCTTCTTGAAGATATAGCGGACAATGTGTTTAATGCAAATCCACTCTATCAACAAGGTGGTGATATGTCTCGTTTAGGTGGTGTAACTTATTCTATCGCTGTAGCTGGTAAAGCTGGTGAGAGGATTTCCAAACTTATGATTGGAGGCAAAGCTATAGACCTAAACAAAACATATATAGTCTCATCATGGGGTGGTAACTTGCAAAACGCAGGTGAAAATCTTCAAGAAGATAAGATTAGAGCAGTTTATGATGTGACACGTGATTATATTAAAAAACAAAAAGTGGTTGATGTAAGTAATGCAGGTAATGTTACTTTAGTTGATTACGATTGTGGTTGTCCGGTTAAAGGCTCTAGAAGCTGTTAGGCAGTTTAAGCTAGATTCCAAGTCAAGCTTGGAATGACGGTGTGTTTTCACTTTGTCATTCTAAGTTAATGATGTTCGTCATCCTAAACTTGATTTAGGATCTAATCTATATAAAAAAGGGAATAACAATGAAAAAAAATATGATTAAATTAGCAGCAGGTGCTGCAGCGGTTCTACTAATGAGTACATCAGCTCACGCTGGTTATACAATGAAGAAAAAAGTTGGAGATGTTGATACTAAACTTACTGTGTTTGGTTTTGCTCAACTTGAAGCTCGTGGTGGACCAGGAATAATTGCAGATGATGATGATTCTAAAATTGCGTTTGGTGCACAACGTATTCGTCTTGGTTGGAAATATCAAGCTGGAAATGTTCGTGGTAAAGTTTTCTTAGACTTTAATCAATTTGCGACTGATCCAGATAAAGCTGAAAATCTTCCTACAGGAGATGGTGCAGCAATGCCTAGAATGATTAAAGATGCTTTTGTATCTTATGTAGTTGATCCTGCGTTTGTGATAAAAGCTGGTCTGATTAAGATGCCAAATGGTATGAGTTTTACTATGCCAGGGTGGAACCTTGATATTGCTGAGCGTGGTTTTGATAAAAAACTTGTGTTAGAAAGAAATACAGGTCTTATGTTCTCAGGTCGTGGTATCGGTTGGGAAGGAAATAAAGTAGATGGTTTTGAGATGGGTCATGAGCGTCCGTGGAAAGGTTTTGGTTATGATGTTATGATGGCTAACCAGGCGGATAGAAGTGCGGTTGCAACAAGTGATAAAAATGGTGGAAACTCTTATGCTGTTCGTGGTATGTTTGACTGGACTGAAACACTTCACTTAGAAGCTTCGTATGCTTTAACTGAAAATGCTAAAGGACCAAGTGGTGATACTGGTGGTGAAGATTACTCAAATATCAATATTGGTGTTGATTCTAATCTAGGTGAATTGAGTCTTAAAGCAGAGTATTTCGATGCTAAAAACCTCAAGGGTGAACTAGATTATAACGAGCAAGTAATTACTGCAACTGCAGGCTATTTTGTAATGCCATCTTTAGAGTTAGTTGGTAAATTTATGCAAGGTAATGCGGAGAGAGTCGGGTTTGAAGACACTAGTTTAACAAATACATACTTAGGTATGAATATCTTTATGTCAATGCCTTACCAAGACTTTTCTCGTAAAGCAAAACGTATGAGAAATCAGCATAAAGTTGTACTGAACTACATTCTAGCAAGTGGCGATACTGATGGTGCAGCACAAGTAGTAGGTGGTTATAAAGATAGCGCATTTATAGCTCAGTACCAATTCAAGTTCTAGAAAAAAATTAACATAAAGGTTACGCTTTGAAATCACTTCTAATATTTACAGCGTTTTTTCATTCTCTCCTCGCTTTTGACTATATGTTGGAACCAAAGAAGGTTAGTGAGACTACTCACTGCTTCTTTGGTCTAAGTGAAGTGATGGATGAGCGTAACAATGGGAACATGTCTAACTCCTGTTTTGTTAATATGGGGACTAGCTATCTTGTGATAGATAGTGGTCCTACATACCAGTATGCTGCCCAAGCATATACAAAAATGAAACAAATCAAAAACCTTCCAATATCGTATGTAATCAATACTCATAATCATGATGACCACTGGCTTGGTAACGCTTACTACGCTGAGATAGGTGTGAAAATCATAGGTTCTACGGCGTTTAAAGATGAAGTGAAAGTTGATATGACTCGTATGCAAAGACGAATATCTCCAGAGGCTTACAGTAAAACGACTCAAGAGTTTCCAACTCTATTTGTTGAGGGCGAAAAGATATTAGAGATAGATGCTAAAAAAGTACATCTAGTTAGTGTAAATCAAAAAGCTCATACAGATAGTGATCTTTTCGTTTATATACCGAGTGAAAAAATGGTTTTTGTTGGTGATTTAGTCTTTAACGACAGGATACCATCTATAAGAGACGGGAACTTAAAAGGTTGGATGGAAGCTCTTGATGAGATACGCTCTATGGATGTGGAGTATATCATCGGTGGTCATGGAGAGATAGTAGATAGAAGCTCTATAGATATGACATATAACTATGTAAAGACTCTCAGAGAAGAGGTCGCTGCGTTTATTGAAGATGGCGAAGAGATTGCAGATGTTGTCAATATGGTGAAGATGGAAGAGTTTAAAGATATAAACTTTTATGATTCAATGCATAGACAAAATGTTGAGATCGCTTACAGAATGTTGGAGTGGGAGAGTGAGTAGATTAGTTTTAGTTATACTTTTTAGTATGAGTTCCCTCTTTGGGGTGGAGTTTCACTCCTATAAAGACGCTTTGAAACTTCAAAAAGAGAGCAATAAGATTATAATGATTGATGTAGTTCGTAGTGGATGTCACTACTGTGAAGATATGGATAAAAATGTTTTTCAAAACGCAGCTATGAGTAGATGGCTAGACGAGCGTTTTATAGCTGTGAAAATAAACCTAGACAAAGAGAAACTTCCACTCGGTATCAAAGTAAACTTTACGCCTACGTTTTACTTTGTAAACGCAGATAAGAAGATAGTGAAAACTATACCAGGTTCGTGGAATATAGAAGATTTTAAAGATTTAACAAAGGGGATAAAATGAGTATGTTAAGAAATTTTACGTTGGTTTTACTAAGTCTTTGTATATTGTCAACTGCCGATACAGAGTTCGCAGAACCAAAGCCGTCGTTTGATAATCAGAGACAGATTGTCTTTTCTATAAAGAGTGGTGATGATAGGGAAATACATCATGTACTCAGTAGTGCAAACAATGTACTTAAGTTTTACGGACCTGAAAATGTTCAGATGAGGATTGTTGCTTATTATCACGGTATCAAGGCTTTAGATAAGGCTAATAGAGATATAGCTTTAAGAGTAGAGGCTCTTATGTTACTAGATGTAGAGTTTGTTGCTTGTGGAAATACGATGAGAACAAAGA
>JAYEMB010000154.1:23126-33214 GCA_034717855.1 Campylobacterota bacterium
ATTGTTGCTTATTATCACGGTATCAAGGCTTTAGATAAGGCTAATAGAGATATAGCTTTAAGAGTAGAGGCTCTTATGTTACTAGATGTAGAGTTTGTTGCTTGTGGAAATACGATGAGAACAAAGAAGATAAAAGAAGAGGATCTTATAGAGGGTTCTGAGGTAGTAACTGCCGGAATAGTTGAGATGGTAGAGCGTGTAAAAGAGGGCTGGGTAAACATAGTTCCGTAGTCGAAAAGTTAAATAAAAATATACAGAGGAAATATTATGAAAAAAATAGTTGCATTAGCCGTTGCGTTTGTATGTGCAGTATCACTGCAGGCAAAAGGGGATTTACATCTTTTTGAGGTAGATAATAAGGCTGGTAAGATTACCACACTAATGATAGAAGAGGCATTTACAAATAACGGTTACTCCTTGGGTGTAAACTCTGAGATGAATGGACCATTTCAAAAGCAGTTTCAAAAAACTACTTTTAAAATATTTACACTTCTGACTGTGTACCACACAAAGCTATCTAAAGATTTAGTAAAGGCGTATCCACAAGCGGGTGTTACTGTACCTATGGGTGTTGGGATTTATCAAGCGAAAGGTGAAGATACTCTACATGTCTCTATTCTTACAGCAGATGCTCAGGCTAAGATACTTGGCAGTGATGATAAGATTTTAAAGCAGATAGAGTCTGCAACTCTTAAGGTTATGAAAGATCTTTTTCCAAATGCAAAACATAGTTTAAGTGAAGATAGTTTAAAAGAGTCTCGTCAACTTGTAACAAGATATGAGCTTGACTTAGATGGTGAAGATTGGGAAGAGATGAAAGAGGAGACTGAGATGAATCTGGAGTCTGGTTTTGAACCTCTTGGTTTTGTTATGCCTGGTTTTATTGACTACAACGAAGAGTTAACTGAAGATGGTGCTGAGTCTCCGTTTGATTTTTATGATACTTACTCTATCTGTAAACTAAAAGTTATCTATACAGTTGCACTTACGAGACCAGAGGCTTCTGCGTTTGCTCCTTGTACAGTGATGGTTTATAAGAAAAAAGATGAAGATAAAATAGTAATGGGATTTCCAGCTGTTTATAACTGGATGAGCTCTGCACAAGTTCAAGATAAAGAGGCTCACGCTGTACTAATGAAAGCGCAAGAAGATTTTGAGTCTATCTTAATAGATATCACGGAATAGTAAAAAAGGTTTTTAATATGAAGTTTTTACTCTGTTTTTTTCTTCTTACTGGTTTAGCACATGCCGAAGATGGCATCAAGAAAGTAGTGTATGATTTAACAAGTGGTGATATAAAAGTATTTGAGAGAAAGGTTCTCTCAGGCATTGCAAATAGTAAGTCTCACTATGAGTCTCAACTCGAAGAGCTTGAAGCAACCGTTGTTATACATGGTGGTGCCTATAAGTTTTTTATAGAAGATTTAATAAATTCACCTTTTAAAAATGAATCAGACTTAAACAAAGCACATAAAGATTTGGCTAAACGCTTGAGCGCTATGTCGGAGATTTATGATATTGAGTTTTTAATGTGTGAAATAGGAATGAGAAAGTTAAAAATAGATGAGAAGAGTCTCTATAAGTTTGTTAAACTTGTTCCCAATTCAACAATAGGGTTGATAGATAAACAGAATGAAGGTTCTGCATATATACCAATCTCAAAGTAAAGATAAAATATAAATATATTTTATCTTTATAGAAAAATCTTCACAAAAACTACACACTTCTTATGATATAATTTTCCAACAAAAGGAAACGAATGAAAAAAATCACTTTATTATTACTTTCAATTATGACAATGACTGTTTTAGCAGCAGACTTTTTGATGCCAGATCAAGCTTTTAAACCCCATGCTACATTAAATCAAGAGATGGAGATTGAAGCGAGTGTTGAGATTGCTGAAAATATCTATCTTTATGCTGATAAGATGGGACTTGAAATTACAAGTGATAATGGTGTCACTGTAAAAAATATCACCTCCCCAGAGAGTGTTGAGCATCATGAAGAGCAGAGCTATCTTGAATCACCTGCGTTTATAGTTGAACTGCAAAGAGATGCTGCGATAAGTGGCACTCAAACAGTTGCGTTTAAACTCTCATATCAGGGCTGTTCAGAGGATGGTTTATGTTATGAGCCACTGAGTAAAGAGTACACTTTTGAAGTAGATACTTTGGCACTTAGTATCGCTGAGAAAAACGCAGAGGTAAAAACTCTAGCTAAGGCAGATGAAAAAGTAGTAGAAGATGTAGAACTCTCACAAACGGATGCTATTGCCGATGCGATAAAGTCAGGAGGCATAGCTTTAACACTCTTCACATTTTTTGGTTTTGGACTGCTTTTAGCGATGACACCTTGTGTTTTTCCTATGATTCCAATTATCTCAGGGCTTATTATTTCTCAGGGTGAAGGCTTAACTACTAGAAAGGCATTTATGCTCTCTTTAGTCTATGTTTTAGCAATGGCAGTGGCTTATACTATCGCTGGTGTTTTAGCAGGTCTTTTTGGAGCAAATCTACAAGCGGCACTTCAAACGCCATGGGTTATCTACTCCTTCTCTTTTGTATTTGTAGCACTTGCCTTTAGTATGTTTGGCTTTTATGAGTTAAAACTTCCAGACTCTTTTGTCACAAAGATTAGCTCTGCAAGTCATGGTTCTGGCTATATCGGTGTCGCTATTATGGGCTTTTTATCAGCCCTTATTGTTGGACCTTGTGTAGCAGCTCCTTTAGCAGGTGCACTTGTTTACATAGGTCAGACTGGTGACGCAGTCCTTGGTGGTATGGCTCTGTTTGCTATGAGTATTGGTATGGGTGTTCCACTCATTGTTGTAGGTGTGAGTGCAGGTAAATTCATGCCTAAACCGGGTGCTTGGATGACTATGGTTTCAGCTATCTTTGGTGTGATGATGCTTGGTGTTGCTATCTGGATGCTAGAGAAGATAGTAGAGCCTGAAGTTACTATACTTCTTTACGGGTTCTTGGGTATCGGTTTTGCGCTCTATCTTGGTGCGTTTGATAGAGAGGGGCATATCTTTAAACGCAGTGTAGCTATGATTATGTTTATATACTCAGTGGCACTCTTTATCGGTGTTATGGCTGGCTCGGCAAATATGTTAAAACCACTTGCGTTTTTAAAACCACAAGTTGTAAACACAACAACTCAAACGGACTCTGAGGAGTTAGATTTTAAAGTAGTGAAGTCTATCGCTGAGTTGGATGTCGTTTTACAAGAGAACATTGGTAAAAAAATCCTGCTTGACTTTTCTGCTGAGTGGTGTGTTGCGTGTAAAGAGCTTGAAGAGATTACCTTTGTTGACAAAGATGTTAAAACTAAAATGGGCGAGTTTATTTTAGTTCGTGCAGATGTAACTGACAATGGTGAAAAAGAGAAAGCCTTAAATAAAAAGTATGGCGTTTTTGGACCACCGGTAATGATTTTCTTTGATGAAGAGTCAAATGTACAAAAGTCTAAAACAGTTGTAGGTTTTATAGAGCCAAAACCATTTTTAGAACATCTCAACAAACTCTAAAGAGCGCTCTTATGAAGAAAATAGTTTTTATAACACTCTTTTTAATCACATCAGCTTTTGCAGATATTAACTGGGTAGAAGATGTTGATGATGCCTATGAAATCGCTTTAAAAGAGAACAAAACAGTGATGGTTATGCTCTCTAGAAAAGATTGTCCTGCATGCGAATATATGGAAGGAATTGTTTTTGAAAATAAAAACTTCATGAGCTTTTTTGATAAAAACTTTATAGCTGTACATGTAGATATACATGAAGATTTTGTACCGGAGGGATTGGAGTATTTTGCAACTCCTACATTTTATTTTTTAGACTCTAATGAGAAGGTGCTTCATAAAATTGTTGGAGGACAAAACTATAAAGATTTTAGAGAAGAGTTAGAGCTTATCCTTCAATAATCTTAGCAACTCTAGCAGCACTCCCGTGTTCAAGATACTTTCTCAACTCTTTAGAATCAAGTAAAAACTTCTCTCTGTTGTACTCTTTATATGTTTCTAAAAGGTTCTCAACCGTAACATTCTCTTGAAGAAATTCTGGGTGCATCTCTCTTCCTTGGTACTTTAAAAACATGATGTTTCCAAGTCCGACTTGCTTTATTTTTGCTAGTTTACTCACGATGAAGTAATCAACAGGTTTAGCAATATAACTAAGGATAAATGGAAGACCGATAAGTGAGGCTTCAAGAGTAGCGGTTCCGCTACATATAAAACCAAAATCAGCCTCAATCATCTCTTTGTGTGCATCATCTCTTACTTCAAATCCAGAGATATCGCCATAGAGCTCACCTATCTCTTCTTTTGAAAATATATTTGGAATTATAAGCGTTGCGTTTACATTTAAAAAGCCTCTGAGTTTTCTGTAAACTGGCATCAGTTTAGATATCTCTGCTCTTCTGCTTCCAGGCATAAAAATAACATTTTCTATCTTCTCTTTGAGTTCAGTTTTAAACTCTTTTATCTGGTCAAGAAGAGGGTGCCCTACATACTCTATTGGTGCTGCAGGTGAGTAGAAATCCTTCTCAAAAGGGAGAATAGAGCAGAGTTTATCAACAGTCTGTTCTAGAACTTTTATGCGACCCTTTCTCCAAGCCCAAGCTTGAGGCAGTATGTAGTAGATTATCTCTTTATTTGGGTTCATCTTTTTGATTTTTTTTGCTAGTGGCAGATTAAAACCTGAGGAGTCGATGAGAAGAACTTTATCAACACCCTCTATGAGTTCCGCCATCTCTGCGTTTAGTTTAAAAAAGAAAGGGAGTTTAGCTATAGCATCAACAAAACCCATAACAGCGAGACTTCTAAGATCGACTATAGGCTTTCCAAGCTCTTTATCAAAAATGCCTATAAACTCGACATCTTCACCAAGCTCTTTTTTTAAAGACTTCAGATGAACATTTGCCGAGTGTTCAAGTGCTGAGACTAATATTTTCATGATCCACCATCCCCGTGAGTTTGAAAGCTATCATCATAGCTCTCTTCAAAATCGTCATCCTTGTATTCATTCAAGAATGTTGTAAGGTCGTCTATATCTTTATCACTCAAATCGACTGCATAAGCAACCATCATCTCTTGTTGTTGATTATCTGAGAGTTTATCACGAAAACGCTTTAGTTTATATGCCAGATAACCCTTTGCTCGATTGGCGAGGTAAGGGTATTTGTGAAGACCTTCAGCTTTGTTCCCGTGACAACTAAAACACCCTTTTTGCAGATAGAGAGTTTTACCGCTCTCATAAGGTGTTTTTGCTAATAAAAATGTACTTATTAAAAAAAAGATAGTTATAAAACGCAACTCTAAGCCTTATTGATTTATAATGTCGTTATTATACCTAAAGGTGGTCTAAATGGTTATATCAAATGCAATAATATGTGATATAAATGGTGAAAGAGAAGCAGATATTCGTATAGAAAATGGAATCATCACTGAGATTGGTGAGTTTTTAAATGATGATAATATTACAAACGCAAATGGGGCGTACTTTATACCATCTTTAGTTGACACAAATGTAAGACTTGTTGACTCAGCTTTAAATTCAAAAAATATAAAAGCTATCTCAAAAGAAGCACTAAAGGGTGGAGTGGGGCATATTATATTAAACGCAGACTCTAACCCTGCTATTGATAATGAGATTGTTTTAGAGTTTGCTCAAAACTCTCTCAATAACTTAGAGGGTGCTGATATAGACCTGATGCTAAATACACTCCAAGATGATGCTAGTTTGAGTAATATTGCGATACTTCTTAAACGCGGTGCAGTTGCTCCCTACATGAGTACAATTGCCAAAAATGATGTAGCGATTAAGGTAGCAGAGTATGTGCAGATGTATGGCGTTACTCTCTTTTGTAAAGCGGAGGACAACTCTCTAATCAACAGTGGTGTTATGCTTGATGGTGATGTGAGTTCAAAGTTAGGGCTTGCTGGTATACCTGATTTGAGTGAGGTACTGCATGTCTCTCGTATGATAGAGATAGCAAGACACTTTAAAATCAAGATACTCTTTAAATCAATCGCGTCACCACGCTCAATCTCTCTTATCACTAAAGCAAAAGAGGATGGTGTTGATGTCTCTTGTGAAGTCTCTATCCACCATCTGATATGTTCAGATGAGTCTTGTGAAGATTTTAACACATCCGCAAAGCTAGATCCACCCTTAGCCTCTTCAAGTGATCTTCTATTACTTCAAGAGGCTCTCAAGAGCAGTGAAATTGACTCTTTAACAACTCTTCATCAACCCTCATCTTTAGTAAACAAAGAGGTTGCGTTTTATGATGCAGCATATGGTTGTGAGGCTATTAATCATGCTCTGCCTCTTTATTACTCTAAGCTAGTTCAGAGTGGTATGATAAGTATGAGTGATTTAGTGAGACTAACAGTCGCTAATCCTTCAAAAAGTATAGGTGAAAAGTCTGGTGTTATTGAAGTTGGAGAGAGAGTAGATGCACTTCTTTTTTACCAAAACGCAAGAACTGTTGTGAACTCTCCGCACTCTCTTTATAATGGTGAAGAGTTACAAGGAAGAGTTGCTATGAGTTTTCAAGGTGATAAGATAACTGTTTTATAGTTCGCCTTTTGGCTCACTAAAGTAGTATCCTTGAAATTCATCAACATTTAACTCTTTACATATCTCATAGACCTCTTGAGAGTGTACGAACTCTGCGATAGTTTTTATTTCAAGGTTATTTGCAAAAGAGACTATCGTTTTAACAATCTGATAAGCATTTTTATCTTCATTGATATTTTTAATGAGTGAACCATCTATTTTTATATAATCAGGTTTAATCTTCATCATATAAGCGAAGTTTGAATAGCCTGTGCCAAAATCATCAATAGCTATCTTAGCTCCAACCTTTTTAACACTCTCTATAAACTCCTCAATCTCTTGGAGGTGGTAGAGGTTGTCAGACTCGACAAGTTCAAATACAACTCTATGAGGCTCAGAACATTTATTTAAGTAAGTGTATATTATTTCAATCGTATCTCTGTTGAGTATATCTTCAGAGCTAAGATTTATAGAGAAAGATTTGTCACTCTCTCTAAACTTTTGAAATGTTTTTTCAATAACAACTTTTGTAATAGAGTCGTAGTGTTTCGTTTTTTTACTAATATCAAGGAAGTAGTAGGGTGTAAGTATATCTTTACCATCTCTCATTCTAACAAGCGCTTCATACTTGTTTATATTTTGCGCTCTATCTAAAATTGGTTGATAATAGACTATGATATCATCGTTGACTAGAGCTTGAGTAACTTTGTTAAGAGTCTTGATATTATTTAAGTGTGTATCTTCTGTATTCTCTTTCTCGCTGTAAGTAACAAACACTTTTCTATCTAGTTTTGCTTGAGTGAGTGCCATGTCTGCTTTTTTAAGCTGTTCATTATCATCAATACAGATACCAGCGTAAATATTGAGGTTGATATTTATATTTTTATCTTCAAAGTTAAAGCTTGTATCCTCAATATCGTCTATTATCTCCACAACAATCTCTTCGAACTTATCCTCAGAAATAGTGCTGTCATGATTGATTAAAACAAACTCATCATTACCGATTCTATAAGCAAACAAGCTATGGTTTTCAATATACTCACGAAAGTGAAGGGCTAACTCTTGGAGTATAAAGTTACCAGTTTCAAACCCAAATACTTCGTTTATCTCTTTAAAAGATCTGATATTAAAGATGGCTACAAAAGCGTTGCTATTTTTCTTAAGATCCTCAAAGAGTGCGTTTCTATTTGATAAAGAAGTTAACTCATCACTATAGAGCTGTTCTATAAGCTGCTGCGTTTTTGCACTGTTCTCATCAGTTAATACTTTGTAACTCTTCTCGAGTTCTAATCCCATCTCAACAATATTGTCTTCAAGTTTTGCAAGTGTAGCATTGTCTACACTAGAGTGCTCAGGAAGGTTGTGGAGTTTAGCAAAGTCTCGATTTTTAATATTTATAGTAATGTTTTTAATATATTTTATCTGTCTAAAAAGCTCTTTTGTACGTTTTCGTGTTACAAAAATAATTAGCAGTGCAGTAAGGAGAACAATTATAAAGTCTTTGATTATCGTTATTATAAAGCTATCTTTAAAACCTTGAAGCTGTGTAACTGTACATATATAACCCATAATATTTTTGTTAAAATCAACAATAGGATAAGTGTATAAAATATACTTTTCACCCTCTATAATTATGTTTTGTATATTTTTTGTATAGTCTATCTTTTTAATACTCTGCGCAGATACATCTATAGTTCTATCTGCAAGTATATAATTATTCACTATCTCTTTATCTTTAATAAAATTATCATAATACTTACTTACTAAAGAGTTTGTTGATTGCTTTGTATATATCAAAAAAGCATCATGTTCAGTTTTCTTTTTTATAGCCTCTGGAAACCAATCAATTTTTTTACCCAGTGAGAGACCACCAAGCATCGTTCCATCTTCATCTATTATAGGGTGAGTCGCTCTGTACCCAGCGTATGTTTTACACATAAGCGCATGTGTACTTGGTTTAAATGATGAAGTAATCCACTCTATATCTGTACGAACACTTGAAACATCTTTACCGATAGATTTAAAGTTTGAAAAGTTTACAAAAGATTCAGCCGGAGGTTTGAAAAAGTGTATTTCGTATGTCAGCTTCTTCTCTCTGATACTCTCCCATATAGGTGCAATGTGCTCTTGAATAATTTTAGGATTATTCTTTTTATAGCCCTCTATAACATCATGGTCTTTAGATAAAACCTCGGCAAGTATAGAGACATTTTTAGCTTGAGCATCTTTGAGGTTGTTGAAGATGAGCTTATCTTTTTCATAGGCCTCTATTTTTGCTTTCTCATAGCCTATGTAGTAGGAGAAAGATTCGTTTACGATAAAAAATATAAAAGCAAAGATAGCTATAGATATAAACAATTTATTTGACTTATGCATAATACCTCGTATTAAAAATGTTTTTTATTTTACTCTCTTGGCGTAAAAATTTTTCTTAAATGTATCAAAATTGTCTTCCAAAATAGATTTTCTTACTTCTCTCATGAGATTTAGATAGTAAAAGAGGTTATGAATCGTACCTAATCTAAAGTATGTAATCTCTCGAGAACGAAAAAGATGGTTCAGATAAGCTCTAGAGTAAGTTTGACAAGTTGGGCATTTACACTCGGGGTCTATTGGAGCTTCGTCCTCTTTAAATTTTGCACCCTTTATGTTGATACGACCAAATGAAGTAAAAAGAGTTCCATTCCTTGCATTTCTTGTCGGCATAACACAGTCAAACATATCTACACCACGTTGGATGTTTTCTATTAAATCCTCAGGAGTTCCAACGCCCATGAGGTATCTTGGTTTATCTTCTGGCATGTATTGAACCGTGTGTTCAACTGTGTCGTACATTTCGTTGTTGAGTTCACCAACGGAGAGTCCACCGATAGCAAAACCATCATAATCTAAAGCACACAACTCTGTAGCACTTTTCGTTCTGTATTCTTTGTTTGTTCCACCTTGAATAATAGCAAAGATGTTTTGCTCAACTCCAACACCCTCTTTCTGTTTAGCTCTAAAGTACTCTATAGATTCCTCTGCCCATGCCGTAGTTCTCTCGATGCTGAGTTTAATACGCTCCTCAGTTGCAGGAAGAGCAACTAAGTCATCTAAAATCATCATGATATCTGAGCCTAAGTTATGCTGAATATCTATAACTTTCTTAGGTGTAAAGAAGTGCTTTGAGCCATCAATATGAGAGCGAAATTCTATACCATTCTCTTTTGGTTTTGAGATGTCAGAGAGGCTAAATGCCTGAAAACCACCACTATCTGTTAAAAAACTTTTAGGATACTTTGTAAAGTTATGAAGCTTGCCCATCTTCGCAACAGTTTTATCTCCGGGACGAAGATACATATGGTAAGTGTTTGCAAGAATAATCTCTGCACCCAAAGTATTGAGTACATCATCCATATCAAGTGCTTTAATACTTCCAAGAGTTCCTACTGGCATAAAAACCGGTGTCTGTATAGTTGAGTGAGCTGTTTTTAAAGTACCGGCACGAGCATTGCCACTTCTTGCGTTTAGAGTAAATTCCATAGTT
>JAYEMB010000155.1:0-2500 GCA_034717855.1 Campylobacterota bacterium
TCCTATCAAAAAACCCAATCTTTAAGTTCCAATTTAAAGGTGATGGATTTAAAAAGAAAGATAAAGTACTTATGAGCTTTGTTGACCGTAAAGGTGGCTCTGATAAAGGTAAGGGTAAAATTAAATAATAATAGCTGAGATAGGCTATAATTCGCTTAAATATTAAAGGATACCACTCCCATGAGCGAAGAGAACACTAAGGCAACTAAAAAATATTATGACTATATCAGTGTTGGTAATCGCACTAAACAGGTAGCCTATTTTGTACAGCAACATGACAAAAACAAGATGTTTGCCCAGTTACAAAAAGAGTTTAGTACAAAACAGGTTTTAGTACTTGTTAAGAGTAAACGCAGTGCTGATGAACTTATGAAATACCTCAAAGAAAAAGAGATAGCATCTCTGGCGATACACGGAAATCACAGAGCCTCTCAAATAGAAGATGCCCAGACTGCGTTTAACTCTAAAGAGATAAATATTTTAATCACTACAAACAGAATCTTAGAGACTCTTACTCTTAAAGATGTGCAAGTTCTTCTGTCGTATGACCTCCCTTTAGAAGCTCCTGATTACTTTAAAAGTCTGCGTTTAGTTGATGAAATCGGAGAGTCAATCTCTTTAATAGACCCCGAAGATGAGAGAATGTTAGCTACTCTTGAGTTAATGATGAAGTGTGAGATGAGTGAAGTAGAGATAGAAGACTTTGAGCATACAAATCGTGCCTCAACAACTCCCAAAGATAAAACAAAAAAACCACGTCACAAAAAAGTAGCACAACAAGCCAAGAGAAAGGCTGAAATAAAATGAGACATCATCTCCACGGCTTCTCTTTGATTCTAATCAGGAGTTGCGTTTTTCTATCTCCTAGATATTCCATATCAAATATCTCCACTGCCCTGATAAGATCACCCATTTTTTTAAACCCATAATTCACTTGAGAAAAAGAAGAATTTTTTCGTATGTACAAAGACATATCTTTAACATCTGCCCAGCCTTGCTCATCAGCCGTTCTCTCAACACCTTGTTTAAGTAGGTTGATAAGTTTAAAGTCTTTTCGTATATCATAGTTGTTTCCTACATATTTAGTGACAGCTTCAGTAACAGCTTGATGCTTCTTAGTTGTCGTAACATCTTCAACTATTTCATTACTCTCTAAAACAGATAATTTTTCAACATATATAAATTGACCACAGGCATTTACAAAAGGCATAGGAGTTTTTGACTCTCCGTATCCATACACAGTGAGCCCATCAGAAAGTATTCTTGTAACGATAGGTGTGAAATCACTATCACTTGTTATCAGCACGATAGCCTCAAGCTCTTTAGTGTAGAGAATATCCATGATGTCAATTATCATAGCGATGTCAGTTGCGTTTTTACCTTTAGTATAAGCAAACTGCTGTATAGGTTGAATGTTATAATCTTGTAAAACATTTTCCCAGCCCTTGAGTTTTTTGTCCTTCCAATCCCCATAGGCTCTTCTAATGTTTACAGTTCCGTACTGTGAGAGATCATCAAAGATACTCTCAATATATTTAGAGCTGACATTATCACAATCTATAAACATCGCAATGTTGTTTTTATGCTGCTTTTTCATCTTCTTTCCTAATCAAATTCATTATTTATTTATAGTTACTATTGTACATCAGAATCAATTATCTAAAATATCTTTGTTCTAATTATTGGCATATGAAAATTGGGTGTCATTACACTTCATAATGTGCAAATGCACCCTCTACACTTAGAATATTTTTATAGCTAGTTTTTGTGATGCTTACTTGTTTTGTATTTAAGTCACACACCGCGATACGAAAGTTTGAACTCATATATGGTTCAACAATACATATGATTTTATCATCAATCTGTCTTGTCGCATGGATAACACCCTTAAGAGTATAAAAAAAATATTTTGGATAACTCAAAGGTGTAATCTCTACAATTTCTGGACGCATTCTTTTACCAAGATTTTGTCTGATGACATTAGCATCTTCATAGTTGTCAAACTGAATACACCAGTCGTCAAACTCTTTGTTGAAGCGTTTTAAACCTTCGTCCAAAAAACCGCCTGCAGCTGATTGTAGGGCAAAAATACTCATCTGTTAAATCCTATATGAATGTTCGTAATTATACTTATTAGCCTCTTTGATATCCTTTAGAACTTTACAAAGTGGAGATTCACTCACGAGGGGTGTACTTTTATCTCGAACCAAATTCAATAGTTTCTTTTTTCACCCATCTTCAGCCCTTCGCTTAAGTAACATTTTGTGTGTTATGTAAGATATTTGCAAATTAACGCACAAGATGTGATTTAATTTGAATATACAGTATTAAACGAACACTCAAACTTTAAGAATTCTATGAAAATTTTCTCTTTTTTGTTAAAAATATGACAAATTGATATCAATTAAACAAAATATAGCTTTTTAACACACAAATGAAGTGTTAGTTATTTATGTGATTTAAGGTTTTTCGCATATAATGTGTTTGAATAAATAGTTAT
>JAYEMB010000156.1:0-32568 GCA_034717855.1 Campylobacterota bacterium
GCTCTTGGTGAAGAGCTGTACGCAAAACTTCAAGATGCAAATGTAGAAGTGATGCTTGATGATAGAAAAGAGAGATTTGGTTTTAAGATGAAAGATGCAGAGCTTATCGGTTTTCCATATACGATAGTTGTAGGAAAAGAGCTTGTAAATGGCAGTGTGCAGATTTTTGAGCGCTCATCTAAAGAGAAGAGGACTGTAAACGCAGATGAGATTTATGAAAAAGTGATGGAACTCATTTAAGATGATATACTTTATCGTTTATCTATTTTTAGAGGTTTTAATATCTGTAAATATCTCATCCGCAATAGGTGGGTTGGCTACATTTTTTGAGATACTTTTAACTGCGTTTATCGGTGTCTCTATACTTGTTAACTTTAGAAAAACATTGGTTGAGAACTTAACAGCGGTTTCTTATAACTGTATCGACCTGCAGCAGTTTCAAAGTCTTAATCTTTTTACACTTATCGGTGCAATTCTTTTAATAATACCAGGATTTATGACAGATATATTAGGTATAGTTATGCAGTTTAGTGTTATAACAAGCATGTTTGTTAACCGATATAATGTAAAATCAGGAAATTGTGAAACAAAAACGCAAGAGAATTTAAGACAAAACAATATAACAAAGGATTCAGATGTCATTGATGTTGAAATTATTAACGATAACAGCCCTATCAAGTAGTTTACTTTTTTCAGTCTCTACTAGTGATAAAGTAGAGGACTTCTTAGAAGAGCAGTTTAGTGGAAATAAGGGCTTAAGCTCTATAAATGTAGAAGTTGTAGATGTAGTTAAGCTAGATAATTTAAAAGATTGGAATGCTTATATTATAAGTGTTCAGGCTGATATGAAGCAGCAAAATAAGAGCAGAAAAATAAAACAGAGAATGATTTGGTTCTCTAACGGTAATGCTATAACAAGAGAACTTACAGACCTCGCTAGTGGTGAGAGTTATGTAGATTTAGTAAAACCAGACTTTAAGCCTTCTATGTATAAAAAAGAGAATCTTATATATGGAAACGCAAACGCTAAACATAGAGTAGCTATCTTCTCAGATCCTCTGTGTCCATTTTGTAGAAGTTTTGTACCTGCAGCGATAGAGAAGATGAAAAATAGACCTGATACATTTGCTGTATATTATTATCATTTTCCACTAGAGAGAATACATCCAGCAGCGGTTACACTTGTTCAAGCAGCAGCGGCAGCAGAACTTAAAGGTGTAAAAGATGTAGTTTTAAAACTATATAAAGTTGAAGTTAAACCCAGAGAAAAAGATCCTAAAAAAATCTTAGCTGCGTTTAACAAGAGCATGAAAACAAATATTAAACTCTCTGATTTAAGTAAAAAAGAGGTTTTAAAACATTTAAATAGTGATATGGATGTTGCAGAGAACTTAATGGTTGCCGGAACTCCTACACTCTATTTTGATGACAAAGTTGATAGAACAAAAAGAAAGCACGAAAAGGTTAAGTAGTAGATGAAAAAACTAGTAATAGCTACAAGAGTCTCTGATTTAGCACTTTGGCAAGCCTATCATATTAAAGATAGAGTAGAAGCATCTTTCCCTGAGATTACAGTTGAGTTAAACAAAATTGTAAGTAATGGTGATAAGGTTTTAGATAAACCATTAGCTCTAATCGGCGGAAAAGGTCACTTTACTAAAGAGCTTGAAGATGAGATGCTAGCAGGTAATGCTGACTTAGCTGTTCATAGTTTAAAAGATGTTCCGACTTATATACCTGAGGGTTTAGAGTTAGTAGCTGTTACACAAAGACAAGACCAGAGTGATGTTTTTCTCTCACACACTTATACAAGCTTAGAAGACTTACCTCAAGGTGCAGTCGTTGGTACTACAAGTTTAAGAAGAAGAATGCAACTTCTTCAACAGCGTCCAGACCTAAAGGTAAAAGATTTACGTGGTAATGTAAATACAAGACTTAGAAAGCTAAAAGAGGGTCAGTATGATGCAATTATTTTAGCTTGGATTGGTTTAAATAGATTAGATCTGCTCAAAGATATTCCTTTTACAGAGAGACTATCACTTGATATGATGATACCTCCAATGGGACAGGCTGCTCTTGGAATTGAGATAGTTTGTGATAACCCCAAAGTAAGAGAGATTGCGGAGAGCTTAAAAGATGAAAACACATTTATCTGTACGCAAATCGAGAGAGACTTTATCTCTAAGATAGGAGCAGGATGCTCTGCACCTGTTGCTTGTAATGCTGTAGTTAGTGATGGTATTATCACTTTTAGAGTTATGCTAGGTTTTCCTGATGGTACAAATGTAATGCAAGAAAAAGCAGTCGTAAGTGCTGATAAGTCTAAAAACCTAGGTTTAGAAATGGCAGAAAAAATGATAGCTAATGGTGCATTAGAACTACTCAAAAACGCAGAAGAGATTGCTTTTAAAGATGAGATGCCACAAAGACTCTAAAGTTCTCAATTAAGGATATTACTATGAATATCATCAATATATCAAAACAGAAAATATTTGACAGTAAAAAAAAACTTTTTGCATATGAGCTTCTCTTTAAAGATAGCTCAGATGAGATAGCAGAGCTATCTTCGACTGTAAGTGAGACAGCAAAGCTGATTATCAGTTCTATTAGTAGTCCTGAGCTGGATAAGTTGTTAGGTAGAAGCACAAAGGCTTTTATTAATGTTGATGAACATACTTTGACAAAGGGTATGCTAGATGTTCTGGATAATAAGAGATTTATTTTAAATATTTTAGAAAATATTGAGTTGAGTGATAAAGTTGTTGCTAAGATAATACAGTATAAAAAAAGAGGTTTTAAGATATCGATTGAGCATTTTGACTCTAGTGCACGAATGATTAAAAAGTTTAGCAGACTTTTTAACTTTATAGATATAATCAAAATGGATGTAATGCTTTCCGAAGAGGAAAATCTAGAGAAGGTCATGAAGAAGTTTAAGGGTTCTCGGATTAAGCTTTTAGCTGAAAATATCGAGACTGAAGAGGACCATGTTAGATACTTAGATATGGGATTTGACTATTTTCAAGGCTACTATTTAGATAAACAAGAAGTGATAGAAGTTATTGGTTCAAAAGACCCAGCTCAATTTATAATACTGCAGTTAATCAAGATTATCAAAAATGACAACTCCACTGAAAAACTAGAAGCATTTATAAAAAAACAGCCAGACCTCTCCTATAAGCTGGTAGAGTTTTTTAATAATACAAAACATTTTAGAGTACACATAGAGTCTTTAACGCAGGTGATAACACTAATGGGAAGAGATAAGCTTCTTCGGTGGTTATTAGTCTATCTCTACTCTGAGTCTTCAAAAAACTCAGCTTCTAAATCACTACTCGATTTAGCGATAAAAAGAGCAGAAAAGATGGAAGAGGAAGCTTCAGCAGTAAACAAAGATAAGGCTTATTTGGCAGGAATGTTCTCTATGTTAAGTTCTATATTTGAAACAGATATCAAAGAGTTGATGAACCATATTCAGATGGATAGAGATATCACCTCTTTAGTGCTCGAAAAAAAAGGTATCTTCGCAGGTAGTCTGATGCGAGCAGAAGAGGCAGAAAAAGAGTACCTCAAAAAAATAATGCTAGCTAATTTTGAAAAATTAAATGCTAGCGACTTAGTTAGCACCTTAGAAGAGAGTGGGGTAGAGATAGACAAGAGTAAACTCTAACTATTCTAAAAGAATTCTTTCACTTCACTAATGGTATAATCCGCACCTTATAAAATAGACTTTATTATAATATTTTGGAGAGTTGGTAGAGAGTATGAAAAAAACTATAGCACTATTAAAAAAGCATGATGAACTTAGAGTAGTTGATGAAGAGTTAGATATATATTTGGAGATTCCGCATTTAGCTTATGCTGAAGTAAAAAAAGATGATGGCGGAAAAGCTATCCTCTTTACAAATGTTGTAGATAAAAAGAGTGGCATTAAGTTTGAAGAGCCAGTTTTTATGAATGTTTTTGGCTCATATAAAAGATGTGAGCTTCTTTTTGGAAGAACTATAGAGTCTGTGGCTGATGAGATTACAAATCTTCTTCACATGAAACCACCTGAGAATTTTATGGGTAAAGTCTCTATGGCTAAAGAGCTCTTTTCTCTTAAAAATATTTTTCCAAAACGCCTTAAAGGTGAGGGTGAATGTCAAAAGATAAAATATTTAAATGATGATATTGATCTATACAAACTTCCCGTTTTAACAACGTGGGAGCAGGATGGTGGACCATTTATAACAATGGGACAGGTTTATACTCAGTCTCTTGATGGTGAGATGGTAAACCTTGGAATGTATAGACTTCAAGTCTATGATAAAAATCATTTAGGAATGCACTGGCAGATTCATAAAGATAGTTCGCACTTCTTTGATCAGTATCAAAAAGCCGGTAAAAAAATGCCTGTTTCTATTGCTATAGGTGGTAATCCACTCTACACTTGGTGTGCTACAGCTCCACTTCCTTATGGTGTAAATGAACTTTTAATGTATGGGCTTATTACAAAAACACCGGCTCAGCTTGTAAAATCTCTCACTACTCCTTTGTATATCCCTAAAGATGTTGACTACGTTATAGAGGGTTGGGTAGATACAAATGAGCTCAAAATAGAGGGTCCATTTGGTGATCATACAGGTTATTATACTTTAGAAGAGCCATATCCGGTTATGGAAGTAAGTGCTATCACTATGAAAAAAGAGAGAACATTCTTAGCTACTGTAGTGGGTAAACCACCTTTGGAAGATAAGTACATGGGTTGGGCTACAGGGAAGATATTTTTCCCACTCTTAAAGACAACTGTTCCAGATCTGCTTGATTATCATATGCCCGAAAACGCAGGTTTTCATAATCTGATTTTAGCAAAGATGCAGCCACTCTATAAGGGTCACGCAAAACAGTTTATGCACGCTTTTTGGGGTGCAGGGCAGATGAGTTTTGTAAAACATGCAATTTTTGTAGATGAAAATGCACCAAAGCTTGATAATTATCAATCCTTTGCAACATATATCTTAAATAGATTCACGCCGAAGTCTATGTTTATAACAGAAGGTATATTGGATGCTCTTGACCACTCATCACCTGAGACATTAGTCGGTGGGAAACTGGGAATAGATGCGACTGGTGCGAATAAGGTAGAAGAGCCTAATCTTTTAGGGGATAGTGAGCTACTAGTTAAGGTACAAGAGCTAATTCCTGATGCTGCAAATCTTCATCAGTTTATGAGGCATACAAAAAATCCTATTACAGTGATTAGCCTGAAGAAAACAAAAACTGTTAAAGAGTACTTTGATGCTTTGGTGACTCTAAGTACAAACATTAGAATAGTTGTTTTTGTTGATGAAGAGAAGAATGATATAGAGAACCCATATATGCTTATCTGGAGAGTTACAAATAACATGGATGCATTGAGAGATGTTTTTGTCTCTGGACTTATGGTTGGAGTAGATGGAACTAACAAGTCATCAGTTGATGGATTTACAAGAGAATGGCCTGATGATGTTGAGTGTACACCTTCGGTTGTTCAAACATTAAAAAACAAAAAACTGTGGGATTTAAACGATAAGCTTTTAAAAAAGTTTCAACTCTAATAATATTTTATTTAAATCTATCATTTTTTCGTGATATAAGGTAAATATAATAATTTCTAATGTAGTATTTAGGTCATCCAGAATGAATGGGGGCTTAAATATATGAATAAAATTTTATTATTTCTACTATCTACAATCTTTTTAACTACACTTCCTGGAAACGCAGCTATATATAAAGGACAAAAAATATTTGTCAAGCACTGCGTTTCTTGTCATGAAGGTGGACAGAGTTTTGTTGCAGAGTACAAGATGAAAAAGTGGAAGAAGCTTATGAAGAAAAAGGGTAAGCCTCTTGCGAAGCTTCATCTTAAAGATAAAGATGCTAAAAAGTCATGGAAGTATTTTAAGAGTAGAAAATATACAAAAAAATCGAAACACTTAAAACAGTTTGTAATTGAATACGCAAAAGATAGTGGTAACGTTCCTGCTTGTAATTAAAACCTTCAGATAGAGTTCTACTCTATCTGCCTTCACTTTGTAAAATCAACATATTTAGCTAAAATACGAAACTTTTTAACAAATATAAGATACTCGTATCTTGGGCATACCGCCGAGGTAAACGTAGAGTTATCGTAGATAGCGGAATTATTTCCGATATCGTACCGAATAAATGGAGGGGTTTCCTTCATTTTATGAAATAAAATTAAGGGTAATAACTATGGAAAAAATGTGGTCAGGTCGCTTTTCAGCGAGTGCTTCAAGTTTATTAGATGAGTTTAATGCCTCAATTATGTATGACAGAAAACTTTATCGTGAGGATATCGAAGGCTCAATAGCACACGCTACAATGCTCACAAAGCAAGGAATTTTAACCGAAGAAGAACTTACTCAAATAACTGATGGATTAAATCAAGTTAAAAGTGAGATAGAGTCTGGCGAATTTGAGTGGAAAATATCTGATGAAGATTTGCATATGGGAATTGAGAAGCGTCTGACGGCTCTCATTGGTGATGCTGGTAAAAAGCTTCATACTGCAAGAAGTAGAAACGATCAAGTAGCTGTAGATTTCCGCCGTTATGTGATTAGAAAAAATGGTGAGATTGTTGAAGCACTCAAGCTTTTAATGAATGAAATCATTGTAGTTGCTGACAAACATACTGAAACTCTTATCCCAGGGATGACTCACCTGCAACACGCACAACCGATTAACTTTGCCTTTCATTTAGGAGCTTATCTATCGATGTTTAAACGCGATATCGAGAGATTTGAGAGCTCACGTGAGAGAAACAATATCTCTCCTCTTGGTTGTGCGGCACTCGCTGGTACTCCACATAACGTCGACAGAGGTATGACAGCTGAGATTTTAGGTTTTGACTCTGTTAGTGTAAACTGTTTAGATACAGTAAGTGACAGAGATTTCGCACTTGAAATTCTTTTTAATATCTCAACTATGATGATGCATATTTCACGTCTCTCTGAAGAGCTTGTGATGTGGTCATCGTATGAGTTTGGTTTTGTTGAACTTAGTGATGAGTACTCAACAGGTAGTTCAATCATGCCACAGAAGAAAAACCCAGATGTTCCTGAGCTTCTTCGTGGAAAGACTGGGCGTGTTTACGGTTCACTTATGGGGCTTTTAACAGTAATGAAAGGGCTTCCATTAGCTTACAACAAAGATACTCAAGAGGATAAAGAGGGTGTTTTCGACTCTATTGAGACAGCTGAGATATCTTTGGAGATTTTAAAAGAAGCTATTAAAACTATGGAAGTAAAAGATTATAACATGGAAGATGCTTGTGCTATTGGACATTTGAGTGCTACAGATTTAGCTGATTATTTAGTTGAAAAATGCGATATTCCTTTTCGTGAAGCTCACTTCATCACTGGACGTGCAGTTGCAAAAGGCGAAGAGTTGAAAGTTGATCTCTCTAAGATGGATTTCAGATATCTTAAAGAGATTGATGAGCGAATAAATGAAGATGTTATGGAATTTTTAGGACTTCGTCACTCTATGAATGCAAGAACTTCAGAGGGTGGAACTGCTACTGCAAGAACAGTAGAACAATTAAACTATTTTAAAAACTATTTAAAGGACTAAGCGTATGAAAGTATCTATATCTCATCAAGATGGAATGAAATTTGAGGCTAAAACCGCTAAAAGCAGTTTTATTATTGACTGTCCGGTAATATCCCCGGTTGAGTATTTTCTATCTGGGCTTATTACATGTAGTGCAACAGATATTATACTAATACCTAAAAATCAAGGTAAAACTGTAACTGATTTAGTAGTTGATGGAGAGGTTTTAAGAGCTGAGTCTCACCCTTGTAAATTTGATACACTTCATTTAACATATAGTTTTAACTCTGATGGTGATGATGTTACAGCAGGAAGATGGGTTATGGCTTCACTTGAGACATACTGTTCAACTATCAATACCATTCGTGATACAACGAAAATAACATACTCTATCACTCATAACGGCAACTTAATTCGTGAGAATGAAGAGATGATTTCCGGTGGTGGTTCAAACATCGATATGGGTGATATAGAAGGTTGTCCAGCTTAAAGAAAATCCTGAGGGTTTCACTCGTTTGTCTCGATGAGAATGTATACTAAGTCAATAAACGCAGCAATATATATACATTCCAACGCAGAGCATTGGAACGAGAAGGTTCTCTTACTTAGAGAAAGTCTTGAGGGTTTGCGTCACTAAAGTGTCCCCACTTTAGTCTTGCTCCACCTAAAACATGGAAGTGCAAGTGTTTCACCTCTTGCCCACCATTTTCCCCTATATTTGTAATAACTCTGTACCCGCTCTTGTCTATGTCAACTTCAGCAGCTACATCTTGAATAAACTTTGTCATATTGCTCATCATCTGTGGACTCACCTCATTAAAACTATCAACATGAACTTTTGGAATAGCTAAAATATGGACTGGAGCTTTTGGATTGATATCGTGAAAGGCTATAAACTCATCATCTTCTAAAATAATTTCTGCGGGTATCTCTTTATTGATTATTTTGCAAAACAGACACATAGTAATTTCCTTGTTTTTCTTAATTATAGCATACTAAAGAACTTAATGAAGCTATATATAAAACATTTTTTACTATAATCCATTTTAAAATTTGTATAAACTTAGGAGCTCTATTTGAAAGAGTGGTACGACAAGATTAACGAAGCACAAAGTGTAGAGACTTTAGAAGAGATTCGCATATCTCTCTTTGGTAAAAAAGGAATTTTAGCAGCAGAATTTGCTAAGATGAAAACAGCACCAAATGAAGAAAAAGCACAGATAGCAAAAGATTTAAACAATCATAAAAGTGGACTTATGAATGAGTTTACTGCAAGAAAGATTGCACTTCAAACATTAGAACTCCAAGAGGCGATGAAAGCTGAAGCGATTGATGTTTCTCTCTTTAGCACTTCTAGCCAAGCCGGTGCACTTCACCCAGTTATGGAGACTATGGACAGAATTGTAGAGTATTTTAGCTCTATGAATTTCGCAGTGAAAACAGGACAGATGGTAGAAGATGACTTCAACAACTTTGAAGCACTCAACCTTCCTAAGTACCATCCAGCTCGTGATATGCAGGATACTTTCTATTTTAAAGACGAGATGCTTTTAAGAACGCATACATCACCAGTTCAGATTAGAACGATGATGAATACTAAACCACCTATTCGTATGATAGCTCCGGGTGCTGTGTTTCGTCGTGACTATGATTTAACACACACTCCTATGTTTCATCAGATAGAGGGACTTTTAGTTGATGAAGAGGGGAAAGTCTCTTTTGCCAACCTAAAGTTTATTTTAGAAGACTTTTTAAAGTATATGTTTGGAGATGTAGAGGTGCGTTTTCGTCCATCTTTCTTCCCATTTACAGAACCTTCTGCTGAAGTAGATATCTCTTGTGTTTTTTGTGAAGGAAAAGGGTGCCGCGTTTGTTCAAAAACTGGTTGGTTAGAAGTTTTAGGATGTGGAATAGTTGACCCTAATGTGTTTGAAGCTGTTAAGTATAAAAATGTGAGCGGTTACGCTTTTGGTTTAGGAGTTGAAAGGTTTGCAATGCTTATTCATCAGATTGGAGATCTTCGTTCACTCTTTGAGGGAGATATTAAGTTGCTGGAGCAGTTTCAATGATAGTTACTAGATCTTGGTTAAATGAGTGGATAGATTTAGATGGAATATCTACAGATGATTTGTGTAAAACTTTCAACGCAATTGGTTTAGAAGTAGATCGTTTGGAGAGTTATCGTATTCCCAAAAAGATAGTATTTGGTAAGGTTTTAGAGTGTGAAAAACACCCTGACGCAGATAAACTAAATGTATGTCAGGTAGATATCGGAACAAGTACACGTCAGATAGTTTGCGGTGCATCAAATGTAAGAGTTGGTCTCTATGTAGTTGTAGCAACTATCGGTGCGACTATGCCTAGTGGACTTGTTATAAAACCGGTTAAACTTCGTGGTGTTGAGTCTGAGGGTATGATATGTTCAGCGAGTGAGATTGGCCTCGAAGATGCTCAAGATGGAATACTTGAACTTGATGAGAGTATTGGTAAGTTCAGTTTAGGTGATGAAATCTCAACAAACGCTGTTTTGAGTGATGATTTAATTGAGATAGAGCTTACTGCTAATAGAGGTGACTGTCTCAGTGTAAGAGGTGTCGCTCGTGATTTAAGTGCTGCATATGATAGACCTATAAAAGAGTATATTGTTACGGATAACGATGCTAAAAGAGGTATTGGCAGAATTTTAAGTCTTTCACATGATAAAGATTTAGATGTAAACTTACGCTATAAAGCTATAGAGTTAAAAGAGCTTAAGTTGCCTTTTATTATAAAGCTAAGACTTGCTCAAATGGATGAGGGAAGAGATACTGATATAGAGTCTATTATGCTCTATATTACTCAAGCAACTGGTGTTATTTTAAGAGCATATAACTTTGGATACTTCTGTAAAGAGAATGAAGTGATGGCAAAAGTCACACTTATGGAAGACGAAAATGGATATGCATGTATCAAAGGTAATGATAAAGCCTCTACTATTGGAGTAGTTCAAAATAAGGCATCTAAAGTGACTTATGATGAAGGAACGGTTCTTTTAGAAGCTAGTTATATTCCACCAGATATTATCTCTAAAAAAATGGCAGAGAATAAAATTGAATCAGGTCCAATGTTTTACAAAACTTCTCGCGGAAGTGAACCTGAACTCAAAGGGGGTCTCTCTTACTGTATCGGTTTGATTGAAGCAAATTCAGAATCATCTACTTTTAGTGGTAGTATAAAAATTGCTGATACTAAAAAAGATAAAATTGTTATGGTTACAAAACAGGAAATAGATGAGATTATAGGCGCTAAAATAGATAAAATAGTTGTCTCTAAAATCTTAAAAAATCTCGGATTTGATACATCTAAATCATCTCCAGATAATTTTGTAATAACAGTTCCACAGTTTCGTCACGATATTGTAAATAAGCAAGATATTATTGAAGAGATTGTTCGTATGGTTGGTATTGATAATATTCCATCAAAAGCTTTTGAACTCACTGAAGATAATAGACTTGAAGATGATTATGTAGCTTATAAGAAACGCAGTATATTTAGACATCGTGGGGCACAGAGTGGATTTTTTGAGTCTGTTCACTTTGTATTTGATGAAAAAAAGACACTTACAAAGTACGGATTTGAGACTACTAAAGATGAACTTGAACTACTTAACCCAATAGTTCAAACACTTGATACTCTAAGACCAACTCTGTTAACAGGACTACTCAAAGCTGCATCAGCTAATGTGAAAAATGGATACTCATCTGTAAAACTTTTTGAGATTGGTTCGGTGTTCTCTCCTACAAGGGATGAGAGTCTGAAGATGGCTATGCTCTTTAGTGGAGATATTGAGCGTGAAAGTCTCTCAAACGCAGGTAAGCCTGCTAAAGTTGACTTTGCGTTTTTTGTTCAAAAAATCTCTGATATTGTTGGAAATATTGAGCTTAAAGAGTATGAAACTTCACATTCACTATCTCATATATACCAATCTGCACAGGTTCTTATAGCTGGTGAAGTAGTTGGAGAGCTGTTTCGTGTTCATCCTGATGTTGAGAAGAGTTATGATTTAGATAATACATATGTGTGTGAGCTAGATTTTGACAAAATTCCATACGGACTTAAAGTAGCACAAAAATCCTCTAAATATCAGGCATCTTTTAGAGATTTGAGTATTATTATGCCTCAAGAGATGAATTATGAGCATCTAAAATCAGTGATTGAGACTTGTGATATTAAAGAACTTATTCGTTTTTATCCTGTTGATAAATATAGTGACGAAACGCTAGGTGAAAGTATGAGTCTTTCACTGCGTTTTGTACTTCAATCACAAGAGAAAACTCTTGAAGAAGAGGATATCACTTCATCAATGGACAAAATTTTAGAGGCACTTAACTCTGAGTTGGGAGTAGGGCTTAGATGAGCAGAGTAGTAGTATCTCCATGTTCTGATTTTTCTCTATCTATTCGCGAAATAGCACCTGATAAGTCTATCTCGCATCGTAGTGTAATGTTCTCTATGTTAGCGGAGGGAACGAGTGAGATTACAAATTTTTTAAGAGCAGAAGATACACTTAACTCTTTAGAGATTGTAAAAAACCTTGGTGCTACTGTTGTTGATGATGGAACTACTATTAAGGTGAGTTCTGAGGGGATAAAAGAGAGTTTTGAAGTGCTTGATTGTGGAAACTCTGGAACAGGTATGAGACTCTTTTGTGGACTACTAAGTTCTGCTAATGGTCACTTTGTACTCACTGGAGATAAATACCTTCGTTCTCGTCCAATGAAAAGAGTTACAACTCCACTTTTAAATATCGGTGCAAAGCTTGATGGTAGAAATGATGGTGATTTGGCACCTCTCTCTATCCGTGGAGCATCTTTGAATGCTTTTGACTATGAGAGTAAAATTGCATCTGCACAAGTAAAAAGCTGTATGATTTTAGCAGCTCTAAGAGCTGATGGCGTTTGTACATATGTAGAACCTGAACTCTCACGTGACCATACAGAAAGAATGCTAAAAGGTATGGGAGCTAGTATTGAAGTTGATGGTTTAAAGACAACTATCACGCCGATGAAAGAACTTCTCTCTCCTTTAACTATCAGAGTACCAGCTGACCCCTCAAGTGCATTTTTCTTTGCAGTAGCCGCTGCGATTACTCCAGATTCAGATATTACTTTAGTGGGTGTTACCCTTAATCCAACTCGAATAGAAGCATTTAAGGCTCTAGAGAGAATGGGTGCAGATATCTCTTATGAGATAACTGACAATAAGTATGAACCGATTGGAGATATAAGAGTTAAGCATGCTCCACTCAAAGGTATAGTAGTTGAAGAGAATATCTCTTGGCTCATTGATGAACTTCCAGTACTCTCAATCGCTATGGCCTGTGCAGAGGGTGAATCTCTGATTAAAAACGCAGAGGAGCTTCGTGTTAAAGAGTCCGACAGAATCTCTACAGTAGTTGAAGGCCTTCGTGCGGCTTCTATTGAAGTACATGAGTATAAAGATGGTTACAGTGTTGTTGGTGGTAAGCTTCAAAAAGCCATAGTAGATAGTGACGGTGATCATAGAATTGCAATGAGTTTTATTATTGCGGGTCTTAAATGTGGGATGGAAGTTACTGATTTAGATTGTATAAATACATCTTTTCCAAACTTTTTTGAACTACTTGGACGTATTACAAAAGTGGAGTTAAGTTGATTATGAAGATAGAACTAGCTGAAAACTACGGTTTCTGTTTTGGTGTAAAGCGTGCGATTAAGATTGCAGAAGAGAATGAAAATGCTGCGACTTACGGACCATTGATACATAACTCTAAAGAGATAGCAAGACTTGATGAAGACTTCAAAGTTGGTCTTGTTGAGGACTTTACTGCGTTTAAACCTGGTGAAAAAGCGATTGTAAGAACTCACGGTATTGTTAAAGATGAGCTAGCAGAGCTTAAAAAAAGTGGTGTTGATGTTGTAGATGCGACCTGTCCATTTGTTACAAAACCTCAAGAGATAGCTCAAGAGATGAGTGAAGCCGGTTATGAGGTTGTTATTTTTGGAGATGAAGCTCACCCTGAGATAAAGGGAGTAAAGTCTTATGCAACACATGGTGCAACTGTTGTAACAAATGTATTTGATTTGATGGAGTTAAAACTTCACGAGAAGATAGCTTTGATAGCTCAAACTACCCGAAAAGTTGAAGACTATATGGAAGTTGCAAACTATCTTATTCCTCGTCATAAAGAAGTTAGAGTATTTAATACTATATGTAACGCAACTTTTGAAAATCAAGAGGCTGTGAGAAAAATCTCTAAAAAAGCGGATGTTATGATTGTTATCGGTGGTAAAAACTCCTCTAACACTAAACAGCTCTCTAGTATCTCACATGATTTTTGTGCAAACTCTCATCATATAGAAGATGAAAATGATTTAGACTACTCTTGGTTTAAGGGTAAGAAGTTTTGTGGTATCAGTGCCGGTGCTTCAACTCCTGACTGGATTATACAAAATGTTATAAACGCAATCGAAAAAAAGGTTTGTTAACCCTCCTATAGTTAACAAACTCTCTACACTTTTAGAACTTCTTCCTAATTTAATATCAATATAACTATTTTTTAGATATAATCACGACAATTTTTATGTAACAGAGGATAGGTAATGGCGTTCGATAACGAATCATTTGAAGAAGAAGAAAATTTTGCAGAGATGTTTGCTGCTAGTGAGAAGAAACAAGAGACAAGCCGTATAGTAGAAGGTGAAATTGTTGAAATCCAAGCGGATGAAAATAGAGCATTAGTTGGTGTTGGCGATAAGCTAGAGGGTATTTTATACTTAGATGAAATCACAGAAGATGGTGAACTAAAGTTTAATACTGGCGATAAGATTAAAGTAATGGTAATGGGATACTACAATGAGCGTCCTAAAATATCTTACAAAAAAGTTTTAGAGCAAGAGAAGACTATTGCGTTTATTGATGCAAATAAAGATGACTTTGAAGAGTTAGTTATTGAGGGTGTAATTACTAGTAAAAACCGTGGTGGTTATGTAGTTGAAGCTGATGCTGTATCATTTTTCATGCCTCGTTCACTAGCTGCGTTTAAAGATAGTGATGATGTTGTTGGTCGTAAGATTAAAGCTCAAGTTATCAAAATAGATGCTGCAGAGAACTCAATCATTGTTTCTCGTCGTAAACTATTTAACGAAGAGAGAAAGAAAAAGAAAGAGATTATCGATCAACTAATGGCAGAAGATGTTATTGTTGAAGGTACAATCAAAAAAATCACTAGCTACGGTATGTTCGTAGATGTTGGTGGTGTTGATGGTCTAGTACACTACAACGAGATCTCTTACAAGGGTCCAGTTAACCCATCAAAACTTTACAAAGAGGGTGATGTTGTAACTGTTAAAGCTATCTCTTACGATAAAGACAAACGTCACTTATCACTTTCAATCAAAGCTGTTCTTCCAGATCCATGGGCAGAAGTTGAGACTGAATTAGATGAAGGTGATACTATTACTGTAACTGTTTCAAATATTGAAGCATACGGTGTATTTGTTGACCTTGGTAATGATATTGAAGGTTTCTTACACATTTCAGAAATCACTTGGAACAAAAATGTTAAAAATCCTAATGATTACTTAACTGTTGGTGAAGAGATTGATGTTGAAGTTATCGAAATTAACTCTAAAACTCATAAACTTCGCGTTTCACTTAAGAGACTTTTACCAAAACCGTTTGATGAGTTCTTAAAGAACTACAAAGAGGGTGATGTTGTAACTGGTACTATTACTTCTCTTACTGATTTTGGTGCGTTTGTTCGTATCTCTGGTGTTGAAGGTCTTTTACATAATCAAGATATCTCATGGGATAAAAATACAAAATGTAAAGATGTATTAAAATCTGGTGAAGAGATTGAAGTTAAAATCGCTAAAATCAACTCTGAAGATCAAAAAATATCTCTGAACAGAAAAACTCTTTTAGAGTCTCCTATTGATAAGTTTGCTACAACTCACAACACAAGCTCTATTGTTAACGGTACTATCCGTGACATTAAAGATTTCGGTGTATTTGTTTCTTTAGAAGATGGTGTTGATGCACTTATTCGTGATGAAGATTTAACTCCACTTGTAAAAGAAGAGTTAGAGGCTGGTCAAGAGATTGAAGCAGCTATCGCAGTAATCGATACAAAAAGAGATCGTATCCGTCTATCTGTTAAAAAACTAGATTACATTAAAAATCAAGCGATGCTTGAAGAGATCAATGATAATGAATCACACTCTTTAGGTGATTTAATAAAAGATAAATTTAAATAAGCATTTAAAATGCAAATAATTATAAAGTGGTTTGCTCCTTTTCTAGCATTTGGAGTAGCTATTTTTATAGTTTTCTTTCTTATCTCCATTAACTCATCTGTTGAGTTTGGAGATAGTGAACCATTGACGCTTGAGAGTGAAGTGGCTCAAAATAAACCAGAGAAAGTCTGGCTAAACCATTTTTCAAAAACGCAAAGATTAGGGTACTCATATCCTGTAAATGAAGTTTATGTAAAAGTTGACTTAGATGAAAAAATAAATAAAACTATAACCTATAAACTGTCTGCTTCCCTTTTGGATCCTTATCAACTTTTTTGTTTGAAAGAGGAGTTGAAGCAACATAAGTTTAGATACTTTCTTAAAAAAGAGAAAGAGAGTGTAGATTTACTTATTTATTCACAAGATATAAATAAATTAAATTCTTTAGTAGATGTACTAAAAAACTATCAAATTTCGGCAAGTGTAAAGCCGTACAAAGAGGAATACTAAAAATGCAGAAACATACAGTAGTAGTTTGTGACCATATTCATGAAGCTGGTCTTGAGATGCTTAAAAATGATGAGAACATAAACTTTATAATGGCAGCGGATGTTGACAAAAAAGAGTTAGTAGAAACAATTATTCCTACAGCAGATGTAGCAATTACTAGAAGTTCAACTGATGTAGATGCTAATTTTATCAAACATGCAACAAATATGAAAGCAATCGTTCGTGCCGGTGTCGGTGTTGACAATGTAGATATCCCGGGATGTTCTAAAGAGGGTATCATTGTTATGAATGTACCTACTGCTAACACTATCGCAGCAGTTGAGCTTACTATGGCTCATATGCTCTCATGTATGAGAATGTTTCCATACTCACACGACCACCTTAAAAACCAGAGAATCTGGAAACGTGAGAAGTGGTACGGACATGAGATGAAAGGTAAAAAACTTGGTGTTATCGGGTTTGGTAATATCGGGAGCCGTGTTGCTAAACGTGCACAATCTTTTGAGATGGATATTGTTGCGTTTGATCCATATATTCACCCATCTAAAGTTACAGATTTAGATATGACTTATACGAAAGATTTTGCAGATATTTTAGCTTGTGACATCATTACTATACATACTCCTAAAAATCAAGAGACTGTTGGTATGATTGATGAGCCAGAGTTTGCAAAGATGAAAGATGGTGTAGTTGTAATCAACTGTGCTCGTGGCGGTCTTTACAATGAAGAGGCTCTTTATAACAATCTTAAAAATGGCAAAATCCGTTTTGCAGGTATCGATGTATTTAACAAAGAACCAGCAACTGACCACCCACTTTTAGATCTTGATAATGTTACAGTGTCTCCTCACTTAGGTGCTAACACTTTTGAGTCTCAGTATAACATCGGTACTCAAGCAGCTGCAAATGCAATGGAAGCGGCTAAAGGTATAGCATATCCTCACGCTATGAACCTTCCAATTGATGAGTCTAAAATACCATCATTTGTAAAACCTTTCTTAGAGATGGGACAAAAAATCGGTTTCTTAGAATCACAGATGAACAAGTCTCAAATCATTGCTATTAAAGTTAGCGGTCACGGTGAGATTGCTGAGTATGTTGATTCACTTGCTACATTTGTTGCAGTTGGAGCTATGAGTCAAAATAGTGGTGATACTATCAACTATGTAAACGCAGACTTTGTTGCTAAAGAGAAAGGTATTAAAATAGAATCAGAAGCACTCGCTGACTCTGCTGTATTTAAAAACCTTATTACTGTAAAACTTACAACAGCTGAAGGAACTACGACTATCTCTGCGACTATCTTTGATGATGGTGTGAAACGTATCGTCGCAATTGACGGTTTCGATATTGAGGTTGCTCTTAAGGGTGATATGATTTTATTTAAAAATAGTGATGTTCCCGGTGTTATCGGTAGCATAGGTACTACTTTAGCAAACCATAATGTTAACATTGCTGACTTTGCACTCTCGAGAAATAATGAGTCTCAAGCCTTAGCTGTTATCTTAGTTGATAATAGTGTTGATGAGACTACATTAGCTGAACTTGCATCTCTTGATGCTTGTATCAGCGCAAATTACGTTCGTATATAACTTCTCTTTTAAATATCCCCTCCCTCTCGTTCTCAAGTTTCACCTTCTCGTTCCCAAGTTCCACTTGGGAGTGCGCCCCGTAGGAAGTGCCCTTGGTGTGCATACATTAGTAATAATATAAAGTAATATATGAGTTAGCAAGTAAAACTTGGGAACTAGGAGTACACCCAAGCTGGAGCTTGGGAGCGAGGGCAAATTCTTTTTCTTTTGGAAATATAGTTGAAGTAGATACTCCCAAGTGAAACTTGGGAGTGAGACTTAGCTCTTATTAAAGAGGGTCGTTAACAGAGACTGATTTTTTCTCGTGAAAGTGAAAGTGTTTCTCTAGGTCTGCCATCTGTAAAAGAACAGGTACAACAATTAGTGATGCAATTACAGCTGCTACAGTTCCAAATATCAGAGCAACACCAAGACCACCAAATACAGCATCTCCAGCAAGAAGTGTCGAAGCCAAGATAATAGCTGCTGCAGTTAAGAAAATCGGTTTAGCACGTGTTGCCGTTGCGTATGCAATAGCTTCTGCTTTATGCATTCCTTTTTCATCCATCAATGATTTTGTAAAGTCAATAAGAAGCAGAGAGTTACGAGAACTGATTCCTATAAGTGCGATAAATCCGATGAGAGATGTCGCAGTTAAAAAGAAAGTATCCGCTGTAAAGAGATCCATTATCCAGTGTCCAACAATTACACCTATGATAGATAAAAATGAACCAAGTAGAATAATTCCACTCAAAGTATAACTTTTATAGTAAATCACCATCAGTAAAAATATAAGTACCAGAGCAGCTATAAACGCAGCTCCAAGCTCTACAAAGGTATCAAGTGTAACTTCCATCTCTCCATCCCATACAAGTCTGTAGATAGAAGCTGTCTCTTTATTTTTAAGTTGGAGATTAAAAAGACCAGTTTTAGTAATCTCATAATCATCTGAGAAAGTATCTATGATGACATTTCTTGCATCCATAAGAGGATAGACTTGAGAGACCATATCAGTCTCAGCCATTACACTTGTCATCTGATAAAGGTTTTTACTTAAAATCATCGCATTAGATTTCTTTGGCACTACTGCTACTAGTTCAGTAAGAGGAATCATCATCCCTCTTTTATTCATAAGTTTGAGTGATGAGAGTTTCGCTTTCACTGAGTTTATAGTTTTCTTAGAGAATTTTTTAGACTCTTGGCTGAGTGATAAGTGAATAGGAATCTGGTCTGTATATATATCTGAGTTTTTAACAGCTATATTCATCCCCTCAAACGCAAGGTAGAGTATGTCGTTTAACTGTTTTACAGAGACACCTGAACGTGAGACTTTTTCAGTATTTACTTTTATCTCATAAGTGTCAAAGATATCATCTTGCATGATATCAACATCAACTAAACCCTCAGTCTTCTCTAGTACATTTGAGACTCTAGTTGCTAACTCTCTAATACCTTGGGCATCATAACCATATATTTCAGCAACAACTGCGGCTAAAACTGGAGGTCCAGCAGGTGGTTCTACAAAAGATATTTTTGTATTTGGAAATATTTTGGCACAGCTCTCATTTATGATAGGTCTCATTCTTTGAACCATCATATATGATGGCTCAACTCTGTTATGTTTTTTTGTAAGATTTAGAACTACTTCAGCTACATTTTCTGAGTTTTTAAAGTGTGAACCTTTTATCAGACCTGCAAAATCAAGAGGTGAACCCATACCTAAGAAGACTTCAGTATCAACTACTTCTTTCTCCTTTTGTATAAATCCAACAACACAGTCACTAACTTGCTTTGTCTGCTCAATTGAACTTCCATTTGGAAGGTCAACATATACTGTAAAAGTATCGTTATTTTTACCAGGTAGCATCTTTGCTAAAACTATTTTTGTAGGAGCTATCATCATTACAGATAGAATAAATGCTACCAATGTACCAATGAGTATAAATCTTCTCTGTGCAGAGCTCTGTATGCCATCTAAAACAGCTTTTTCAAATTTTTTAAACATTAATGCTCTCCTCCTTTAGAGTGATCTGGCTTTTTTAACATCCTAACAGCTAAATAAGGAGTGAAAATATAAGCAACAAAAAGTGAAGCTACTAAGGCAACAGGTACATTTGCGGGAATCGGTTTCATAAACTGACCCATCATTTGACCAACAAATGCCATAGGTACCATTGTCATGATAATCGCTAGTGTTGCAATATTTGTCGGTGGTCCAATCTCGTCCGTTGCTTTTATCATCAAGTCATCTGCACTTTCATGTGCTGACTCTGGCGAGTGATAGTGTCTGTGAATATTTTCAATAACAATAATCGCCGCATCTACTAATAGTCCTAGCGAGAGCAGAAACGCGAAGAGGGTAATACGGTTTATGGTCTGTCCAGTGAGGTAGGCTACAAAGAGTGTAATTGCCAAGATGGCAGGAACAGTAAAAGTAACTATGAGAGACTCTCTCCAACCAAGAACTAAAACAAGAAGTACAGCAATGATTACAATAGAGAGCACTAAGTGATAAACAAGCTCATTAACCGCTTCATTTGCTCTCTCCCCATCATTTCTAGTAATTACATAAGAGATACCATTTTTTTGTAGAAACTCTTTATATGTCTCTAACTCTTTTTTAACTGCGTTTGCAATAACAACTGCGTTTGTACCTTGAAGTTTTGATACACTCAGAGTTACCTGCTCTTGGAGTGGTGAAAACTTACCATCTTCACCTTGAATACTGATAGAAGCGGATTGAAAGTTTTGAATATCGTAAGAGTCACTTATAGTTGCGATGTTTTTTAAGTATATAGGTGAACCCATATATTGCGCAACTAAGATATTACCAACATCTTTTGAACTCTCGATAGCGTTCTTAACACCAAGCATAACAATCTCATTATCTTTAGTTCTATTTTTAACTGCTGGAACGCTATATGAGAGAGATTGGACTGCTGTTACAATCTGTCCCATAGAGATATTGTAACCCGAGAGTTTATTAAGATCAACTTCAATATTAAACTGATGTTTGTGTTGTCCTTTTATAGCTGTAACAGCAACATTTGGAAGTCCATTTAGATGATGTTGAATCTTCTTTACTTTATCGTGGAGTTCTACATGACCTATTTTGTCATTGTCAGCAAAAAACGCAATAGATACAACAGGAATATCAATGTCGATGTCAAGTGGTTTAATAACTGGACTCATAGCTCCCTGCGGAAAAATATCTGAGTTTTGCATGATTTTATCGTAAACCTTGAGGTTAGAATCCTCTTTCTCTTCACCTATAAAAAAGGCTGCGTTTACGATACCAACATTATCCATAGCGCGACCAAAAATATGCTCAACACCTTTTACCTCTTTCATCTTTCTCTCAAGAGGCTGAACGATTACCTTCTCTATCTCTGCAGCACTTGCACCAGGGAGGGCAACGATAACAGTAGAGCCAGAGACAACCATTTGAGGATTCTCTTCACGAGGCATAATAAGAAGTGCTAAGTATCCAATGGCTAAAAGAAAAATACCAAGAACAACTGTAAGAGGACTTCTTAAAAACGCAGATGCGAGTTTTCCTGCTACGTCCGTCGGTTCATAAGGTTTTTTATGGTTCATATGTTCGCCTTAGTTTATATCTATAGTTGCATACATACCAGGGTAAACTGATCTATGCTTCGTTTTAAATGATACTTTTATCTTAAATGTGTGTGTCATCGGATTTGAGTTTGGAATAATCGCAGATATTCTACCAATAGTTTTAATACCTAATGAAGGGATTTTTACAGTTACTTTTTTGTTATGCTTAATCTGTGAAAGATTACTCTCTGCAATCTCAGCAGAGATTTTTAGATTGCTCAAATCTGAGAGGATAATAGCTGGCATACCAGGCATTGCCATCTCACCAACTTTAATGTTTTTAGCAACAACAACACCGTTGTTTGGAGCTGTAATGTTTAAGTACTTGTATTGGTTTTCAACCTCTTGAAGTCTAGCCTCAGCGATAGATATCATATCTTGAAGGTTTAGTGCCGCAAGTTCAAGATTCTCTACCTCGTACTTAGAAACCATATCTTTTTCAAGAAGTCTTTTATATCTCTCAAGGTTTAGTTTTACATTTGTAAATTGATTTTGATACATCTGAAGGCTAAGTTCAGACTGTCTTTTTGCTGAATCAATCTCACGTGAATCAATAGTGTAGAGAGTTTGGTCTTTTTTTACCTTCTCACCCTCTGACACATTTACATTTGTTACAAAGCCCATAAAACGGCTTGTAATCATCTTTTGGTTATCAGAGATAACACTCCCTGAAAGAGTAAGTGTTTCTGCTACAAGCGTAGTTCCAAGTACTGCTATTATTAAAAGTTTTTTACTGAAATCATTTAGTGATTTCATGCATTGCAATTTATTGCTTATTATCATTATTTTTGTTCTCCGTTTGCTAATTTTTCAAGTGCAAATACTTTTTGATTACGTCTGTTTTTTGCTACTTGTAGTTCTAATATCTTTTGAATCTGTTCAGATTGCTTAATAATTACATCACTCATTGATGAGAGTTTTTCTCTATATCTACCCTCATAGTTTTCATAGATCAGATCCACTAAGGCTAACTCATTCTTTAAAGATTTTATCTCATCATCAGCATTTAATATTTCAGTTCTGATTTTTGCGACTTGTAGAGTAATACCATTTTTTGCAAGTTCTACCTGTGAAAGCGTTTTTAGATGTTCTAACTTTGACTTTTCAATATTGGCACCATCTATACCGCCATTAAATATATTCCAAGTAAGTCTTGCACCAACTGTATATGACTTATGATCACCCGCATCACCGAGGAGTGTGTCATCAGCAGTTGCAAGTTCTGCAAATGCGCCAACTGTAGGGTAGTATGATGCTTCTGATGCCTCTAGCATACTCTTTCTAATAGTTAGACCAGTCTTCGCTTTTTGAATATCAAGGTTCTTGTTTAAGATATCTAGGTCACTATAGAGTGGCATAGGTACATCACTGCTTGGAACTGTAATACTCTCTATCTTTTGGTTAAGTAAAAAGCTCAAGTAGTGGTAGAGAAGTTTTTTGTTTGACTCCATATTCATAAGAAGTCTCTCTACATTTCCTTTTTTAGCCTTAACCTCTAAAAGGTCGACTTTTTTAGCATACCCAACATCAATCATGCTCTGTGTCATCTCTTCAAGTACATTAATATTCTCTAAAATCTTATTGAGGTTCTCCATAGATGATTTAAGGAGTGCCATATCGTAAAAACTTTTTCTCAGTTGGTAAGTTTTTTCATTTATAAGTTGCTCTTTTTCCAAGGTTTTCATCTTGGTCATAGAGTTCTTGATATCAGAGTAACTTGAGAGTGCGAAACCTGTAAAGAGTGGCACTTCATACTTCAGTTTACTCTGAAAGAAATTTCTGTCATCTGGGTAGTTTAAATCATTTGGTTGAACATTTAAAATGTCTGGGTTCGTATTATCAAACTCTGCAAAACCAAAATCTCCAAAGCTAGCCTCACGAGAAGTGAGTTTAAAACCAAATACATTTCCGGCATCGTTTGAACGAGCTATATTTTGCTCAAAGTCTAATTTACCCCAGTTCATACCTGAAACAGTGTTTGCATCCTCTTTGGCAACTTCAACATCAAGTTTTGCTGCTTGAATCTCTAAGTTTTGTCTCTGTAATATATTTATTGCTTCATTAAGTGTTAGTGAGCTAAGTGTTATTTCAGACGCGTTTAAACATAGTGCGAGTGAAAACATTGCTAATATTTTTTTCATTAATAATCCTCTTTAAACTTTAACTAGACAGCTTACCTAATTAAGTTTTTATTATAACATATATAGATATTTAATATATCACAAAAAACTCAAATTCTATAATTTAAATAGTTTAAGTATAATGATATAAAGGTGCTACTATGCGAATAATAAGCTCTATATTACTATTAATCTCTTTAAACTTTTTATATGCATCAGAGTTTAAAAATAATCTTCAGTTTGAGACCTCTCCCTACCTAAAACAGCATGAGTTAAACACTATAGAGTGGATGCCTTGGGGTGATGCTGCGTTTAAGAGGGCTAAGGCAGAAACGAAGGCTATCTTTTTGTCTATTGGTTACTCAACTTGTCACTGGTGTCATGTGATGGCAAGAGAGTCTTTTGAAGATGAAAAACTCGCACAACTCTTTAATAAGTATTTTATCTCTATAAAGGTTGATAAAGAGGAGATGCCACATCTCGATGTGCACTACCAACTGCTTCATGAAAAACTTAAAAAGAGAGTCGGAGGGTGGCCACTGAGTGTTTTTTTAACAGCAGAGAAAAAACCATTTTATATCACGACCTACATTCCTCCAAAAAGAGAGTCCTACTCTGAGGGTTTAGATACTCTTTTAGATAAACTTGGCGCTGCTTATGAGAAAAACGCAGCTCAAGAGTATGTAGAGGAAATAGAAAATATACTAAACAATACGAAAAAAGTTTTAAGGCAAGAGTCTCAAGATATATCTGTTGAAATTCTCAATGAGTCGATTTTAAAAAGTTATGACTCCATCTATGGAGGTTTTGGAAGAAGTAAAAAGTTTCCAGAGGCTTCAAAACTCTCGCTTATGATGGATATAGCGCAAATAAATGAAGATGAAAAGCTACTGAAGTTCTCTTATGAGATGTTAGATACTATGGCACTCAGAGGTCTTTATGACCATATTGGTGGAGGTTTTTACCGCTATACCGTGGATGCAGCCTGGGAGATTCCACACTTTGAGAAGATGCTTTACAATCAAGCTGAACTGATACCGCTCTATCTTCGAGGCTATCTGCTGAGTAATAAAAAACTCTATAGAGATGTTGTAGAGGAGTCTGTTGCTATGCTTGATTATAGATTTTTAAAAAATGATTTGTACTATAGTGCGAGTGATGCCGACACAGACCATAAAGAGGGGGAATTCTTTCTTTTTACTCCTCTAGAAGTGAGAGATGCACTTAAAAATAACCCTCACGCAAAAGAGATAGAGGAGTCTTTAGAGTTTACGATAGATGGAAACTTTGAAGAGAGAGTTCATCTCAATTTTTATGGAGATGAAAGACCAAAAGGGTTTAAAGAGTTTAAAATAGAACTCTTAAAAGTGAGAGCTACAAAAGAGTTTCCATTTATAGATAAAAAGATAAATACGGCTTGGAACTCTTTGATGATAGAAGCACTTTTCAAAGCTTCTGTAGTCGATGAAAAGTATAAAATAAAAGCTGAGAAACATTTAACAGCACTCACTGGTTTAATGTTTGAAAGGGGAGAGCTATACCATCAAACTATAGGCGATAAAAAACCTGAACAATTAGGATTTTTAGAAGATTACAGCTTTTTAATTTCAGCATTGATTGCGGGTTATGAGGTGACTTTTGAAGATGAAAAACTCGACTTTGCAGAGTATCTGCTTAACAAGGCTAAAGCTAAGTTTTATAGAGATGGTGTTTGGTATCTCAGCGATGATGGTTTAAACATAAAGGCTACGCTTAAAGATAAGTACTACACATCTCCACTCTCAAAAATGGCTCAAAATATCTTAAAAATGGCAACTCTCAAAGAGTCATTTCGATATGAGAAGTTGGCAAACGCGACTCTGCAAAGCCTACACAAGGAACTGCGTTTAAAACAATCGGATGCTCCAGCTGCTGCAACTGCGTTTTTGATGCAGGAGTTAAAAGTCGTGAGTCTCAAAAGCAAACAAGAGAATCTTGTCAAATATAGAAAAAAGATAGAGAATATAAGTTACCCATATGTTTTAACTAAGAAAAGTGAAGATGATGAGTACTTGGCATGCACAATGAGACAATGTTTTGCAAAAGAATCAAAATTAGAAAAAGTAATAGATCAAATACAAGAAACTATAAGAAAATCTCACTAAAATTTGATTATTATTTAGAACCAAGGACTTCTCTTATGGCAAACTCGTGTCCTCTCAATTTTGAGAGAGTTGATTCAAATGTATCAAGACTAAGTGCTCTGTTTGTAGCATCTCTGGTCATTATATATCTGGCTGACCCAAATATCTATATATTACTATTTTTAGCACTGGATTTTAGTGTAAAACTATTTTGTAAAAAAGAGCTCTCTGCCATTCATATGTTATCAAGCTCTATAAAAAAAGTATTAAGATTTCAAGATAAGTTTACAGATGGCGGAGCGAAAAGATTAGCTGGTATGTTTGGACTTCTCTTTGTTGTGCTGCTTATTGCTACGCACTTTTTAAATGCTTGGATAGCTTCGTTCATAGTCGCGGCAATCTTTCTTGCTTGTTCTCTACTTGATGTCTTTTTTAACTACTGCATCGGGTGTAAAGTTTACTTCATAATCAAACGATTTTATCCAAACTTTATGAGTCAGAGTTTTTAATCCACTCTGAGAGGGTATTTAACTCATCTTCATTTATCTGTTTAAATGGTGGCATTACTGCTCCATTTGAACTCTCCCATTTTCTCTTACTTCCATTTTGAATACTCTGAATTATTTCACTTCTTGAAGCCTTATATTTTTTAGCAATATCTACAAACGCAGGACCAACAACTTTTTTGTTTACTTTATGACACCCTAAACATTTGTATTTTAGGGCTAGTTTTTCTCCATCAGAGAGCGCGTTAAACGCAGCTATCTCCTCTTGTGTTTTTGATAAATTAGCCTGTGTGTAGTGTCTAAACATATATTCAGCTATCGCTCTTACTTCATCTTCAGTTGCGTTTTCTTTTTGAGAGGGCATCAGACCATAGCGTTTTATACTCTCTTCATCGCAGTAGGATTTTTCAAGCGATGGATTTAAAACATAATCCACTACAAACTCTATAGCCATTGGAACTCTTTGGCTTTCATCTTTAGGCTCCATAAAGTTTGGCATATGAAAGGCGACTGCCATTATTGGTGGTGCTAGTTCATCATCTGAGATAACTGGAGGCATGTTTAAGTTATGACAAGAGGCACACTTCTGCTCTAGTAGTTTTTTACCATCAAGTTTAGCTTTTGGTTTTTTATCTTCACAGGCAGTGAAAGTTAAAATCATAAATATTGAAAGTAGTAGTTTAATCATAATAAAACCTTTTGAAAATTATAAGAAATTATAGAATATTGACGGTTAAAATAACATAAAAGTTTATTTTAACCGTCAAAAGTATATTGAAATAAATATTTAGATAGAATTTCATTACTAAAAATAAAGGCTAAAAAATCGATATGCAGATGGTAGTTGACTCCCTCAGAGCTAAGGGAAAAATATATAAAAAAATGCAAGAGGTCTCCCCAAAAGAGCTAGGTATTAGAAACAAGATAAAAATGTATAAAGCGACAGATACAAGTGGCTATTTCTGGGCAATATTCGCTGTGAGTCAGAAGAGTCGATTGCTTATGAAAGATGTACATAAATTTGAAGAGATTTACTCAAAACTTACTATCTATTGTGAGCATAATTTTAAACATAAAATTCTTTTTATAGACGCTCCTCTGTGCTCTAAAGCAAAAGAAGCATTTAAAACGCAGGGTTGGAAAATTCAATAATGCTTCTTTGTGACATAGGAAATACCTCTTATCACTTTTTAAATGAAGATAGAGATTATAAAGAGAGTGTCACTGAGTTTGACCCCTTAAGCATCAAACAAAATGTCTATTATATATCTGTAAACGCAGCTGTGAATGAGCTTCTGCAAACTCTTGAGAACTGGATAGATTTAAAAGAGAGAGTAGATATGTCTCAATACTACGAGACAATGGGAGTGGATAGAATTTTTGCCTGTGAAGCTATAGAGAGCGGTGTTATAGTGGATGCTGGAAGTGCCATCACTGTAGATGTGGTTAAAGATGGAGTTTTTCAAGGCGGTTTTATATATCCGGGAGTAAAGGCAATGAGTAAAACTTATGAGAGTATATCACCCCAACTTGCCTATGAGTTTAACTTAAATTTAGACTTAAATAAACTCCCTAAAAACTCTACAGATGCGATAAGTTACGGCTACCTGAAAACACTTTACTCTGAAGTGATGTCACATAAGATGAAGATAGTTCTAACAGGTGGTGATGCAGATAAACTTGCTCATATTTTTCAAAATGTAAGAGTTGATGAGACCCTTATATTTAAAGGAATGAAAAAAGTTATTACAAACTCTCTATCGCACTAACAACTCTGTTCATCTTGTAGAGGGAGTCAGGATTGAGTGATATTGAGTCTATCTTGTTTTTTACCAAAAACTCTGTTATCTCCGGATAGTCGGATGGTGCTTGTCCACAGATTCCGATATACTTATCAGCTTTTTTACAGGCATCTATAGCCATCTTTAGCATCCTTTTTACAGCCTTATCTCTCTCATCAAATATATGGGCTATCTTTGCACTCTCTCTATCTACTCCAAGAACTAACTGTGTTAAATCATTTGAGCCTATAGAGTAGCCATCAAATATCTTTAAAAACTCATCTGCCAAAATTACATTTGAGGGAATTTCACACATTGCGTATATCTTTAGCCCATTCTCACCCTGTTTAAGACCCTGCTTATTCATAATAGAGATTACTTTTTTACCCTCATCAGGTGTTCTAACAAAGGGAAGCATAACTACTACATTAGTGAGTTGCATATCATCTCTTACTCTTTTGAGGGCTTGACACTCCCACTCAAAAGCCTCTTTGTAGCTCTCATCATAGTAACGGCTCGCTCCACGAAAGCCTATCATCGGATTCTCTTCAACTGCTTCATACTTAAGACCACCGGGCATATTTCTATACTCACTGCTCTTAAAATCACTTGTGCGTATGATGACAGGCTTAGGGTAAAACGCAGCAGCTATTGTACTGATTCCCTCAGAGAGTCTGTCAATAAAAAACTCTTTTGCATCTGTGTGGGGAGTCATAAAGGAGTTTATTTTCTCAGAGTCATCCACAGGATTACCTTTATGTAACTCTACTAAAGCCATAGGGTGAGCATCTATTGAGTGGTTGATGATAAACTCCATTCTTGCAAGACCTACACCATCGTTTGGCATTTTGGAGAGTTTAAAAGCCTCAGCCGGATTCCCAATATTCATAAAAAGTTTTGTTTGCGTTTTTTCTAAATTACTGAAATCTATTGTTGATTTTTCATATGATAGTTCTCCATCATATACATATCCCTCATCCCCTTGAGCACAACTAACAGTGACTAAGTCACCGTTTGTAAGGGTATCTGTAGCATTTATGCATCCAACAACAGCACTCACACCAATCTCACGCGCTACGATAGCAGCGTGACAGGTACGGCTTCCTCTATCTGTCACAACAGCCGAAGCCTTTTTCATAACAGGTTCCCAGTCAGGATTTGTAGTATCTGTGACAAGAACATCGCCAGCTTGAAAGTTTGCAAATTCAGATATATTGTTAATAATCTTAACCCTGCCTACCCCCACTTTATCACCAACTGCCCGACCTGAACATAAGGGTTTTGCACCCTTGGGTTTAATGGAATAGTGCTCGATATTTGAGGAGTCTGTTAATTTACTCTGTACAGTTTCAGGTCTAGCTTGAACTATATAGAGCTTCTCGTCATTTGAATCCTTAGCCCACTCAATATCCATGGGAGAGGAGTAGTGTTTCTCAATCAGTATTGCTTGTTTTGCGAGTTTTATTACATCATCATCACTGATTGAAAAACTATTTTGCTCTGATTCACTTGTTTTTACATTAACAGTTTTTACTCCACCTTCAGCGTATAGCATCTTCTCTTTTTTAGTTCCTAATGAGCGCTTTAAAATTGAGTTGACATCGAGTTTGATTTTTGGTTTGAAAACAAGAAACTCATCTGCGTTTACAGCACCACTCACCACATTTTCTCCCAAACCCCAAATAGAGTTAATCAGTACCAAGTTCTCTGAGCCACTCTCTGTATCGATAGTAAACATTATGCCGCTTGAGGATCTGTCACTTCTAACCATCTTTTGGACTCCAACAGAGAGAGCTACTTTGAAGTGATTAAATCCACGACTTTGACGGTAACTTATCGCTCTGTCTGTAAAGAGTGAAGCTAAACATTTTTTTACATTTATAAGGAGTGACTCCTTTGAGTTGATATTTAAAAATGTCTCTTGTTGTCCAGCGAATGAAGCTTCAGGCAGGTCTTCGGCTGTTCCAGATGAGCGTACTGCAACATCAAGGTTTTGGATGTTGTACTCATGAGATAAGATTGTGTAAGCTTCAATTATCTCATCCTCTAGAATTTTTGGAAGAGCTGCGTTTAACATAAGCTCCCGTACAGCTTTTGCTCGTTTTTGAAGGTTTGTAGTGTCAGATATATCCAAGTCAGTCAAACTTTTGCGAATATCCTCTTCTATATTGTTCTCTTGTAAAAAGAGCCAGTAGGCCTCACTCGTAGTTGCAAAACCATTTGGTACATTTATACCGCTACTTTTGAGACTGTTATACATCTCACCAAGTGAAGCATTCTTTCCACCAACCAGTGGTATATCATCTATCGTCAGTTCATTAAAAAATCGTATATAGCGCATAAGATAATCTCCTACATATATATATTACCATAAAGTATGTTTTTTAAAGGACTCATAAAACTTTGAGTAATATTTAGATAAAATGCCGAAAATAATAAAGATATAAAGGCGTTATAGATGCTAACAGTTGCACTTCCAAAGGGTCGTATTGCTAAAGAGACACTAGAAATTTTTGAGACTATTTTCGGAGATAGCTTTAAATTTGATGATAGAAAACTTATTTTGGAGACTCCAAAGTTTCGTTTTTTACTTGTTCGTAACCAAGATGTTGCGACTTATGTTTACCATCAAGCGGCTGATATCGGTGTTGTAGGACTGGATACTTTGGAAGAGCAGGGCTTAGATGTAGTTCGTCTTCTTGACCTCCAGCGTGGCGTTTGTAAGGTCTCTATCGGTATGAGAAATGGTGAAAAACTTGATCTTACAAAACCGGAGTTAAAAGTTGCATCCAAGATGGTTAACATCACAAAACGCTATTTTGAAGAGAGAGCTGTAAGTGTTGAGATTATCAAGCTTTATGGTTCTATAGAACTCGCTCCTCTTATCGGTCTTGCTGATATGATTGTTGATATTGTTGAGACTGGTGCTACAATGAAACAGAATGGTTTAGAGGTTGTTGAGGATATCATGACTTCATCGACTTACCTTATCGCAAACAAAAATAGCTACATCGCTAAAAAAGATGAAGTTTTAGACATCTATGAAAAAATAAATGAAGTTATAAAAGCAGAGCAAAACGCATAAAATGACAAATTTAGATCTTTACGCTAAAGCAGAACACCTTTTAGGGATAGAAGAAGCTACTGAAGCTCTCTATGATCTCTATCGTTCAGAACTTGATGATTATTCCCCTAAAACTCTTTTAGATGTTGGTTGTGGTCGTGGTGGCTTTATGCAACGCATGATAAGTGATGGGGTGAAGTGTAAGGGTGTTGATTTAAGCTCTGTGATGATTGAAGAGTGTAAGAATCAAGGTCTTGACGTAGAGTGTGTTGATGTCGCAGATGTAGATGGCAAGTACGAGGCAATTGTAAGTATTTTTGATGTCTTAAACTTTATGGATAGTGACGATCTTGTAAAGTTTCTAAACGCAGTGGCAGAGAAGTTAACTGATGATGGCGTTTTCATTGCAGATATAAACACTCGTTACGGTTTTAGTGATGTTGCCGAGGGAACAATGAGTTCTGAAAATGAGAAAGAGTTTTTAAGTGTAGATGCTGCGTTTTTAAATGATGAACTCGCTACAAAATTTACACTTTTTTCTAAAAACGCAGATGAGACTTACACAAAGTACCAAGATACAATAATCCAACACTTTCATAAAATAAAAACTTTTCAAAAACTCGATGGGTTAAAATTGATAGAGAAACAGACTTTCTCACTCTACGACACAGAGGATAAGACACTTTTAATCTTTAAAAGACGATAATTAAACTATAAACATAGGAGTTTAATTATGAGTAAACACAAAACAAAAATCGAAAAAATATTTGATCATCCACTATCGGGTAATATTGACACAACAAAGCTAATTCATGCGCTAGAGCATTATGGTGCTGAAGTGGATATGAACAAGAAACATCGTGCCCTGATTCACTTCAAGGGAAAAGAGCACTCAATGGTACTTTCTCATAGAAATGAGTTGTCAAAAGATGCTGCAGTTAAACTTCGTCACTATCTTGAAGAGGTTGGATTGACTCCAGATAAGCTCTAAAATTTATGAAATATTTTATCTATACTCTGTTGCTCTCATCTGCGTTTATAGTTAGCGGATGTAGTGATAGTGCTATAGTTAAAGTTTTTGATAAAGATGTAGAAAAAAAGAGACTCTCATGTATGAGATTGATAGTTTTTCCTCCCGACAAAATCCTTGAATCAACACTTCATAACTTGTATAAATTTAGCTCAGATTGTGAGTATAGGTTAACTGTGAGTAAAAAAGGCGGCATAGTTTGTAACTCAAATCAAAATGCAGCTGAAAAAACACTCACAAACTTTCCTTCAAGTTATCTGCGAATGGATGTTAAAAAAGATAATAAGCCAGTTTATAGTTACTATATTGATTTACTTGGCAATGTAACAAGTGAGGATGTAGAGAGGGCATTTTTTAGAGTTCAAAAAGATATCTTAAAAGAGTAAAACACGAC
>JAYEMB010000157.1:0-10562 GCA_034717855.1 Campylobacterota bacterium
GAGATTAGGTAGAGTCCTAAAGTCTTGAGTCTAAGTGTAGTTGCATTGAAGTATTTTATCTGTTTAGCTTCCTCTTTTGTTGCTATGGTTGAAGCTACATCATAAGTCATGACTTTATGAAAAAAGTAGTAGAGAGGGAAGTTAAACGCGATTATATTCACAAGAGGTATGAAGTAAAGAGGTACAAAAAGTATAAAGAGACCTAGCATCACAAGCGCCCACTTTAGAACTAAAAATACTCCCTCAGCTGCGTTTGAGTGACCTATCATATCTACATCACCGTAGTGTCTAGTATGAATCTCTTTTAATATCATAGGTGTCATAAACCCTATAACGATAAGTGCAACAAAAATAGAGAAGTAGAGTGTTAAAAAAGTACCAATTGTGTAAACCAAAAATGTTGCTATCCACGATGTAATGGCAGAACTCATTAAAAACTGAATAAGTGCAGTTCCTTCAAGTGTCGCCTGAAAACTCTCTGTGTGTGGTACACCATTTTGTATAGTAGTTTGAGAACTCTCAACTTCCATAGAACCGAGTTGCTCTAGTCCAATACCAGCAACTACAAAAAAGAGGATGTAAAGAATAATAATCGAGAAGACAAAAGGAAGTATCGAGTATTTGAGCATCTTTGATGTAAAGAGGTCTTTTATGCTCAGTGAGAGTACGCTGTTTTCACTATCCATCTATATATTCTCTTCTATGATTTTTATTGCGTTTGTTATATCTTCTTGGCTCATTTTTCCAGATTTGTAAAAGAGAAGTTTTCCTTGTTTAGAAAAGATGAGAATATTTGAGGCATCATCTTCTAAGTTCCACTCATTTACGAGTACGCTATTTTTATCTTTCACATAAATAGTGTCAGGAAACTCCTCCTGTTTACCTTTTAAAATAGACTCTATCACAAAGTTGGGTTTCCAAGTAGCCGCAAGATTTATAACTGCTAAAGAGCCGTAGTTACTTCTGTCGTACTTCTTCTCTTTTAAAAGTGCTGAGAACTCATTGTTGGTATCTTTTTCATCAGGATCTACATAAAACATTACATGTACTTTATCTATTATAGTAGATGAACTCCATGCACTTCCATCTAAAACCATTCCACCATTTTCATTCTCAATAGTTACACTGCTTGGTACTTCTTCGAGTGTGAGAGCTGAGAGGTTTAGTGTTAAAAACGCAGATAACAACATTATTTTAATTTTCATAGTTTACTCCATAGTTTTTCATTTAGTTTTAACTCTTGCACAATTCCTATCGCCAAGTGTAGAGTCTGAACATACTCCATCGCTATTTTATACTTTAAAAGTGAATGAAATATTGATGGCTCAAAGAGGTCTTTGTTGTACTCTATCGCTAAGTGTATATGGTTTCTTACAAAGGAGATAGCGACTGGGTGTTGTGATTTTTTTTGAAACTGGAGTAGTTTTTCCATGAGTGAATGAGAGAGAATATATCTCGCTTCTACTTGATCAGTTCCATAGACTACAAACTCTTTTTCAAAAGCGGGGTCATCCATCTTTATAAGCTCCGCACGTGAGAAGTTTTTTGACTGTAACCAATTCCCAACCAAATCACCAAAACTACTCTGCGCACTATCGGGAAGAATGACTGTTCTGCCATGAAAATCTTTGTTGAACTCTGCAACAATGAAGAGACCTTGAAATATAGTACTCCAGTTATCTTTTCCCTTAGAGTTTCTATGGCGTTTCTCAGCATGAAGGTCAGAAAATTTTATCTTTATGCCATCTATATGTCCGTGGACATAATCATTTCCATTAATTCTATCAACCGATGAGGTGTAAATCTTTGAGCGTTCAAAAAGCATCTGCGATATATGCATCTCACTTGAGTAGTTGAGGTTCGAGTCTATTGCGTTTATGAGAGGGGAGATGATGTTTGCTTTAAAACCTTTTACATAGTTTTTAGTAAGCATTTTATAGATAATACCGCCAAGAGCTACATAGGCAAATCCAAAAAAATATATAGTATCCCCAGATTCAAAAAACGCAGAGGGTAGCAGCATAAAAATAAGAAAAAAGAGAAAGGTAAGACCAAAACCAACTAAGAAGATTCTATATCTCAGCTCTTTTCTCTCTTTATCTAACTCTTTAAGAGTTGGAAAAAGATTTTCATAGTAAAAATCTGTAAGCTCACTTATGGTTTTCATTATCTATTGAAACAACTCTTTAACGTTGACATTTTTTCTTTCACCCTCAGTGATTTCAAATACCTCTTTGCGTCTGTAGTTCATTGCCGATGCCATAAAGTTTGTAGGTATCATCTCGATGGCGTTGTTGTAATCAGTAACAGCTTGATTGTATGCACGACGTGATGCTGCTATCTGCTCCTCAACTTCATTAAGTGAGCGTTGCAGGTGCATAACATTTTCATTTGCTTTTAAATCAGGGTAGTTTTCAACAGCAATCATAATAGAACCGAGTGCAGAGGTCATTTTAGCATCGAGAGCTATTTTGTGCTCATCAGAGATGTTTGGCTTATTTGCTTCAGCACGGAGTTTTGTGACCTCAGTTAAAAGAGATTTTTCATGCTCCATATACTTACTAACAGATGCAACCAGATTTGGGATGAGGTCGTAACGTTTTTTGAGTTGAGTATCCACACTCGCAAATATATTTTCAACTTGGTTTTTCTTTGAGACGAGAGAGTTGTACATAAGAATTAAAATAATTCCCACAACAATTAATACAATCATACTTGTTGACATACTAAAATCCTTTTTTTAAATAAGTTTATTTTATCATTCAGAACTTATAGGTAGATTTAAACAAAGCTTTTTGTACCACGGACATCATACATATCTTTATATCTAAAGGTGATAAGATTTTGCATAATTGCAAAGAGAATGATGAAGTTTAAAAAACTACTTCCACCATAACTAAACATGGGCAGGGGGACACCAACAACAGGTGCGTATCCGATGGTCATCGCGATATTTACACCCATATATATAAAAATCATAAAAGAGATAGAGACAGTTACTACTTTGATGAAGTAGTCTTTGTTAAATATACTCAAACTAAGCAGATGAAGAATCAGCATAACATAAATAAGGATGAGTGCTAAAGCACCTAAAAAACCTGTTCTCTCAACTACAAACGCAAAGATAAAGTCACTTGTTGCAATCGGTAAAAAACGCATCTGCGTTTGTGTTGCATCATCTTTATCTTTTCCCGTCCAGCCACCTGAACCGATTGCGATTATTGACTGCTCGACATGATAGGATGGTTTTTCACTTAAGAAGTCATTGATTCTTACTTTTTGATAATCGTGAAGTAAAAACTTATAGGAGAGTGGTGAAAGGAGTAAAATCGCAGTGATGATAGTTGCCCAAATTTTCCAGTAGACACCCACAAAAAAGAGGGCTCCATAACCTATAAGAAGTAGGACTAGAGCAGTACCTAAATCAGGCTCCTTTGCAATCAGAAAAAATGGAAGTAAAATGTATGAGCTTAGTATAAGAAAATCTTTAATTCTATAACCATGCACCGGTGGAGGATTTCTATGTATGAGATAAGCGAGCATTAAAATAAGTGCAGGCTTTACAAACTCCGAAGGCTGTATAGTTGCGTTTATGAATGGTAACTCAATCCATCTCTGTGCACCAAGACGAGCATGACCAAAAAACTCTACAGCTAAGAGTAGCCCAATATTTATCCAGTAGATGAGAGGAATAAGCCAACTCATTCTACGAATAGGGAGTAAAAAGACAACAATAAAGGCTAAAAACGCAACACCCGCGTAGGCACTCTGTTTCTGTGCAAGAGCTGGGACAACTTCACCAATCAGCCAGTTAGAAGTTATTACTAAAGGTATGATAAGAATGATAGAAAAAAAGTCAAATTGTGCTAAAATGCGCTTATCAAATCTCCACAAATTTATAACTCCATATTATTTTGTAAAAGTTTATCATAAAAGGGACATAATGAGAGAAACAAAAAACTATATCTGTAATGAAGCTGAGCGTTTAGACACTTTTTTAGCTGGACAAATAGGACAAACCCGTTCACAAATATCACAACTTATAAAGCAGGATTGCGTTTGGGTTGATGGTAAAAAAGTATCACGTCCCGGTGTGAAACTAAAGCCTAATCAAACTCTAAAAGTAGAGTTTCCAGAGCCTAAAAAAGAGAAAGCTTTAGAGGTTGACTTTGATGTTGAGATTCTTTATGAAGATGATGATGTTTTAGTTATAAATAAACCAAGCGGAGTTACAGTTCACCCAGCTCCAAGTGTTAAAGATGCAACACTGGTTGACTGGCTCAAACACAAGGGCATTAGGCTCTCAACTATTAGTGGAGAGGAGCGTCACGGTATTGTCCACCGTTTAGATAAAGGCACAAGTGGAACTATGGTTGTTGCAAAAAATAACAAAGCCCATGAGTTTTTATCTGAGCAGCTCCAAGATAAGAGTATGGGAAGATACTACATCGCTATCGTTTCACCACCTCTTAAAGAGGATATCACAGTAATCGAGTCAAATATTGGAAGAAGTTCTCACAACCGTTTAAAAATGGCATGTGGATTAGAGCATGGAAAGTATGCAAAAACTATGTTCAAGTCACTTGCTCTGAGTGGTGATGAGAGAAGTCAGTTAATAGCTTGTAAACTTTTTACTGGAAGAACACATCAGATTCGTGTACATTTAGAGAGTATGAATCGTCATATCATAGGTGATCACATCTATGCGATAAGCCCAAAAATAGAGAAATCGGAACGAATTATGCTACATGCGTATATAATATATTTTATTCATCCTACGACTAAAGAAAGGTTATCTTTTCGTGCAGAATTTGATGATATAATGAAAGAAAATTTAGATAAAAAATTTAATTTGGAGATTATTAATGAAGTTATGGACACTGACAACATTTTGCGCAGCTTCACTACTAGTTCTTAGTGGCTGCAGTGGTGCAACACCAAAACCAAAGGAGGAGATGACTATAGACAATACCTTGCCTATGGTGACATTGACTCAAAATGGTACGGTTGTTGATATGAAAGCTATCGCTTTTGAGTGGAAAAGTATTACAGACCCTAGAGTTCAGGGGATTTATATCTATAAAAAAAGCCCCTCTACTGAGGAAGAGCCGAGTAAGTTAGAATACCATAAAACTTTGGAGAGTAGATTTACAACACACTATGTTGATACAGATATAAATCCTGATAAAAAATATAGTTACGCATTTAAAACATTTTCTGAAAAAGCAGAAGGGAAACTGAGCCGTGTAGTTGTTCTAAACTCTCTGCCTGTTTTAGAGTCAGTATCATGGATTCATAGTGTAACAGGTATGCCAAGATCTGCGAAGATTATCTGGAGACCTCATAATAATAAGAAAGTGAAGTTATATGTTATCGAGAGAAAAACACTAGGCGATGAGAGTTGGAGCAGACTTGCAACAGTAGATGGGAGATTAAACGCAGAGTATATTGATTTAGATTTAAAAGATAACTATGTTTATAACTATCGTGTTCGTGTGCTTACTTATGATGAGATACTCTCTTCACCAAGTCAGATTGTTAAAGTTATGACTAAGGCACTTCCAAAAGGTGTAAGTGAGATAAAAGCGACTAAAACTCTTCCAAAGAAAATTAAACTTACTTGGGAGAAAACGCAGGTAAAAGACTTTGCTCTTTACTATGTTTACAGATCTGAGAGTATAGATGACTCTTACGAGTTAGTTGCAAAATTACATAACAATAGATTTGAAGAGAAGATAGAAGAGGATGGCAAAAGCTATTTTTACAGAGTAAGTGTAGTAGATAAAGATGGACTAGAGTCTCATCATGAAAAAATTTCTGTACAGGGAATGACGCTTCAAAAACCAGACGCTCCAGCAGTTGTTAAAGCAAATATAGTTGGAAACAATATAGAAATCACTTGGAGTAGTATTGATAAAAGAAGCAAAACTTTTACAGTTACAAAGTCTTACCAGAAGAGTTGGATAGATACTGTTAGTGAAGATTTTGAAGGTATTAAAGGTCAAAAATTTGTAGATAAAGAAATTCTACCAGATTCTGTATATAGTTATATGGTTTATGGTGTTGATGCTAATGGTATAAAATCAGAACCAAGTTTTGAGATAAAAATCAAAACTAAAGAGTCAAATAAAATAATTCCACCCTCTAAAAAAGAGGTAAAAATGGAAGTCATTGATGCGCCAGTTCAAGAGAGTGAGCCACAAGAGATGATTTCACCAGTACAAGATTTAGATTTAAACGAGATTTAATGCCACATTTACATATAGAGAAGTTCAAAGAGATAGAGTATCCTCAGGTTAAAGATGAGGTTACTTTTAATTTTGTTGCCATCAATTCAAATCATGTTGACGAGAAATTGATTTCGGTAACAGTAGAGGATGAAGATTTTTTTCTTCTAGTTAAAGATGAAAAAGAGCGATCTTTACTGAAGTCTGACAAGCTTACAAGACCGGCTTCTATATACAATGTGCATCGTGCACTTTTAGCATATGCTGAGGTGGCGGATTTAAATGTCTTGTCTTCCAATGTTCCTGAGTATCAGAAAAATGTTCATCTCCAAGAGGTAAATGCACTTAAAAAGATAGAGTATTTTGCAGAGAACTTTCCAGAGGATAAAGAGGTTAGAATAGAAGTTGGATTTGGTTCAGGTCGTCATCTGCTTCATCAAGCTGCTAGTAATCCTGAGATACTTTTTATCGGTATAGAGATTCATAGACCCTCGATAGAACAAGTCCTCAAACAGATTAGTATTCAAGAGCTAGACAACCTGTTAGTCTTAGATTATGATGCTAGGCTCTTTATGGAGTTAGTTCCTTCAAATATTGTTGGAAAAGTTTATGTTCACTTTCCGGTTCCTTGGGATAAAAAACCTCACAGAAGAGTTATATCTACATCTTTTATCCAAGAGGCGAGACGTGTTTTAAAAGTTGATGGGAGACTTGAGCTTCGTACAGACAGCGAAAAGTATTATGCTTACTCTTATGAGACTTTTATTGCGTTTCATAAAACGGTACTTCATATCAATAAAAACAGAGATATCGCTATCAGTTCCAAGTATGAAGACCGATGGAAAAAACAAGAGAAAAATATTTATGATGTAACTATGATAAATGAAGAGGAGTCTTCTAAACTACTTATAGAGGGTAGTTTTGATTTTTCAAAGTTTACTACTTCTCATGATGACACTTTAAGTCTTCACGCCTCAACAGAGCGTTTTGACAGTGGTTTTATCCATTTTGAAAGAGTATATAAGATTGAGAATGGCGTGATGATTCGCCTCTCTATGGGTAGTTTTGATAGACCAGAGCACACTTATATTATTATAGATGGCAGTGAGATATCATACTACCCATCTAAACCACTTAAATCAAAAAGTAATCTACTTGCACATAAATTTTTAGATAAGGTCATTAATGGATAAGGTAATAGTCGCTGATAATCTCTCTCTATCATATTCTAATAATGAAACTATTATAAACAAGGTCAACTTCTCTGTAAATTCAGGTGATTTTATTTTTATAACTGGAGCGAGTGGTAGCGGCAAATCTACACTTCTTAAATCTCTTTATGGTGCTCTTAAACCTAAAGAGGGGAGTTTAGTTGTTGGTGGAGTTGAACTTCGTGGGGTTTCAGGAAGCAAACTTAACTTTCTGCGAAAGCATATCGGTATAGTTTTTCAAGATTATAAACTCGTAAAAGAGTGGACGATAGAGAAAAATATCATGTTACCACTTATAATCAATGGATATGAGAAAACAGTAACTCAAAACCAGGTTGATTCACTGCTTAAACATGTACGTCTTAAACATCAGTCTGGAAAGTATCCACTAGAACTTAGTGGGGGTGAGCAGCAGCGTGTGGCGATGGCAAGAGCACTATCTCATAATCCTATACTTATCTTAGCTGATGAGCCAACAGGTAATCTTGATGACTACTCTTCACAACTTATTTGGAACCTTTTAGAGGGTGCTAGTGCACAACTTAAAACGACAGTTATTGTTGTAACACACCATATTCCAGAGAGTATAAATGTTGAGTATAAACATTTTCATATAGAGTATGGGAGTATTCATGAAGTCAATTAGAAATCACCTCTCTTTAGTGATAGCACTACTTAGTATACTTTTTTCTATACAAGTTTTTGTCATTGTTGAGCGCTCTATTGACTCCTATAAAGTAAACTTAGCAGATAACTACTCTGTAGTTGTAGTTTCTGAAAAAAGATTAAACGCAGTAGATATAATAAGCCAAAACACAATTATAGAAGATATCTCACAGCTAGAGCCAGACTCAGTTATAAAAAAATTAAATACAGATATGACAGCAAAGAATATAGCTCTCTTAAAACTTACACTTCCAAAATTTTATAAACTAACATTGACACACTATCCTACTCCAAAAGAGATAGAAAAACTAACGAAAAACCTTTTGGCTAATAAGCTCATCACGAAGGTAGAGAACTTCTCTCATAATCACGATACAACTTATAAACTACTGCTTCTGTTTAAGTCTGTTATCACTGTTTTTGCAGTGTCAATTTTCATAGTTACAACTCTTCTCATCTTTAAAGAGCTTAGAATATGGCAGTTTAAACACAATGAACGTATGAATATAATGGGGCTTTTTGGAGCTCCTGTATGGTTGCGCTCTGCTGTTTTGTTTAGACTCTCAATAGTTGATGCTCTTATAGCTAGTGTTCTCTCCTTTGTACTTTTTTCCTACATGGCATCGAGTGAATGGATTTTGAGTCAGTTTGATTATATAGGTATAAGAATAGTAATCTTTGATCCACTCTATGATTTCTTTTTGCTTTTAGGTGTTGCTATGTTTTTATCAATTATGCTAGCCTCATTAATAGTGTTAGGACATAAAGAAGAGGTATGATTCGTTTATTTCTTACTCTCGTTCTACTACTCTCTTTTTTAGATGCAAAAGAGAGTGTAGATAAAAAAATCTCTAAAACAAACTCTAAAATGAGTACATTTTCTAAAAACTACTCAAAGATTAACAAGAAGATGGCAAAAACTGCAAAGGCTATTTTAAAGCAAAAAAAAGAGCTAAAAAAACAGAACAGTTACTTAATAAAACTTCAAAAAGAGCTTACAAAAAAAGAGGGTACACATAAAGAGAACAGAGGCGAACTTCTGGAGTTAAAAAAGTATCAAAAGAAGTTAAAAAAAGAGCAAAACTCTATAGAAGAAGAGCTTGTCTTTGTTATAGCACAGAGTGTCTCTTTGTCTGTAGTACTTGATGAAGATTATGCAGTCAACTCTGACTCACTTATAGAGTTTGAAGTCCTAAATAGTATGCTTGAAGAGTCGAGAAAAAAAGCGAAGATGTTAAACAAAAAGTTTTATAAAAACGCTAAAAATATAGACTCTTTAAAAAATCGCACAGACTCTTTAGTCGTTTCTATAAACAACATAGATAAAAAAAGAAAAGATTTAATCAAGACTAAAAAAGCTAATAAAAAAGCACTTAAGAAGCTTGAGTCTGCAAGAAGTTCTTATAGAAAAGAGTTAAAAAAACTACTCAAAAAACAGAATGCACTTAAGAAGACTTTGGCTGAGTTAAATCTAATCAAAGTAGATAAAATAAAAAAAGCAAAGCAAGACAAAGAGAGAAAAGCTGCCTTTAAACGTAAGAGTACACTTTCGGATGATCGTCTCCCTAAAGTGAAAAAACATGGTAGTAGTTATCAGAGTGTTAAAACTAAAAAGTATAGAGGTTCTAAAACTATTGCGCCGCTAGATTCATATACTATTACTAAAAAATACGGTACTTATACTGATCCGATTTACGGGATTAAGATTTTTAATGAATCTATATCTCTTAAGCCAAGAAAAGCAAATGCAAAAGTTAAAACAGTCTTTAATGGAAAAGTCATTTATGCTGATAAAACAGCAGTTCTAAACAACATCGTTATTGTTGAACATAAGAGTGGTCTTCATACAATCTATGCAAATCTTTCACAGATATCGCCAAATATTAAAAAAGGTAAAAAGATTAAAAAAGGTTACACAATTGGACGTGTTAGTGATGAGTTAATATTTGAAGTAACACAGAAGTCCTATCATATTAATCCGATAAGACTCTTTCGATGAGTAAGTTAATATTTTATTAATTTATTAGAAGATATAATAGTGTTAATAATGAACAGGATATGTTATGGATGAATTAAAAGAGAAAAATACCGAACAACGTAATATGTACTACTATAATCAGATTCTTAATGCTGAGAGAAATAAAAAAGCTGCTCGGACTAGAAAGACTAAAGCAAAAAGCTTTGCTTCTAAGAAGGTTGATTTTAAAGATTATATCTACGTTCCTGATGAGTGGGAGGGCGTTGCATATACTCTTTATGTTCTTTTAATCCCATATATAGTCGGAAATATATTTCTCTTTTTAACTATTGCTAGAGGTAATATGGAGAGCTACACCATGCTTGATACCTCTGCGTTTTTGATTGTTTGGGCAATCGGCTATGAGATAACAGCAATTGTAATGCTTATATGGATTACAATACTATTTCTGCAGTATGATGGAGAAGAGGACGATTAGAG
>JAYEMB010000158.1:0-2432 GCA_034717855.1 Campylobacterota bacterium
GAGTTAGCAGAGGAGCCAACAGAGTACAACTTTGTAAAGGCGTGTTTTGCAAATCAGATACTCGAGGGTATCTATTTTTACAGTGGTTTTACTTATATCTATACACTCGCTCGTTCAGGCAAGATGTTAGGTTCAGCGCAGATGATTCGTTTTATCCAAAGAGATGAAGTAACGCACCTTGTGCTTTTTCAAAATCTCATCAACACTCTTAGAAAAGAGAGACCAGATCTTTTCACAGAGAAGTTAAAAGCAGAAGTTGTAGAGATGTTTAAAGAGGCTGTGAAACTCGAAAGTGAGTGGGGTAAATATATCACTCAGGGTCAGATTTTAGGTCTTACTGATGATATTGTTGAGCAGTATATTCAGTTTTTAGCTGATGACAGACTCACTGCTGTTGGTTTTGATAAGCTTTATAATGTAGAAAACCCGATTAAATGGGTAGATGATTTTGCAAAGTTTAATGATCAAAAAACAAACTTCTTTGAAGGTACAGTAACGAACTATTCAAAAGGAAGCATCAGTTTTGATGACGACTGGTAGAGAGTAGTTAGTTTAAAGGTTCTTACATGAAAAAGTTATTAATATTACTTCTTTTATCATTTTCTCTTTTTGGTGCAAATGTAGATGAGTATGCCAAAGAGATGGGTTTTGAGAGGGATTATAAAACTGCTCTAAACAAAGCAAAAGCAGAAAATAAGCCACTAATGATGGTTTTAGGTGCTGATTACTGCCCATGGTGTCGCAAGTTTGAGAGAAAGGTTTTAAGCTCTAAATTGATAAATCCTTATATAAACGCAGAAGTTATTACTCTTGTTGTTGATAAAAAGTATGATATTAAAACATTTCCCAAAGAGTTTCAAACAAGCCTCACGCCTAGAGTATTTTTCATAGACCCTAAAAGTGGAAAAAGTTTTTATGAAACTGCTGGTTACATAAAGAAAAAAGATTATCTCAAAAAGCTTCAAGAGATGAAAAAACTCTTTAAGGGTAAGTAGATGAGATATCTGTTTTTACTACTCATATACATCTCACTTCAAGGTGCTGGTTTTTGGACTCTGAGTGGTTTAACAAAAGCAAATATTTATGTCAGTAATGAGCTCTCACTTATAAAGCCTGAGACGATAGAGAGCATTAAAGCTAAGATGACGACGAGTTTAGAGGCAAATGGAATTGTAACAGGCAAACAAGACAGTGCGATTTTGATGGTTTCGCTTGAAGAGATTTCAGATGATGAGGCTTATTTTATTTATGTGAAGCTCTCTCTTGGCGAAGAGGTTGCTACTTTTAGAGATGATAAGAGCAAAACTTTTGCTTTGACTTATGATAGTTCTGATTTTATTGAGACAGATGACGAAGAACTAGATAGAGATGTACTCGAGAGTATAGATGGACTGCTTCTAGAGTTTTTTGAACTTTATGAAGAGGATAGTGAGTAAAATATCTCTATGAAAAATTATACACTCTGCTCTCTTCTTTTTAAGACAACTCCAGACTATAACAATAACTTACAAATACTGCTAACACTTATAAATCAAACAGACGAAGAGTCCATTATTGTTGCACCTGAAGTATGCTTAACAGCCTTTGATTATGACAATTTTGATGAACTGCTTGAGTTTGCTTTAGTGGCAACAGAGGAGATAAAAAAGGTCTCTTTTAGCAAAACAGTCATAACGACAATGATAGAGAAACGCAGTGATGAAGTTTTTAACTTTGTCAAAGTCTTTCATAATGGTGAAGTTGTTTATGAGCGTGCTAAAGCGAGACTTTTTCGTTTTGGTGATGAGCATAAGTACATGAGTGAAGGAAAAGATGAAGATATTCAAATTATCGAAGTTGACGGGATTAAGATAGCGATACTTATCTGCTTTGAGCTGCGTTTTAAAGAGTTGTGGCAAAAATCAGAGGGTGCTGATGTTATAGCCGTACCGTCATGGTGGGGAGCTTTACGTCGTGAAAATTTTAAAACACTAACACAAGCTTTAGCTGTTATGAATCAATGTTATGTAGTTGCAAGTGATAGTTTAAATGAAGAGTGTACGGCTAAAAGTGGAGTTATAACTCCTTTTGGAGAGGTGCAAAGAAACGGGAATAAGCCTTGCTTAGAAGTGCCATACAGCACTAAAGAGATTAAAAAAATGAGAAAATATATGGATGTAGGTATTGGATAGAATAACAGCAACAAAAACAGCAAGAATGGCACAGGAGTGCAACAAAGTCTTCCCTCTCTCTCCAGAGATAGAAGAGGCGATAGCTAAGACAAACAGAGAGGCTTTTGTCCCTACTGGCTTTAGACACAATGCTTATAAACTAGATGCACTTCCTTTAAGTTCTGCGCAGTGGATTAGCTCACCTCTAACAGTGGCTATGATGACAGAGTATCTCGTCCCAAGAGGTGCAGATAGGGTTTTAGAGGTTGGTTGTGGCAGTGG
>JAYEMB010000159.1:0-10337 GCA_034717855.1 Campylobacterota bacterium
CAAAATAGCTAAAGATAAAACAATCCTTTTCATTACCATAACAACTCCTCTTGCGGGTCAGTAACGACCTCACTTCTTGGTGGTTTTGAGATATCACTGAAATACTCTTTTTTACCATTTACTTTTACTTCTACTATACCCTCAGGAGCCTCAAATTTTCTTTGAATCTGAGGGTAGAGTCTCAGCACATTTTTAAAGTAGTTAGAAAACGCAGGTCCGGCAATTCTACCACCCGTCTCTTTTTTATGCATCGGTGTATTGTTATCATTACCAAACCATACAACTGTCTCTATTGTTGGTGAGTAACCAGCAAACCAGCCATCAACATTATTATTTGTAGTTCCTGTTTTTCCTGCAAGTTCTATGCCTCTTACTCTCGCTCTAACTCCTGTTCCTCGACTTACAACATCTCTAAGTATCGTTGTCATAATATAGGCCTGAGCAGGAGTTGTTATCTCTTTTATAACTTCCTCTTTTTCATAAATGATATTTGAGTTTTTCTCTATCGTTGTAATCAAGTTAGTCTCTATTTGAACTCCTGCGTTTGCAAAAGATGTGTAGTACTTAGCCAACTGCAGCGGTGACATAGACATAGTTCCCAAGGAGATTGAGAGGTCATTTGGGATATTTTTTATACCAAATTTTTTAAACTCTTTTAAAAGTGCATTAAGTCCAATATCACCAACAAGGTTAATTGTCGCAAGATTACTTGAGTGTATGAGCGCTTCTCTAAGCGTGATAAGCCCCTTATAGTTTTTAGAGTAGTTTTTAGGTTGCCATTTCAACTCTTCACCATCTTTTTCATACTCATAAGTTTTAGCGATATCTACTAACTCTGTAGCCCCTGAAAAACCCAAGTCAATAGCCACTTGATAGATAAAGGGTTTAAACGCAGACCCTGGTTGACGACGACCTTGCGTTGCACGATTATACGAACTTGTTTTATAATCAACACTTCCAACTAGCGCTAAGATATCTCCAGTTTTGGAGTCGAGTGAAACTAAGGCACCATTTAAAAGAGAGGTGTTACTATCATCCACTTCATACACCTCTCCTTTTGCCTCAGCTTCGGCTACTTTTATAGCCTCTTTTTCTTTGTAGCCTACTATTCTCTCTAAGGATAAGTCATAAGCATATTTTAGTGATTCACGCGCTGCTTTTTGAAGTCTCAAGCCTATAGTTGTATAGACCTCATAGCCACCCGTTTTAAAATCTTCAATCCCTTTATCTCTAAAAACTCTCGCTACCTCATCAACAATAAACGGCGCCTTATTTTTAGTTAAAGTATCATCAAAAACCTCTGGAGACTCTACTAATGCCTCTTGGTACTCGCTATCTTCAATCCACCCAAGAGTGTGCATTCTGCTTATAACTCTGTTTGCTCTGCCCATAGAAATTTCATAGTTTTTTGTAGGGGCGTAGGTACTTGGTGCCTTAGGCAAACCGACTAAAATAGCCATCTCTTTGAGTGTTAAATCTTCAAGTCGTTTATGAAAATAGCCATCTGCTGCAGTTTTTATACCGTAGTAACCATGCCCATAATATATCTCATTTAAGTAGCGCTCGAGTATCTGCTCTTTTGTCAGCGCACCCTCTAGCTTAATCGCGTATATCGCCTCTTTTATCTTTCGTGAGAGTTTTTTCTCTCTTGTAAGCAGAACATTTTTTACAAGTTGTTGAGTGATGGTACTTGCACCCTCAACAGCTTTACCTGCTTTTATAACTTTAATAGCAGCACGAAAAATGGCATCAATATTTATACCGGGATGCTCAAAAAATGTTGTATCTTCTATGGCAACAAGAGCCTCGATAACCCGAGGTGGTATCTCTTCAAAGGAGGCATAAAACCTGTGCTTCCCATCAAATACATTTGCGATTTTTTCACCATTTCTATCATAAATTCTCGTTGTTACAGATGGCTCATAATTTATCAGTGATGATATATCGTAATCATATCTTAGTAGAAAAAATCCAACTAAGAAGAGTGGGGATAAAAACCCTAAAATAAAAATTGTTAAAATTGTTCTTTTTACATATGTTCTATTTATCTTCATTCTCTAAATTTCCTATTTCCAAAATTCGCATCTATCAATGTTTTTGTATACTCTTCTTTTGGATTTTTTAAAACATCTTGCATTATACCACTCTCTACAACTTTTCCATTAGCAATCACACAGATATCTTCACAGAGATAAGCTGCCGCACTCATCTCATGTGTCACAAAAAGGATTTTAAACTCCTCTTTTTTTTGCAACCTTTTAAGCAAGTCTAAGATTAGCCTTGTATTTTCAGGATCGAGTGCTGTAGTTGGCTCATCCAACATCAAAAGTTTTGGTCTAGACTCTAAAGCCATTGCAACTACTACTCGCTGCAGTTGTCCACCTGAAAGCTCTGGAGGAAACCTATCTAAAAGCTCACTATCTAACCCAACCTCACTAAAAAGTTCTAAAACTCTTACTTCATCTGAGAAAAACTGCTTTTTTATTTTTGTTAGTGGAGAGAGTGCTGTAAAGGGATTTTGAGGCACAAGTGAAAGAGTAGAGCCTGCGTTTAACTCAAAACTACCATCAAAGTCCAACTCACACTTCATACTGCTTGGAAGCATTTCCAAAAGTGCTTTAAGCGTTAAGCTCTTACCGCTTCCACTCTGTCCAACAAGTGCTAAAGAGTTTTCTATCTTAAAATCTATCTCTACTAATGTTTTATCTTCGAGAGTAATATCTAGTTTTTTTATCTGCATCTATATCACTCTTTTTATTTTTTGGCATAGATTTTGAAGCTCTTGAGTCGACTCACCAACTCTAGCGATAACTCTCAGTATTGCACTCTTGACTGTCGGTTGACGAATACCTCCAATAGCATACTTATCACTCTTGAGAGCATCTCTAATCTCTACTACTTTTACGTTATCACCTATATCTATCGGCACAATTAAACCATCTATCTTTATGCCTAGAATCTCTTTCACAATAGTCTGTCTTTTGCTGATTTCACTCTTTAACACCTCTGCGTTTTCAAGTATAAACCTGAGTGAATTGTGCCCCAAAAGAGTGTCATACAGAGAGAGAGATGTAGCGTATATAATAGGTTTAGCACGGTTTATAAGGTAATCAATTATATGCTCTGAAGCTAAGATATAAGCTCCAAAACTTCCATACGCTTTTCCAAGTGTTCCCATCTTTATATGATTTGCTTTTATTTCTATCTTATAAAAATCAAACACACCCATCAGTTTTTCACCTATTACACCACTGCTGTGTGCCTCATCTACTATCAAAAGGGTATCTTCTCTCTCACAAATCTCAAAGACCTCTTTAGGACATAGATCCCCATCCATTGAGTAGATACCTTCAACCGCGACTATTTTGCGTTTAGCCTTAGAGGAAGTCAAGAGTTTTTGCAACTCCTCCATATCATTATGTTTAAAAAAGAGTACATTAACACTCTCTAGGTTTGATGCTAAAACACCTGAAGCGTGATAAAGCTCATCCATAAAAAGAGTATCACCTTTTCTTACAAGCGCTTCGATGAGAGCTATATTTGCACTAAATCCACTTCCTAAAATAACTCCATCTTCAAAACCATTTGCCTCACAGAGTGCATCTTCAAAATCTTTATGCACTTGATGGTAACCGTTTACAAGCAGGGAAGCTTTTGTACTATGAAGCTCAAGTTCTTCTAACTCTTGGCAAGTTTTTGTGTGAAGTTCTCTCTTATGAGAAAGCCCTAGATAGTCATTTGATGCAAAATCTTTTATGGAGTAATCTATCACTTCTCTAACTCTATACCGACCAGATTTTTTCAGTGCTTTTAACTCATTTTCATACTGCATATTCTACCCATCCACCCTATTTCTACCGGCTTCTTTAGCTCTATAGAGTGCACTATCAACTCTTTTAAAAATAAACTCTATATCCTCACCTTTGATATACTCTGTAACTCCAAAGCTCATTGTAATAGGAACCACTTTTTTATACACCTCTACTTCAGATCTAAATTTTTCAGCTAACTTCATTGCATCTTCTTTAGTAACATTAGGAAGTATAATTATAAACTCTTCTCCTCCAATTCTAGCAAAAACATCTGTCTCTCGAAGAGAAAATGCAATGAGTTTCGTGTACTCACGCAACACTTCATCTCCCACATCATGCCCATACTTATCATTCACACTTTTAAAATAATCAATATCAAACATAATGACAGAGAGTGGAGTCTCATTGCGTTTTGCTCTACTAATCTCCTCTTGCATTTTTTGATGAAAATATCTTCTATTTCCAATTCCTGTAAGAGCATCAGTAACTGTTAAATTCTCTAACTCATGCTTATATGTTTCTGCTAATGTAATATCGGATAAAACAACACTATAGTCTCCACTATCATCACTTATCTCTGATGCAGTTATAGAAAAATAGTAATCCTTATCTCCTATTTTAATTTTCACCTTATTATCTTTTTCTCTATTCTTATTTATATAATCCACCCAGTAGAGTCCTTCTACTGTTTTTCCTATATACTCATCCTCTTCAATAAAAAAATCACATATACAATCATGCTCTTTTTTAAACTCATCAATATTTTTATACTCTGGAAAGTATTGAAAAAATACTCTATTTAGAAGTAACATTTTCTTTTTCTTATTTACTAAAACTATATTACTCGAACTATCAATAATATTTTTATAATACTTTCTCTGTCTCTGATTTGCATAATACAAAAGACTACTAATAATCACTGCAATTGTCATCACTGTTATCACTAAAAAAGCCATCGCTTTAAACATATAGAAATCTAAATCAAGGTTTTTGATAGAATCTATTTTTTTAAACATTATAAAGTAAGCGATTACCTTAGAGTCTATCTGCGATAAAGGATAAGATACTATTAAGTAACCATTTTCAATTTTATGTGAATCTGTAAAATAGTTCTCAACTCCATATCTCTTCAGATACTCTTTGTTCTCATCTAAGGCATTAAAATTTGCTACATAATACTCATCCAAAAATGTCTTAGTAAAAGGCTCTATCAACTGTTTTTTATACTCTTTTTTTAAAAGTACTACTGAGTTTACATCATGCAGTGTCAGTTGATGTGCTATGGAGTTAAAGTGAGAAATCACCTCCACTATTCCAACAAACTTCCCTTCATGAAAAACAGGAACTATCGCTTTTATAGAGAGGTCAAACTTTCCAACACTTATAGAGAATGATATTTTTTTACTCTCTATAACATCTTCTAAATCTTCTCTAATTTTTAAGAGGCTATCACCCTTTTTAGGACTCCAACTTCTATATAAAGAGACAGCCTCTTTATCAAATATCTGTACCCATATATTTTTATAGAGAGTATGCTTTTTGAAATTTTTTATCAACTCTAAATAGTAGTCATTCTCTATCTTTTTATCATTAAGGTTTTTTGCTAAAGAGCTGTCATTTGACATAGCTAAAGCCATTGCAACAGTGGCTTTTTGTTTGTGAAATATCATGCTTGACAACTCTTTTCTCATTATCTCAACTTGTTCTAAGTTCTTTGATAAAATAAGCTCATCCCTCTGCTTTTGCAGATAATCAATAGAATTTAATGAGAGAATAGAGAGAACTATAAAGAGTGAAAACAGTCCAAAAAACAGACCCTTATGCTTTAACATTTAAATGCCTTTAGAACTTCAATACTAAGTCCCATCGCTGTACTCTCATAACCTCGAACATCTTTGATGTAAGACTTGCAAAAGCCTTCAACCATACAAGCACCAGCTTTTCCTCGCCACTCACCACTCTCTAAATATCTCTCTAAATCGTCCATGTCAAAATCTTCAAAAATGTAATCGGTTTGCGAAATATCAATAATCTTCTGCGTTTTTGAGTGGTAAATCATACAAGTAACTATTGAAGTTATATTTCCGCTTTGAGTCATCAAGATATTTCTAGCATCATCTACACATCTTGCTTTTCTAAGAATTTTACCCTGAGATGTTACTACTGTATCAGCTACTAAAAGCGGATAATCTTCACAGCCAAAAGCTTTAATATTTGCCTCATACTTTCCTACGGTCGCTTGATAGACAAAATTTTTAGGGCTAGTAGCAATGATAAGGTCTTCATCAAAATCAACAGACTCCTGCATAAACGCAATACCCGCTTCTTTTAAAAGCATAGCTCTAGTCTGTGAAGATGAAGCGAGTCTAATCATCTGACAAACCTTTTAAGCTCTTCTATCACCTCTTTGTACTTCTCTTTTTTCCAGTTGTTAAAAGATGGATGCGGTACTCTGAGAACCTTTTTGAACTGCGTTTCATCTAAGACGCTATCAAACGCAGCCCCAGCAAAGTTTCCACAAAGAACTATCTTTTTATCTTTATGTTTTTTAACTCTGCTTACAAAGTCACTCATCATTGGCTCAATGACTGCGTTTATGCCAACTCTGTCATGTTTTCTAAGCTTAGGATTTTGACGAATTTTCTCAAAAAATTCTATATCGCCCTCCTTGCACATCTCTGGACAACCCTCGTTCCCAAGCTCCAGCTTGGGAACGCCTATATAGGCTGACTTCTGCAAAGGATAATTACAGACATTTACAATAGCGATATTTTTAATTTTCTTCTCATAGATAAGTTTTCCAAAGGATTCATCTAATCCAAAGAGAATCTTTGACATATCATTTCCACTTTTTCCTGCAACAGGGTAGCCATTTTTTACTTCTTGAGTATGAGGAGACTCTAAAACAAAAACTATCTCTGAGTCTTCATAAACTAAATCGTTTACAAAGTAATCGCTTAGGCTTTCATACAACATTTTTTGTACTTTTTCCCACTACCACAAGGACAAGGCTCATTTCTCTGTATCTGAGAGTTTAGAAGTTCACCATCTGAATATTTCCAAACACCATCGACTTCAACAAAGGTACTTTTTTCATGCAAGAGTTTAACAACTCCATCTTCCCGAAAGTAGGCCTTAAACTCAACTATATCATCATGGGCATCTACTATTTCAAGTTTCAGCCACTCTATATTTTCATAAGGGGACATATCAGTAGATACATCTAGTGTTGTAGTCTCTTTGAGATATTTACCGTCCATGCGCACAAAGGCATCATAACGGCTCTGCATAAGTTCTTTTGGGGTTAGTTTTTGAGTATTCATTTTGTCTAGGACTTAGAAACTATTCGAGAGAGTCGTTCCTAAAAAGATTGCCACAACGCCAAGTATAATGTTTAAAGGAACCATGTATTTTCCTATAAGTTCAAGTGAGAACTTAGCACCAACCATATCACCCTCACTGAGAAGTTTTACTGCACGATTTCGTCTCTGTATCATCACAAAAAGGTTAATCGCCATAAAAGCCCAAATACCCTCTTTTGCATGACTCATCATAGAGAATTCACTTTGAGACAGAGAGTAGCCTTGTATCATGATGACTGCTGTAACTAAAAGAATCACCACAAATGGAACAACTATAGTAAAAAGCCCCTTAAGTGCATGTGCAATTCTCTCTAGTCTATGTGCAGGTGACTCTATCTGCATAAAAGATGGATGAGCTGCAAACTTCATTGCAACCATTCCACCAACCCAAACAACAGCTGAGATTACATGTAAAAAAACTATTAAAGTTTTATACTCTGCAAAAAACTCTGCCATTATGAAAGAGCCTCAGTGATAAACGCAAGAGACGCCTCTTTTGCCTCAGGTAGTTTAGTTTTATCTTTTCCACCAGCTTGAGCAAAGTCAGGACGACCACCGCCACCACCACCTAAAATAGGAGCGATTTTTTTAATCCAATCTCCAGCTTTAGCACCTGCGTTTTGTACACCTGCAGCTATGAGAACTTTCTCACCTTTTACCTGGAAAAGCATCGCACAAAGTTTCTCATTTTGATTTTTCAGCTCATCAATTTTCTCTTTGATATCGCCAGATGGCAGCTCTTCAATAACAACAGCGACACCGTTTATCTCATCTGCTTTTATTTCAACTTTAGCAGACTCTTGTGCCTCTTTTACTTCAGCTTTAAGCTCTGTGATACTAGACTTAAGTCTTGAGATACCAGCGATAACATCAAGGTTTTTAACCTCTGCTTCTACTTGTTTTACAAGCATTCTCTGCTCACAAAAGTGCTGATACGCTGCGTTTCCACAAACTGCTTCAATACGTCTCACACCTGCTGAAACGCCAGACTCTTTAGTGATAATAAATGAGCCGATATTTGCACTGTTCTCAACATGAACACCACCACAAAACTCTATAGAAGCCTTATCAAAACTAACTACACGAACCTCGTCACCATACTTCTCACCAAACTGAGATTTTGCACCGGACTTTTTAGCATCTTCGATTCCTAAAACTTCTGTTTTAGCAGGAATAGCTCTTGCAACCTCGTTATTTACTCTTGTTTCAATCTCAGCAAGCTCAGCATGTGAAACCGCTTTAGGATGTGAGAAGTCAAAACGCAATCTATCAGCCTCAACAAGTGAACCAGCCTGAGAGATATGCTCACCTAAAACATCAAAAAGTATAGCATGCAGAAGGTGTGTTGCTGAGTGATGTTTTACTATCTCGTTACGAGTAATATCTACATGTCCATCAACAATATTTCCAACTTTAAGCTCTTTGCTCACTTCTATCTCTGATAAGCTAAGTCCGAAAAATTTCTTTGTATCAAGAACTTTTGCAAACCCTTCTAACTCACCGATATCCCCAGTCTGTCCACCAGACTCAGCGTAAAAAGGAGTGATATCTAAAAGTACCCAACCCTTCTCACCTGCGTTTAAACTCTCAACACTTTTAAACTCTGCGTTTAGAAGTGCTTGAACTTCTCCGGAGTGCTCTGTAAACTCATAGCCTACAAAAGTATTCTCACCAAACTTCTCTAAAAGCTCTTTAAAATCACCATGGGTATCGCCATCTCCACTACCTTTCCAAGCAGCTTTAGCACGAGTTCTCTGCTCTAGCATCAACTCTTCAAACTTAGCAGAGTCAAGTTCTAAATCATGACTTTTTAGCATATCTTCAGTAAGGTCAAGAGGGAAACCAAAAGTATCATAAAGTTTAAACGCAACCGCTCCACTGAATATCTCTTTAGTATTTTTCAACTCTTCATCAAAAAGTGCAATTCCAGACTCAATAGTTTTGAAAAATCTCGCCTCTTCAAGCTCTATCTGCTCTTTTACAACATCTGCTTTAGTGATTAAATACTCATACTCTCCACCCATGATACTAACTACAGTATCTACAAGTTTGAACATAAAAGGCTTTCTAAACCCTAAAAGATAACCATGTCTTACAGCACGACGTAAAATTCTACGAAGAACATAACCACGCCCCTCGTTTGAGAAGTTTGTACCCTGCGCTAAAAGAAAAAGTGAAGTTCTAATGTGGTCTGCAATTACGCGGTAAGAAGCTCCACTTTTATACTCATACTCTTTACCAATAAGTTTTTCAACTTCATTGATAATCGGCATAAAAAGTGATGAATCATAGTTAGAGAGTTTCCCCTCTTTGATAGCAACAACACGCTCTAAACCCATACCTGTATCTATCGAAGGATGCGCTAGTGGAATTCTATCTCCACCTTTAACTTTTACTTCATACTGCATGAAAACAAGATTCCAGATCTCTAAAAATCTATCACCCTCTCCACCCATTCTGTCCTCAGGTCCGTTAAAATTCTCCTCTCCTTGATCATAAAAGATTTCAGAACATGGTCCACACGGTCCAGTGTCACCCATAGACCAGAAGTTATCAGCATCACCTAGACGCATGATTCTATCAGCAGAAATGTGCTTCTTCCAAAGCTCTTCTGCTTCATCATCACTATCGTGAACAGTAACCCAAAGTTTCTCTATCGGAAGTTCTAAAACTTCAGTGATAAACTCCCAAGCATAGGCAATAGCTTCCTCTTTAAAGTAGTCTCCAAAGCTAAAGTTACCCATCATCTCAAAAAAAGTATGGTGACGTGCAGTATGCCCTACATTTTCTAAGTCATTATGTTTTCCACCCGCTCTTAAACATGTTTGACATGAAGTAGCTCTTGGGTTAGAAGGACGAGGAATCTCACCTGTAAAAATTGACTTAAAAGGAACCATTCCCGCATTGTTAAAAAGAAGAGTAGCGTCATCCGGAATTAACGGTGCAGAAGCAACTCTGTTATGATTTTTTGATTCAAAATATTTTAAATATTCTTCTCTGATATCCATTTCTGTTCTCGTATTATAATATTACGCGATTATATCCAAAAATAAGTTTAGAGTGAGTTAAAGGTAGTTGTTTTCATCTTCTATTGGAGTCTCTTTATAATGTTTCTGGAAAATTTCAGCAGCTATTCCATCCCCATTATGGAGTTTTTCTTTTT
>JAYEMB010000160.1:0-2370 GCA_034717855.1 Campylobacterota bacterium
GCTTCACTATCTACTAATATATGTCTTGCTGTCGCCCATGCCATATCGCTATCCTTAAATTTATTTGTGAAATTTTACAATAAATTCTTTAAAGTTTATATCTTAACTTTACTTATGTATTATTTCGTAAATCAAACTCACTGGAGAGACAATGACAAAAATTTTATTAGGACTTTTAACTACTTTTTTACTTGTAGGATGTAGTTCAAAAGCAGTTGAAGAAAATGTAGAACCAAAACTAGTTGTTAGCAAAAGTATCGCTGATTTAAAACTCAATGACCAATTTGAAAAGAGTCACACATTAGACGCTGCTACAACAAAAGTAGTATTTGCTTTTTCAAAAGATGGTGCACATATCTGTAATGACTATTTTGATACAAAAGAGCCGACTTATTTAGCAAGTAACAACACACAGTTCGTTGCTGATGTAAGTGCTGCACCTTCATTAATCAGAAGTATGTTCATCATGCCAGGACTCAAAGATTTCAAACACACTGTACTACTTTTAGATGACAAAGCTCTTGCTGCACCATATAGAAAAGATATGAATGTTGAAAAAATTGTGATTGTTTCTGTGGATAATGGAACTATTACAGCTATAAAAACTGTAACTACTGAAGCTGAGTTAATCTCAGAAATCGAATCTAAGTAAAAAACACCTTAGAGTTCAAGTAGCACGGTGTCGCGCCGTGTTATTTCAAACTTACGACATCCACTCTCAAACGCACCACCCTCACCCACTAAAATACACTTATGTTTTGCTCTTGTAATTGCAGTATAAATCAGCTTAGTGTTGTGCATAATAAAGTGCGTAAAACTCATAGGAATTACTACAATATCATACTCCATACCTTGTACTTTATGAATAGTCAGAGCGTAAGAGAGCATCAGGTGGGACTTTAACTCCTCATACTCATAAACTACCACCACATCCTCATTTGGATAGAAAACGAACAGCTGTTCATCATCCTCTTCTATCTTAAAAAGAAGTCCACTCATGCCGTTAAATATACGTCTCTGATTTGAATCCTCACCCATCTTAAAACCATCACTACTCCAAGAGGTCATGTTCTCATTTTTAGTATGCACAACCTTATCCATAAGTCTAAACTCTAGTTCACCGCGTTTCACACACTTCTTCGGATTGGGGTTAAAGTACTCTTGTAGAACTTTGTTAAGGTTATTTGAACCTAGTATGCCACCCTTCATTGGGGTTATAACTTGAAAGTAATTGAGATACTCTTTTATCTGTTTATTTTTCAGTCTGTATCTCGCTTTTTCTATCGACTCTACAACACGATGAACTATCTCACTCACAATTGCGTTTGAGTTCTCATCTCTAAGATTTTTTAACTCATCTGCTGAGAGTTGATTTTTTAGAGCGTAGTAGTTTTGAATACTTACATCTACAAACTCAAAGTCATCATACTTTTTTCTATACTCAGGGATATTTCCGACTCTTATCTCATTTGCTATGAGAGTTATCGCCTGCTCTTCACTTTGACGGTAGATTTTTGTAAGTTTAACAATGGGCGCAAGTTCTAATGTGAGGGCATCACTTAGCACATTTCCAGCGCCGATTGGAGGAAGTTGTGCATCATCTCCGACAATAATAACTACTGCTTTATTTGAAATTTTTGCCATAAGTCTTGCAAAGAGTGAAGAGTTTATCATAGACGCTTCATCTATCAAAACTACAGAGTATGGAAACTTATCCTGTTTCTCATGCTTAATCAAAAGAGATTGTATAGTCGCACTCTCATAGCCCGTTGTATCTGAGATACGTTGCGATGCTATACCACTAAGCGCACAAGTCATTATCTCTTTTGAGTCATATCTAGTAGCAAGAAGATCAAGTATAGTCTTTGAGGTTGTACTCTTACCAGTTCCTGCATAACCCACTAGAAATAGTAACATTGCACCTGCGTTTATCTTTGAGACTGCCTCTTTTTGCTGTTCACCCAATTGCAACTCAGAATCTGCTAAAAATTTATCTAAATCCTTAACAAAACCTCCGCTATCCAACTTCGCTCTTGTTTTAAAGCTATCATACAAAAACTTCTCAGCATCATAAAGTCTCGCAGGTGAGACCCTCTCGTTTTTCATGATAACTATACTCTGTTCTGCTACCCTTTCAACTAATGCAGCTTCATACAGGTTATGTTTGTTTGAAAAGCCAAGAAGCTCATCAAGTCCACTAAACAAAATCTCTTTAGCGATACAGCTATTTCCATTCTGCTCACAGTAGTTCATTAGCACATAATCCATAGCAGAACTTATCCGTCCCTCATTCTCTTTCTCAACTCCCATCTTTAGAGCCAACTCATCCGCGCGCTTAAAGCCTATAGAGTTTATGGAAGTAAGTACATA
>JAYEMB010000161.1:0-21540 GCA_034717855.1 Campylobacterota bacterium
AAAGCGTAACTAAAAAAATTAAGTGGCCCCGTCGTCTAGCGGTTAGGATCCATGGTTTTCATCCATGTTACAGGAGTTCAATTCTCCTCGGGGTCACCACTTTTTCTTAAAATCACCCTACTTTAAACCACTTACACAAACTACTCTAAAAAATTATTATTTCGAAATAAAATCACTCTGTCCTATTCTAAGCAGACAAGCATTACTTGCCTACTTAAATTTGGCGACTCTAATTATTTCAACTTCTCAGCTACAAGTTGATTCACTACTTGAGGATTTGCTTTCCCGCCTGTAGCTTTTAAAACTTGTCCTACAAAAAAGCCTAGAAGTTTATTGTTACCAGCTTTAAACTTAGCAACACTATCTGGATTATTTGCGATTACTTCATCAATAATTGGAGCGATTTTGACTGGGTCACTTATCTGAATAAGTCCCTTTGCTTCAACTATTTTCGTAGGATTCTTTCCTGACTTAGCCATCTCTTCAAAAACTTGCTTTGCAATTTTATTTGAAATAGTCTCATTTTCAATCATACAAGCTAATTCAGCAATCTGTTCTGTATTAAATCTTAACTCATCAATCTTTTTTTCTTTAAGCTCTCTTGCTACTTCATTAGCAATGATATTGGCTAAGGTTGTAGGAGCTTGAATTCTACCTTTAATTCCATTATCAAAGAAAGGTTTAGCTTCTTCAAAAAAATGTGATAGTTTTTCATCGCGAGCTAGTGTATTTGCTATTTCTTCGTGACCTATGATACCTCTGTACTTGTTAAACCGATCTTTTTCTTTATCTGTCATAGCTACCACTTCACCATCAATCTGCACTTTTTTAACTTGAGTCTTAGGAGCACTTTCAGGTGTTTTTTTCTTTTTAGCATAAGAGCCTTTAAGACCAACGATTTTGTTAAAGACCGGCTTTTCATCTGTGTAGTCAATTGGGTCAGCGTAAAAATAGCCCTGTCTCTCAAACTGAAATCTCTCATCAGGTTTCTCTAAAATAACAGCAGGCTCAATTAAAGCATTTTTGATAACTTTTAAAGAGTTTGGATTTAAATCTTCCATACCTTCAGGGGCTTCAGCAGAGTAGAGTCTATCATATAGTCGCACTTCTACCTCTTTGGCCTCTTTTGCATCTACCCACTGAATAGCACTTTTTACTTTTATCCCACTTGTATCTGCACCACTTTTAGACTCTGGACTGTATTCAGCTTTTATCTCGATGATATTACCGTTAGCATCTTTGACAATCTCTTTACAAGTAATGATATAAGCATGCTTAAGACGTACAGGTTGATCAGGTGTAAGACGAAAGTAACCCTTTGAAGGGTTCTCCATAAAATCATCACGTTCAATATAGATCTCTCTAGAAAAAGGTATCGCTCTTGTGCCCTCTTTGGGTACATCATCCGGATAGTAAGAAGCAGTAAGCTCTTCACTTCCCTCATAGTTCTCAATAGTTACTTTCAGTGGGTCAAGAACACACATAACACGCGGAACTTTTGTATTTAAATCATCTCTGATGCAAAACTCAAGCTGTGCGACATCAACCATGGAGTTTGCTTTTGCAATACCTATCTGATCACAAAAGTTTAAGATAGACTCTGGTGTGTACCCTCTTCTTCTGTATCCAGCGATTGTAGGAAGACGAGGATCATCCCAACCATCAACCTGCCCGCCATCAACCAACTCTAGCAATTTTCTTTTACTCATAACTGTATAGTTGATGCCAAGTCTTGCAAACTCATGCTGGTAGGGTCTATTTGTTTTAAGTCCTAAAGTATCGAGTACCCAATCATAAATATCACGGTTGTTTTCAAACTCTAGAGTACACATAGAGTGAGAGATACCTTCTATATAGTCAGACAAGCAGTGTCCAAAGTCATACATCGGATAAATTGACCACTCATCTCCTGTTCTAAAGTGATGTGCATGTCTTATACGATAGAGAAGTGGGTCTCTCATTTTCATGTTTGCCGCAGACATATCAATTTTTGCTCTTAAAACATGTTCACCGTCTTTGAACTCACCATTTTTCATTCTCTCAAAAAGGTCTAGGTTCTCCTCAACTGTACGTGAGGCAAACTTACTGCGTTTTCCAGCTTCTGTAACAGTACCGCGTAACTCTCGCATCTCCTCTTCATCAACACTGTCAACATAGGCTTTACCCATTTTAATAAGTTCTATTGCGTAATCATATAGTTCAGGAAAGTAATCAGAAGTAAAACGCACACTATTATCCCACTCATAACCTAGCCACTCTACAGCATCTTTAAGAGCCTCAACATATTTTGTGTCTTCTTTAGTTGGATTAGTATCATCCATTCTTAGGTTACAGTGACCATTATAATCACGAGCAATACCGAAGTTTATAAAGATAGACTTAGCATGCCCAATATGAGGAAAGCCATTTGGCTCAGGAGGGAACCTTGTAACTATCTCTTTATACTTGCCTGATTTTAAGTCTTTTTCAACTACCGTACGTAAAAAATCTTTGCTCTCACTCATTATTATTAAACCTTTTGATTTCGAAACTTTTTTAAGAGCCGTATTTTATCAAATTAGAGCCAATATACACCCTATAATTAATTAAAAATTTGTTAAAATTGCAAAAATATTATTTTAGGAATTTTAATGCTTAGATTTGCGCCCAGTCCAACTGGTGATATGCACATAGGTGACCTGAGAGTTGCCCTGCTTAACTATATTGTCTCAAAACAGAGAAATGAAGATTTTATCGTTCGTATAGAAGACACAGACAAAGAGAAAAATATAGAGGGTAAAGATAATGAGATACTTGATATTTTGGGAGTTTTTGGGATTGAGTACTCTCAAGTAATCCACCAGAGTCAAAATATTCGTTTTCACACTGCTATGGCACTCCAACTCATACATGAAAAGAAAGCATTTAGCTGTTTCTGCTCTGATAATTGGTTAGAGAACAAACGCAATGAAGCAAAAGAAGCTAACAAGCCTTATAGCTACGATGACGCTTGTAGAGACCTGCATCCCGAACTTGTTATCGACAATACAAGTCCATTTTCTATTAGAATTAAGAGACCAGATGAGACTCTCACTATAAATGACCTCATAAAAGGTGATGTTTGCTTTTATAGCGACATGATAGATAGTTTTGTGATTATGAATCAAGATAAAACTCCGACTTACAACTTCTCTTGCGCTGTCGATGATATGCTCAATGACATCTCAATCGTCATTCGTGATGAAAAGCACATCAACAACACTCCAAAACAGGAACACATTAGAAACTCACTTGATTACGATAAAAAAGTAGAGTATGCTCATATTCCTGCTGTGATAGATACTAAAGAAGGCACAAGTATTAAAGGACTTTTAGAAGCTGGTTACCTTCCTCAAGCAATTGCAAACTACTTAATAGCCATAGGAAATGAGACTCCTCAAGAGGTTTTCAAGATCGAAAACGCAGTAGAATGGTTTGATTTAAGTAAATTTTCAAAGAGTTCTATTCGCTTTGATATTGATGCGCTTAAACATATAAACGTAGAACACTTAAAGGCTATGGACGCCAAAGAACTTTCACGTTATGTAGGTTTTGCTGATGAAGAGATTGGTGAGCTTGCTCGTATCTATCTTGAAGAAGTTGGAACGACAAAAGAGTTAAAAAGTAAAATAGCTCCTATTTTTTCACAAAGAGATATTCCCCAAGAGTTCAAAGAACAGACTGCGGTAATGGTAGAAACGATAAAAAGTGCACCCTACTTTGATAAATATGATGATTTTAAAGCATACATTATAAAAGAGTCTGGACTTGAGGGAGAAGAGTTCCTCAGAGCACTGCGTTTACTACTTACAAACGCAGAGGTTGGTCCAGATATTGCTGAGATATATAAATATCTGAAAAACTATATAGGAGAGATTGTTAAATGAGTATAATTATGGAGATTATTCAAGGTCTTGGCGGACTTTTTATAGGGGTTATAAATGTATATATTTGGGTTTTAATTATTACAGCACTTCTGAGTTTTGTAAACCCGGACCCGTTTAATCCAATAGTGCAGTTTTTATATAGAATCACAAACCCTGTATATGCTTATCTAAAACGTTTCATGAGAACTGATTTTAATGGCTTAGATTTAGCTCCTCTGATTTTAATCATCGGTCTGCAGGTATTAATTGTAATACTAAGCTCGTTATTAAACGCTCTGTAGCCCTCTGCGCAAATGCTAAAACACTTTTTTTTCATACTTCTTATCTCAGCATATGCAAATGCTGAGATAACACTCAAAGAGCTCTCTTCAAAACCAGCATGTCATGCTAAAGATTTTCTTATCTGGCAGTACTTAAAACAGGACATCACGCAAAAACAAGCTGAAGAAGCTTACGCCCAAGCCACTGGAAAAAACTACAAACTAAAGAGAGCCTATCTTAAAAAAAATACGAGCAAAGAGCTTCAGTATAAACAAGCATGTAAAAAACGCAAAGATTTTTTCTCTATTGAAGATAAAGAGTGCTTTAAGCTAGCACTCAGCTCATATAAGACTCTTGCTATGAGTGACAAAGATAGAAAAAGACTTGAGAAAAAAGTTGATTCACCTACCTTTATAGAGCTACTTAAAATTCAGAGTGAACCCTACTCCCCGGAATCATATAAAAAATACTCTGCAGATACTGTGCTCAAAATGTTCATTCAAACAACAGCTTCTCATCGTAGAAAAAACTTAAATATAAAGCTCGACAGAGAGTTTATAAACTACCTTGCCTCATCTAAAAAGATGTCACAGTTCATAAAAATAACAACAAGAGACAAGCGCTTAAACAATCTGCAAACATCTATTTTAAATATTAATCCTAAAAATCTTAGTGCTAGCAGTAACTTTATGCTAGCTCTTCATCAACTAAAATTTGCAAATAATGAAGCTGCAATGAAGCATCTTTTAATTACCTACAAAGAGTCAAGACATAGAATTGACAAAGACAAGGCGAGTTTTTGGCTCTACCAAGTCTCAAAAGAGGAAAAGTATCTCAACCAACTCCTTTTAAGTACGGATATCAATATCTACACTCTTTATGCCCACGAATTTATGGAGAGTGATGTTGACAACTACTACTCTTCACTAGAACTAAAAAACGCTGCAACAGAGGAGGTTGACCTTGAAAATCCATTTGAGTGGCAAGCTCTCCATAAGCAAATCAGAAAGACACCAAAAGATGAACTTTTTGGATTAGCAGCGCAATATAAACATGAATCTATGCTTCCCGTGCAATCTCTCATTATTCAAAGAGCATACGAGTACAAAATGCATGGGTACATAATGCCCTACGAAGAGTATATGAAAAATGTTTCAAACGATGATAAAGCCCTTGTTTACGCTATTATGAGACAGGAGAGTGCCTTTGTTCCATCTGCTCTTTCTCGCTCATTTGCACTTGGATTGATGCAGATGATGCCTTTTTTAGTGGATGCTATGAGTAGAGATATGAAAGAGAATATCACTTACGATGAAATGTTTAAACCCGAGACAAACCTGAGATATTCGCTAAAACATTTAGAGTGGATGAAAAAATCACTCTATCACCCACTATTCATGGCTTACGCTTACAATGGGGGGATGGGATTTTTAAGAAAACATCTTAGATCTGGTACTTTTGCAAATGAAAAGCATGAGCCATATCTAAGTATGGAACTAATGGCTAACACGCAAAGCAGAGAGTATGGAAAGAGAGTTTTAGCAAACTACGTAATGTATAAAAAAATACTTGGTGAAGAGATTTCTATTATTCGTCTTTTTCAAACTTTAACGAATCCGAAACATACTGACCGCTTTCGAAAACAAAGCTGAGTTTATCACCCTGTTTAGGAAATGCAACTAGATAATACTTACTCCACTCTGTGCTTACATTCATCAACTCCGTAAACTCATTTACCGCAGAGAGCTCTTTGATACTTAGAGGCTCTTGGTTATTCAGCAACATTTTAGGCTTATCGTCTCTATTTTTAACATAGCTATTTACATAAAAATATTCATCATCACTATAGAGTTCTGGAGCAACTGTATTTAAGTAGATAATTGAGACAATTCCGTTGACCTTATCTTGAAATTTCAGTTTAGATCTCTGAAGTGAGTCTGCCCCTAGTTCCTGTTTTTTACTCATATCAAATCTGCTAAACGCAGTTTTTTCAGAACATGCTGAAAAAGCGAGTAAAAAAGTTAAAATAATTAAAAAAGTTTTCATTTTTAGTCCTGTAATTATGGTGGAATTATATCTTATTAAACTCTTCTTTTGTATAATCTCTTAAATTTTACAAAACAGAGTTGGAAATTGGATAAAAGATTAGCAGTTGCGTTTACAGGGCCGTCAAATAGCGGTAAAACTACACTTATACTAAAGGTAGCGAGAAAACTGATAAACGAGCATAAAAAAGAAGTTGCAATTATCAAACACGATCCAGGCGATAAGGCTAGATTTGATGTTGTTGGAAAAGATAGTTACAAGTTTAGCGATACAGGTGCAGAGGTTATAGTAACCTCCCCCAACCGCACAACTCTTTTTTCAAAAAAGAACAAAGATATAGATGAGATGATAAGACTTTTTGATAAGTTTGACATCTTGCTTGTTGAGGGTTTAAAAAACCTTCCACTACCACGCATTAGTGTATTTAGAGAGTCTCTAGATAAAGACTATTTTCCATATATGAATGCTTTAGCGATAGACGATACGGTTAAAACAGCTGATTATGAGATGCCAAACGGTGTTGATATTTTAGATTTAAACAATCCAGATGAAGTGATAGACTGGATACTACAAAACGCAAAGGAAGTGTAATGAGAGATATATTTGATGCTATTCAGAGAAGTGCTAAAAAAATTAAAAATGCGATAGATGTTAAAGACATAGGCTACTCTAACCAAGCAAATAGCTCTGGTGAAACGCAGTTGCAGCTTGATATTCAATGTGATTTTATAATAGAAGAAGAGTTTTCAAAAGTTGCATCGGTTCACACAATCGCTAGTGAAGAGAAAGAGCATGAACAAGAACTACATGCAGATGGTAAATACTTTATAGCATATGATCCGCTCGATGGCTCATCACTGGTTGATGTAAACCTTAGTGTTGGTACGATTTATGGCATATACGATGGCGGATTTGGTGCTGATAAAATGGTAGCTTCATGCTATGTGGTTCATGGACCAAGGGTTGAGATGGTTTTTGCTCACAACAAAGCAAAACTACATCTTCTTCAAGGTGAAAACTGGGAATTTGTAAAAGAGATTAATCTTGAGCAAAAAGGTAAGCTAATGGCTCCAGGCGGGACTCAACAAAATTGGCCAACTTACCACAAAGAGATGATTGACGGTTTCTTTAAAGAGGGATATCGACTAAGATACTCCGGCGGTATGGTTCCTGACCTGCACCAACTACTACTCAAGGGTGGTGGACTCTTTAGTTATCCTGCTACAAGTGATAAGCCTGATGGAAAACTTCGTAAACTTTTTGAGGTTTTCCCGTTTGCGTTTATATACAAAATAGCTGGTGGTGAAGCGATAGATGGAAAAAATGATTTAATGAGCTTAGGTCATGAGCATATTCACGACACTTCACCATGTTTTTTTGGTTCTAAAAGTGAAATAGCAAGAGTAAAAGAAGTCTACGCAAACAATGGATAATGAACAAAAGGACAAGTTTGAGCTTTATCTTGATGAGATGATTATAAAGCTTCAAAAGTGTCAAGACGAGAAGAGCATGAAGAGCTGTAGTATTTGTGAAAGTTACCTAAAGTGTGAGCTTAGAGACGAGTATGTAAAAGCAGTTTATAACAGTATGTCAAAGGGCGATACTGGCGGATTTGAATTTTAAAGAGGATAATGATTTGAGTAAATATATAACAACACCTATCTATTACGTTAACGGAGAGGCTCACATCGGGCATGCATATACAACTTTTATAGCTGATACTATGGCTAGATATGAGAGACTAAAAGGTAATGATACTTACTTTTTAACTGGAACAGATGAGCATGGTCAAAAGATTGAAGAGTCTGCGATTAAAGCTGGAAAGCCTACTCAAGAGTTTGCAGATGAGATTAGCGGTACTTTTAAAACTCTATGGGATGAGTTTGAAATCAGTTATGATAAGTTTATTCGCACAACTGACGAGGATCATAAACGCGGTGTACAAAAAGCTTTTGAAACCATGTATGCAAAAGGTGATATTTACAAAGATTTTTATGAGGGTCACTACTGTGTAAGCTGTGAGACTTTCTTTCCTGAAACGCAACTAGAAGATGGTGAGTTCTGCCCTGACTGTGGAAGAACTACGAGTATCATTAAAGAGGAGAGTTACTTTTTTAAACTCTCAAAATATGAAGATAGACTTCTAGCTCACTATGCAGACAATCCTGATTTTATCCTGCCACGCTCACGTGCAAATGAAGTTATAAACTTCGTAAAAGGCGGACTTCGCGACCTTTCTGTAACAAGAACATCTTTCACTTGGGGTGTGAAGATGCCTGAGAGTCTTAATGATGATAAGCATGTTATGTACGTTTGGTTAGATGCGCTTTTAAACTATGTAACTGCTCTTGGTTATGGTAAAAATGATGCTAATATGAACTACTGGCCTGCCTCAACACACTTTGTAGGAAAGGATATCCTGCGTTTTCACGCTATCTACTGGCCTGCGTTTCTTATGAGTCTTGATATGCCACTTCCTAAGCATATTGGTGCTCATGGTTGGTGGACTAGAGATGGAGAGAAAATGTCTAAATCAAAAGGCAATGTAATCGCTCCTAAAGAGGTTGCAGATGCTTATGGAGCTGAAAACCTAAGATACTTCATGCTTAGAGAAGTTCCTTTTGGACAAGATGGTGACTTTTCTCAAAGAGCTTTTATAGATAGAATCAACTCTGAGCTTAGCAATGACCTTGGAAACCTACTTAACCGTATTATTGGAATGAGTGGGAAATACTCTGATTTTGAGATAGATAGTGTTGATGTAGAAAAGTATCATTCTAAAGAGCTAAACGCAATGAATGAAGCACTAGCAAACCTTGATGGTTTTATGGAGAATATGCAAACTCATAGATATCTTGAAGAGCTATGGAAACTATTTGCTATCGGGAACAAAGCTATTGAAGAGCATGCGCCATGGACAAAAATGAAAGAGGACAAAAAAGATGAGGCTCTAGCTACTGTTGCACTTGTGGCAAATATTTTAGCAAAAGCATCTATAATGCTTCATCCTGTTATGCCAAAAACTACAAATACCATAGCTGATGCACTTAATTTTGAGATAAACAATGACAGCTACAAAGAGCTAGTTTTAGGGAAAAACTTATTGAAACTATTTAATATCAAAAAAGTTCCACCACTATTTCCTCGTGTTGAAGAGCCTCTAATGGAAGAAGCGCCACAAGCTATGCCTGATGATAAGCCAAACGACAAAATGAAAGAAGAAATTAACGCTAAAAAGGAAGAAGACAATCTTATTGAGATTGGTCAATTTTTTGAGACTTCATTAAAAGTTGGTGTTGTTGTTGAAGCAGAGGAAGTTCCTAAAAGTAAAAAACTTTTAAAACTTCAAGTTGATTTAGGCGAAGAGAGAAACCGTCAAGTTGTTGCAGGTATTAAAGAGTTTTACTCTGCCGAGTCTCTAGTTGGCACGCAAGTTTGTGTAGTTGCCAACCTAAAACCTGCAAAACTAATGGGTATGATGTCAGAGGGAATGCTTCTTGCTGCTAAGGATGAAGATGGTCTTTGTTTAGTGAGACCTGAAAAACCTAAAAAGGCAGGCACACCTATTGGATGAGACTTGAAAATGTCCTTGCACTTACTCATGGAACAGTTGTCAATGAACCATTTGTAAAAATATTTGAAAATATTGTTTTTGAAGCATCGAAAGTCAAAAGAGGTGATCTCTTTATCGCCTTTGATGAAGATGAGATAGAGAGTGCTGTTTTAAATGGTGCTTACGGTGTTCTGTTTGACAGACCTACACAGATAAGTGATCGTGAAATTGCTTGGATAAAAGTCGAAGATATTAATGAAGCACTCAAAAGACTACTGCGTTTTAAGCTCATAGATAAAGAGATTGTAGTTTATGAGTGTAATGAAATCGTTTTAAAACTTGCTCTTCAGGTTATGAGTGAGCCAAACTTCATCGCCCTAAATGGAGATATAAAAAATATAGTTAAATCTCTGTGGGATCTTCCAAATCAAAGTATAGTTCTTTTTAGCCCTGCCCTAAGCCCAAAAGAGATATTTACTGATATTAAATCTATTCCTAGTAAATCAAGTGAGTCAATAAATATAGTTGAGCAGACTCTTTTTGAAACTTCATTTATTTACGATAATGTATTTTACGAGAGACAACTGATATCTCCATTTTTCATGCCCTATTTAGAAGAGCTTCTTCATCTCTTTAAAACACTGAAAATAAACTTCCGTTTGAGAAAATTCACTCCAATAGATCACTTTGAAGCAGTCTTTACAAATAAAAACTTTGAAATAAAAGAGTTCGGTACAAGTGATAAAGTTTTGATTTTTGAATCTACTGCCGAGTTGATTGACGCCGAGATAGCGTTTTTACAAAAGCAGGCTAACTGGGCAAATATAATCTTTATATTACCTTTTAAAAATGCTCAAGACTATCAGGATCAAGAGCACATACATCTCTATAAAAATAAAAATGAGATAGTGAACATACTTAAAAAAAGCAGTTTTCACTTTGCCCTTGTAGTAGGTGTTGACAAATCTATCTTATCTAAGCCCCTGCCTCATATCGCACAACCTACCCTATTTTAGAAGTTCTCTTTTCAGCTCATCTTTATTTATCAGGTTTTGATTACTCTGAATTAGAGGAAGAGATTTTTTATATATAACTCTGCTTGGAATCATGTAGGATGCCAGATGCTTTTTAAGTTCAAAGAGTATCTCTTTTTTAGGTATCTCACTTTTAGCGGAATAAACCATAATAATCTCCTCTTCAATCTCTTCATTTTCTATAGAAAAGACTGCTGATACATCTATTTGAGGGATGTTCTTCGCTATGACTGACTCTATCTCTAAAGGAGAAACTCTAAAACCTCTTGTTTTTATCATATCATCATGGCGTGATACAAAGTAGAGATAACCCTCTTCGTCTTTATAAACATAATCCCCACTAGCAACTACTATCTCATCATTGAGTTGACCTTCAAGATTGATAACATCTTTTAAGATTTGAATAGATTTAAATCTCTGTGCATTCTGCTCGGGTGCATTCCAGAAACCTCTGTAGATATAACCACCTCTGTGAATCAATTCACCTACTTCACGTGGCTCACACTCTTTTCCATCTTCATTCATAACATACAACTCAACATCAGGAATAGCCTTGCCTATAGAGTCTGGTCTGATTTCTATTTGCGAGGGATCTAAATATGCTGAACGGAAGGCCTCTGTAAGTCCATGCATAGAGTAAAACGCAGCATTTGGAAAAAGTTGCTTACACTCTTGAACCATTTTCTTTGTAACTTTTCCACCTGAAGATGTAATAGTTTTAATATTAGCAAAGAGTTCTGCATTTGGGAGTCTATGCATATCTTCATCAAAAATTTGTGAAATATTTACTGGCATAAGAGGTATCACTGTCACTCTATCATCTATGAGATGATTTAAAAAATCCTCAGGCAGTATAAACCTATGTAGCGCCAAAGTTGCTCTTTTATACAAAGCTGTAAAGATTTGGTTGAGTCCATAGTCAAGGTTAAATATCAACAATCCGGAAATAACATCACTCTCTTTAAGTTTCAAATATTGAGAAACAACACGAGCAGAGTTTATGAGATTCCTATGTGAGATTACTATTCCTTTTGGTCTTCCACTCAGACCAAAAGAGTAAGTTATCACTGCGTTTGAGTGTCCACTAATGTCACAAGCATAAGGTTTATTATAGTATTTGTAGATTTCACAGAATGAAGCTACTTCCTTGTTAGACGTTTCATACGAAATAATATGACCATTAAAATTTATCTCTTCAATACTCTCAAGCTTTATTTTATCAGTAATAATACACTTGATATCACAATCATCTATAATATACTCCACCTGCTCAGGCTTAAGTAGTTTTGTAAGTGGTACAAGGATATAGTCAGTAGATAAAATTGCAAGAATTGCTATCACCTGCTCTATAGATTTGTTAGAGTAGATTCCAACTCTTGAGTCTTTAGGAAGGTCTAACTCTTTTAAATAGTAAGCAACCTGGTTCACTTTTGTAAACAACTCACTGTAAGTAATACTACTTTGATTAAAGAGCAGAGCAGTTTTGCCACCGTGAGTTTGAGCTGAGCTCTCAATTAACGTTCTTATGCAGTTTATTGACATTACTTATCCTTTATTTGTTATTTGTAATTCCTAAGGTCCAAATATCGTAGTTTTTATCAAGCACAACAGATGGGTTATGTTCTGAGTTTAAAATCTTTTTATAAAAGAATGAGATGATATCTTCTATCTCTTCATCTGAGAGAACCTTTGTTATACCGCCGGTCAGCACGATAGAGTTTATGGAGAGAAGTTTTAGATTGATGTAAGCTTTTTTATAGTGAGACATCTTACAAAGAACAAGAAATATCGCCAGTTGCATTAGTACTTTAAGTGCTTTCTCGCCACTCTCTTCAAAAATATTTTCAGTAACTTTGAGATGTGTTAAAAGTTCATATGTAAATTCGTTGTTTTGGGCTGTAAATATCAGAGACTCTTTGGATTTAAAGACACCAAGCTTTTTAAAGACAAGTCTATCATACTCATTTTGAGTTACTATATTTTCCTCTACTAAGTCCTTAGAGTAGTGAATATCAGTAGTTGCCCCACCTATATCTATAAGAATGAAAGGATCAACCACTGAGAAGTTTGCATCTATGAGTGGTAGCGTTTTGTTCACAACATATGGAGTTGAATATATCTGATTTGATGTAATTTCGTAAAGACTCTTTATCTCCTCTTTACCCATAATATCAGCCTGATAAAGGTTTGTGAGGTACTCTTTTAAATCCTCTTCAACTATATGAAGTTTGTTATCTATGATATTTGGAAGCAGTACGAGGTTTTCTATCTCTTCTTGAAGTGCAGGTGCATCCTTTTCGCTTCCAACAAAAACGATATTTGAGTAGTTTAGTTTTTCTAAATACCGCGTGAGTGAATCACCAAAAAGCTTCTCAGTAGAGTTTATCCCACCCACAACTATAACCACATCAATCAAATCACTAGGAACCGAATACTCTTCAATATTTTGATAAATAATCGTTTCAATAATATTTATACCCGAATTAAACGCAATGTTTTTAGCATATTTAAGCGAGTATGATTCAGTAAGCCCAATAATAAGTGTACTGAGTCCTCCATTTGCAGAGGAGCAGACATAAACATCATCTTTGTCATATCCTGAAATAGTATCACTACATTTATGTGTCAAGTCATCATAAATATCCTTGTTGAAGTCCCTAAAATACTGCTCGACACTTGAGTCTGTGCAGATTTTAAAGTAAGTACTGCCTATGTCTATTAGTAGTTTACTCATTGCATAATCCCTATATCGTGGATAATATCATTTACAATACTCGTAGTATCTTTTGTAAGGTCACACTGAGCTTTTTCATACTCGAAGCATCTATCTGGAATAGGCACATTTCCTCTTTTAATGATTCTAATATTTTTCTTTGCATCTCTAATAGTAATCATCTCATTATGATTAATGATATGCGGAGAGAAAGGTACATCTATCGTTCCATTTTTAATAGAGTTAAAAACTTTTCTCCAAAGCGTGTCTGCAGGGTCATTAAAGACAGCCTCCATGATAGCTTTTACCTCAAGAGTCATTATCTCCTCTTCCTCTGCATCCACTACATTTGGAAGCCCATTTAAAATGCCTAAAGTGTATTGAGTATTTGCCACAGTCTTTGCGTTTGCTTCTTTTGTAGGAATTCCTGAAGCCTCTTCTCGCGTTTTAGTTATGATTTTATCTGCTCCAACCATAGAAGCGATAACTGTTGACATATTTATAAGCTGTTCTGCAAAATCCTTGTTAGTAGGAAACGCACCCATCCATTGGTGATAAACGAGATTTATAGTTGCGTCACCACACTTAATCTCCTCAGCGTAGTGCTTAGCCATCTTTTTAATAACAGCACCCATCACTATATCTTGGTTCATTGAACCGGTTTGAGAGAAAGAAACAGAGAATGACTTAACACCCTCTTCAAGTGAAAGTAGCATCTCTAAAAGCTGAATAACTATCGTAATAGAGGGAGGAACAAGAGTCGCAGTCAAAGGACCAAAAGACTCTCTGTTTATAGGCTCATTTAACTCCGAGTAGTTTGCACATACTCTCTCAACATATTTCCAATACAAAAACGCCTTATCAAGTGGAAAGTTTTTTGAGTATGGTAAAAGATAGGTAATAGGCCCACCCTCAATCTCAAAAATACCAGAAGCAATAGCAGTCTCTATAAGCAATCTTGCATCAGGAGTACCGTGACGAAGGCTAACAGGCTTGTTAAAATGTGTAATCATTTTTCTTGTGGTTCTATAACCGTGGTTTACGAGCGGATAGCCATTGAGCATATCCTGTTCACTCTCTTCACTTAAACGCAGCATCTTTTTTGCAGTTGCGTAGTCGTTGAGTCTAGTGTTTGAGTCAATCGTCAGAGGAAGTACATCCACATTTGCTTCTACAAAGAACTCATTGAGAGCAAACTGTTTTTTATAGGTTGGAAATCCACCACGTGGCTGAACTAGCATCTTATTTTTTGTTTTAAAGTGGTGAGAGATAAAGAGATCTTTACTTGCATTTTTTACAAACTCTTCAACTTCAGCAAAATCAAAACTCTCGACAAACTCATTGGAGAGGATTATCTCTCGCTCTTCTTGAAGTAGGCTCATTATACACTCTTCCCTTTTAAGTACTCTTCTAGTTTGTCCAAGCCAGTGTTTAAGTCAACCTGATGAAATACCAAATCAAAGCCATAGTTTTTATACTTAGGCACTATCACATCTGCGTCAGCACTACCAACAACAAGATTTCCGCCAATCATCATCACAAGATTGTCCAGTGTTTTATACTTTGACTTTAAAAACTTAACCTCTCGAGCCCACCCTTCAGCTTCACCATTAAGTGAAGATATAAGAAGTACATCTGCACCTGTCTCAACAGCCGCATCAAAAAACTCTTCGAGGTAGGTGTTTACACCAAGATTAAAGACCTCAAAACCTCTAGCGTCTAAAGAGAGCTCTATAAGTCTATTTGCAACAACATGAATATCATTTCCAACTACGCCTGTTACTACTTTCATATGTTAAAAAACCTAATAATTATTTAAGTAAGAGGATACCAAAAATAAGGTTATAATACGATTAGAAAATGAATTTCAGGAACTATAATATGAACTTTTTTACAGCAGATTTTTGTGATGAGCATCCAGAGCTAGTTGATGTTTTAAGTCATGATTTTAAAAACTACGGTGGCGCTCAGAAGTGTCGTGGTGAAGTTGTGACTATAAAGCTTGACAAAAACAACTCAGAGCTCATCAAACTTTTAAGAGATGAAGATGGAACGGACAAGGTTGTAGTCGTAGATGTAAACGCAGAGTTTTTTGCAGTTGTTGGTGAAAACCTTATGAAGTTTGCACAGCAAAACAACTACTCTGGAATCATTGTAAATGGCTATATTAGAGATACTTTTCAGATTCAAGATATTCCAGTTGCTCTTTATGCACTAGGGACTTGTCCTAAAAAGTATATACCTGTAACTGAGGGTCAAAGAGACTTAGCACTTGCCTTTGGTGGAGTCAATTTTAAAAACGGTGATTATATTTATGCGGATACAGATGGTGTTATGGTAACTCATGAACCACTGCATAACTAAGAGCCAATATGAACCGTAGAAATTTTATAACAACTGCTGCAACAACTACGGCTGCTCTTGCACTGACAGGGTGTAACGAGAGCAACCGTCAAGCTATAGATTACTCCAAACACCCCGTAAAAAACTCTAATGACACGAAAAGAGTAAACATCAACAGAAACAAAAAAACTGTCATTAAGCTTGCAACAAGCTGGCCTGCACACTTTCCTATCATGGGAACTGGTGTTGAAAAGTTTGCACAAAGAGTTAAAGATGTGAGTGGTGGAAGCTTAGAGATAAAACTCTATCCAAAAAATACTCTAGTCCCTGCTCTTGCTGTTTTTGATGCTTGTTCAAGCGGTCAGATTGATGCCTTTCACTCAGGGCCGTACTACTGGAAAGGGAAAAACTCTGCGTTTTCACTCTATAGTGGTATTCCTTTTGGTTTTACTGCCGAAGAGATAAACTCTTGGATGCTTTTTGGCGGAGGGATGGAACTTTGGCGTGAACAGTATGCAAAATACAATCTTCACCCTTTTATGGGTGGGAACACCAACATTCAGATGGGCGGATGGTTTAGAAAACCAATTAACTCACTTGAAGATATGCAAGGTCTGAAGATGCGTATTCCCGGTCTCGGCGGAGAGGTATTTGCAAAGATGGGTGTTAACCCTATTTTACTTCCTGCAGGGGAGATTTACACCTCACTTGAACGCGGTGTTATAGATGCAACTGAGTGGGTTGGACCTGCGCTTGATATAAAGATGGGCTTTTACAAAGTTGCTCCTTACTACTACTCAGGGTGGCATGAACCTGGCTCTATTTTAGAGTTGACATTTAACAAGCACTCATGGGACAAACTTGCGTTTGAGCACCAGTCAATACTTGATGTCTGCTCAAGTGAGATGAACTCAAACATGACATACGAGTTTCATGCTCAGAATATCAAAGCACTTGCTAAACTTCGTGAACTTAAAGTAGATATTCACCAATACCCTAAAGATGTTATAAACGCAGGTAAAAGAGCGCTCTCAGAAGTAGTGGATGAACTTAGCGATAAAAATAGTGACTTCAAAAGAGTATATGAGTCTATCCAAAACCATCTAAAACTCTCAAAAGAGTGGAGTGATGCAAGCCTTAAATACTTTCTCAACGAAAGATAGGCTCGTATTTGCTTTTAGAGTGTATTATTAGCTGTAAAATCTACAGATATGTGAGACCTTATTGAACAAAATAGCATATATACTTAGCGCCACTCTTCCAACAATACTTTTTGCATCTTTTAGCGGAACTATTGTAGATAGAAGTACACTTCAACCCATCTCTAATGTTACGATTAATGACTCTAAACATGGGGTTAAGAGTGATGAAAATGGACTATTTAGCATTGACTCAAACGAGACTCTCTATCATGTAAAAGCTTACGGATACAGACCCCTGAAAATAAACGCAGATATAAACGATTCAGTTTTTGAGATAGAACCCATCAAAGTAAAGGCACTCTATCTAACCTTTTGGGGCGCTAGCAACAACTCTTCAACTTCAAAAAACATTATTAAAATCATAGAGAAGACGGAAGTAAACGCAGTTATTGTTGATGTTAAGAATGAATATGGTTCAACATCATTCTGGACCTCTTTTGAGCAGGCCAACAGCTATGGCGCTCAAAAGAACAGAACAAACAGAGATATGCCAAAGTTCATGAAAAAACTCAAAGATAGAAATATCTATACTATTGCAAGAATCGTCACTTTTAAAGATGAACTGCAAGCATCTAATAACCCTGATTATGCCATCAAAGAATCCAACGGAGAAATATGGCGAAATCATGACAAAATGGCTTGGGTAGATCCTTACGATAAGCGCTCACATGAGTATGTAATAAGAATGGCCGAAGAGGCTGCTAAAGTTGGCTTTGACGAGATTAACTTCGACTATATTCGTTTTCCAGCGAGAAAAGGTCTCAAGTATTCTAAAAGAAATACAGCAGAAAATAGGATAAAAGCTATTGGTGATTTTTTAGATTTAGCACAGAATAGACTCAGAAAATATGGCGTTTTTATCTCAGTTGATACATATGGAAATATATGCTGGACAAAAGATGATAACGGGATAGGACAGACTGTTACATCTTTAGCTAAGCATGCGGATTACCTCGCACCTATGCTTTATCCATCAGGTTTTGCTAAGGGATCATTTCATTTTGAGTACCCTTCTGAACACCCCCATGCTGTAATTTACAGAAGTATTAAAAACATCCAAGACAGAGTTGACACAAAACGTGTAAGACCATGGCTACAGTACTTTAAAGATTATGCACATAAACGCAGGTACTATAAAAAACATGAAATACGTGAGCAGATTCGTGCCTCTGATGATATCAACACAAGCGGATGGATGATGTGGTCACCCTCTAGTAAATATCACAGTGAGTATTTCAACCCTACGCTTCAAAAAGATGGCAGCGAAACACCTCTCAACTCTCTTCGCAATATTTTAGAAGATGGTAAATAGCTCTCCACTAAAGCGTGAAATTTTTTTGAGTGATTCATATGCACTAAGTGTGCCAATTCATGTACTATAACATAGTCAATAAGCTCTTTTTTCACCTTTAAAAGTTGGCTATTGAGTGTGATTGTTCTTTTTGAACTGCAACTTCCCCATCTACTCCTCATCTTTCTAAACTTTAAAGTATCAAATCTTAGCTCCATAATATCTGCAAAATGCTCAACTCTTGGTCTTAAATACTCAGATGAGTAGTGTTTGTAAAAGTCATCATAGCACTTTAAAATATTTTTCTTCTCAGTTTTTCTCAGAGCTTGAAGTTTTTGACGTAAAAATTTCGCCTCTTTGATGTCTATGCTGTGTATCTCACCAAACAGAAGCAGTTCATCTTCTATGTTGATTTTTTGAGGGGGACTATCTTGAAGTCTAACTAACTGTTTTCTTATCCAAGGCTCTTTTTCAAGAAGCAGACTATTTAAAAAACTTTGAGAGACTCGTGGCGTTTTTAGAGTGATTATAAGCTCATTACTTACACTAATATAACTATTTTTTAGTCTTGGCTTACAGATATGCTCAACATTTAAATCTTTAAAGAGAATCTTATTCATACTCAATAGGGTCTTTTACTCCTGCAATATCAAAACCGTTAAGTCTGAGTCTACAGCTGTCACAAACGCCACAGGCTCTATCTTCATTTTTATAGCAGCTCCAAGTAAGTTCTAGCGGTACACTTAAACGCAAAGACTCTTGAACTATTTGAGATTTTTGCAGATGCACTAAAGGCATTTTTATCTCTATCTGCGTTTCATCTTTTGTTCCAAGGTTGATAGATTCTTGCATACTCTTTATATATGACTCTCGACAATCTGGATATCCACTGCTATCCTCTTCAACAACACCTATGCTTATAACTTGGGCACCCTCTTTCTCTGCTATAGCTGCTGCCATAGATAAAAAGATTCCATTTCTAAAAGGCACATAAGTAACTGGTACACCCTCTTCAACACCACCAGTAGGGACATCTATACTTTTGTCCGTCAAGGCTGAAGTTCCAAGCTGTTTGAAAAAATCCAAATCTAGTACATACTTCTCTTTAACATCTAAATCATTACAGATATTATGAAAGCACCCCAGCTCTTTAGCCTCTGTTCTTTGGTCGTAGTTAAAGTGCACAGCAACTATCTCATAGCCCTCATTTCTCATCATATATGCACTAAGTGTAGAGTCCATGCCACCACTCATAACGCAGAGTGCTTTTTTAATTTTTCTATTCATAAACAGGATTTTAGCATATTCTAAAAAATATTTTTAACCTTTTTCAAAACAAATAAATAATATAATCAATAAAAGCACTTAAAAAGGATATGTCATGGAAGTATCAACATCAAATAGCTCTCCAGCCGAACAACCTAAGGATCCAATGAAAAAAGCTCTAGAAGTACAAGAGCAGAGTGTTATGAAAGTTCTTGAAGGTTTAGAAGAGCAGTCTAAGCAAATTCAGGCTACCAACGCACAAAAAACGGGTTTAGGAAAGTCTTTAGACCTCTTAAGCTAAACTTGTTTTAAATCACTTACAAATTATAAGCCTCGTTAGATATAATTCCACTCATGATTGAACTTGACAACAGAACTTCTCTACTCATTAACGAAGAGCTTCTTAACACTATCGCTAATACTCTCACTGAAAAAGAGATTGAACTTATAATCACAACTGATGATGAGATGCGCATCATAAACAAAGAGCATAGAAATATTGACAAATCAACAGATGTTTTGAGTTTTCCTTATGAAGATATGCCAATGTCTCCACTAGGAAGTATCGTTATTTCATCTTCTCACGTACAAGATAAAGCAAAAGAGCTTTCCCATACAGAAGATAATGAACTCGCCCTACTCTTTATACACGGCATGTTACATCTTATCGGATACGACCATGAAGTAGATAGTGGAGAGATGAGAGAAAAAGAAGAGAAGATGATAAAAAAGTTCAACTTACCAAATAGTTTAATAATTAGAACACAAGGATAACAATGGATTTTGCAATATTTATAGGCGCAATGGCAGCTCTGATATATGGAGCTGACTTTATTATAAAAGAGTCTGAAAGAATTGCTCTACACTTTAAAATATCTCATTTTGTAATTGGTGCAACACTGGTTGCGTTTGGTACATCACTGCCTGAAATGGCTGCATCAATGATGGCTGCAGGACAGGGCAAAAGTGATATGGCAGTAGCAAATGTCGTAGGTAGCGTAATTTTTAATATAACTATGGTTCTAGGTATTGTTTTTATAATAGCTAAAACCATGCACCCAAAACGCAACCTTTTTGCACTTGATAGTGCATGGGTTGTTGTTCCTTTAGTTCTCTTTTTCATTATGATTCAAGATGGAGAGATAGGAAGAGTTGATGGTGCGCTCTACCTTCTACTAATGGTTTCATATCTTATGTTCCTCTTTTCAAGTTCAAAAGAGGATTTAGAAGGTGAAATCGACGAGGATTTAGCAACAGAGAAATTTAACTGGAGTAGAACTATTCCTTTTTTAGTTATCGGTTTTGCTTTAACTATAGGTGGTGCTCACTTTGTTGTAGATAGCGGTACAAACATCGCAAGAGAGTTTGGAGTGAGTGAGTGGATTATTGGTATCTTTCTAATCTCTTTAGGTACATCACTACCTGAGTTAGTTGTTTCTCTTGTAGCTGTTAAGAAAGGAAACGCAGAGATGAGTATCGGTAATATTATCGGTTCAAACGTAGCTAACTTCTCTATGGTTTTAGGTGCTGCTTCACTTGTAAACCCACTGACAGTTGATTTACTTGCTACAAAATTTGACATGTTCATAATGGTAGCAGCCTCAGTGACACTTCTATTTATTCTCGCAAACAAACTCTACAACAGAGCGGGTGGTATATTTTTACTTATCATACTTGCTCTCTTTATTCAAAACGCAGTTCTATAGGCTGCGTTTCTTTAGAAAACATACTAGCATAGTTGCGTTTCTTTAGAAAATGTACTAGGGTAGCTGTATTTTTTTATATGCTAGCGTAACTGCATTTTTCAAAAATACCCTAAAATACTACTTCTTTATATATTCTAACTCTAAAAGCTTGTTATATATATCTGAAACTATCCCTCCAGCTGCTTGCCCCCCATGTCCACCATGTTCTACCATTACCAAA
>JAYEMB010000161.1:21640-31795 GCA_034717855.1 Campylobacterota bacterium
ATTTTTCAAAAATACCCTAAAATACTACTTCTTTATATATTCTAACTCTAAAAGCTTGTTATATATATCTGAAACTATCCCTCCAGCTGCTTGCCCCCCATGTCCACCATGTTCTACCATTACCAAAACGACATACTTTGGGTTCTTATATGGTCCATATGATGTAAACCAAGCGTGAGAACGTCTATAGTATGCCATCTCATGCTCTAGTTTTCTTTTCTCAATATCTTGCTTAATAGCAACAACCTGAGCCGTTCCTGTCTTTCCTGCAATTTTAACCTTGGAATGAAGATAATTTTTAGCTGTTCCAGTCGGATAGTTACACACCTCATACATAGCTCTTCGTATCAGAGGAAGTTTTCTTTTCTCCTTAGCATTGAAAACCTCTTTAAATTCACTCTGATACTCTTCATCACCTATTGTTTTTGCTAAATGAGGTGTTGGTAGTTTACCTGTAGCCAAAAGAGCAGTTTGTTGCGCAATCTGCATTGGAGTTACTAAAAAATCACCCTGTCCTATTGATGTATTTACGGTTTCACCCATATTCCAACCACGGTTATACTTTTTTCTTTTCCACTCACGTGATGGCACAATACCTATAAACTCGTTAGGCAGATCAACACCCGTTTTTTGTCGTAAACCATAGCGAATAAAACCATCAGCAATTTTTTGGTTACCTAAAACTAAACTACCTTTATAAAAATAGTCATCACAACTCTCTCGAATCGCTTTTCTAACATCTGTAATATCGTGACCTCGTTTTTTCCAACATCTAAAAATCCGTTTACCCAGTGGCATATGTGATTTACAATCCACCTTCCAGTTTTCATTTAAGTCTGTAGTGATATAGAGAAGTCCAAGTGCTGGCTTAATAGTCGAACCTGGAGGATAGAGTCCATTTATTAGTTTATTGGTGAAGGGATGGTCTAAACTGGAGGATAAATTTCCATACATCTCATAAGACATACCCGAGACAAAAATATTCAAATCATAGTTCGGAAAGCTACCTGCCGCTAAAATAGAACCATCAACATTCATAACAATAGCAGCACCGACTCTCTTTTCAAATATAGTTGAGATATACTTTTGAAGTTCAATATCAATACTAAGGGTTAACTTTCTATCCTCATCCGCTCCCTCATACATAAGCTCTTCAACCTCTTGATTATTAGCGTTTACTTTTATTTTTCTCTGCCCTGGCGTACCTTGAAGATAACCATTATAGTACTTCTCAATACCAGTCTTGCCTGTATATCCAATAAGCTCAAGAAGAGGGTCTTTGTCTATATCTTTTCTGTTTGCTCGAGAGACATAACCTATAATATGAGCACCAATATTTTCATATGGATAGTATCTTTTTGGTGCAGGTATAATCTTTAGATTTTCTCGCAGAGAGAGTATTGTATAAACAGATGAGATATCTTCATAAGGGATAAAGTGCACTATATCTATATAGTTATGATTATAGAATGAGTCTTTCTTTATATAGTTTTTGACTATTTTTTTTCTATCAAGCGCAGGAAGAAGTGACATTATCACATCTACCTCTTCATTAAAGAGCTCTATACTTTTTTTACTTCTTAGGTGTGGAGCGAGCTGTATTTTAAACCCTAGCTTATTTATGGCGATAGGTTCATTGTTTCTATCAACTATAGTACCTCTCACTGGTGCTATTTGCTCGTTTTTAATAGTATTTCTATGAGACAATTTTTCATAATAGACATTAGATTGAACTGCTAAAAAAAAGACCCGAACAATGATTCCAACCCAAACTATTGAAAAAAGAAGGATGATAAACTTTATTTTCATAAAAGACTCACTAAAAAGAACTCAATTACTATATAGTAAAGAATATAAAAGTTTAGCTCAGGAGGGGGAAGTAAAAAGATATTAGACACCACCACCAAGTATAGATAGTACCCCAGATATGCTAAAAGAACATAGGAGACTCTTATACATGAACTACAGTTAAAGTTTTGTATGATTTTTGGAATTACAAACTTATAGACTAAAGCAAAATAGATTATTGTGCTAAATATCATGTAACCCTTATTTGCTTCAAAAAGGAGCAGACAAAAAGATACTAGGGTTAATAGAAGCGGATCGTTATTACTCATCGCTTTATGAAAAAGCAAGAACAAAACAGCCAAAAGAGGTGGTAAGAATAGGTAAACACTGCTTAGACTACCATATATTATAAATAAAATAATATATATAAATGGCTCTAAAGGTTTTTGATGAGAGATACTTCGTTGCATATCGGAAAGTGTTTACATTTAATACAATCAGCCCAGATTTTATGTTCTGGGAGGGACTCTTTTGGAATTTCTACAAAACCTAAACGCTCAAAAAATATTTTTTGATAGGTCAAACTAAGAACACGTTGCAGGCCAAGAGATTTCGCTTCATCAAGTGCATTTAAGACTAAGTTCTCACCTATCTTTTTTCCTCTTACACCCTCTTTAACTATCAGTGATCTTATCTCTGCGAGATATGAGGTATGAATATGCAGTGCACTAAACCCCACTAACTCGCCATCTAAAAACGCAAGCATATATGATCTTATGTTTGTAGCAATTTCGTCATCACTTCGCACCAAAATAACTCCAGAGTCAACTTCGGGTTGCACAAGAGTTTGCATTTTAGGTATGTCCGCAAGCGTAGCTTTTACATACTCAATCTTCATCTAAACCCTCTTGGAGAATATCATGTATCACTTTTATAACTTTATGCGTACCTCTTTTTTTAGAGCTTGAGACCATCATTGCGTTTGGAAACTCTCTTCTTAAGGCGCTCTGCTCTTTTTGGTTGAGTTTATCTATTTTGGTAAAAATCTGTAAAATAACTTGACCTTCTTTGACATTATCAAATAAAAAATTACTTACAGATGTATCAATATCCAAATGAGGATGCCTACAGTCTATTAAGTGAATAAAGAGCTTTATCTGCGCTCTTTGGGAGATATAATCAGTAAGATTTTTCTCCCAATCATGCTTGATGGACTTCGAAACTTTCGCATAACCAAAACCAGGCAAATCTACAAATTTTGCTAAAGATTTTTCTCCTGAGTCTCTATCTAAAAAGGTAACATCAAAATAGTTTATAAGTTTTGTTTTTCCAGGTGTAGAGGATACTTTAGCCAAACCCTTATGGTTTGTAAGAGCATTTAAAAGAGAGCTTTTACCAACATTGGAACGAGCCATAAAAACAACTTCATTTTGTTCATCTGACTCTGGAGCAACCGATACATTTGGAGCCGATGTTATAAACTTTGCTTCAACTATTTCTACCATTATTTTTCCTCACTTTTTTCATCAGGAATGTTGAAAATCATAATAACAGGCTCAGATTTCACACCTTTAGCGTAAGCCTTGCCCTCTATAGTTTTCAAGACTACCTCTTCACCTATTATCTCTTTCTTTTCACCTAATTGAGAGAGATACACATCTTTATAAAAGTGGTACTCTTTTTTAGTTGGTAAGTAAATAACCTTTTGAGCCCTACCTTTATATCTTTCACCCTGTTTTGTCTCTAGTACAAAAGAGACATTCTTCAGAGCTATAAACTTTGTAGGTCTCTTCTGCTTATCTACATAAACCGTTACCTTTGATGCGTTTAACTCATCACTTGCTTTTATGATATTTACATCACCGCTAAAAACTGAAATACCTGTATTTTCATCTGCGGTGAAGGAATTTGCTTTTATCTTTAACTCTTCGGATAAGAGTAGTGAGCTTAAAATTAGCGTTAAAAGTATTATATGCTTCATATTATCTCTCCTTTAATTGGTATGTTGCTCGAACATTTTTTGAATCTACTCTATTTAAAGAGTTGTTATACTTTACAGATGAGCCCTTGATGACGTTTTCACCTCTGTATGAGATATAATCACTATCAGCAGAGGCTATCGAAGTGTTTTTGTTATAAACAGTCCTGTCTGTTTCAAATGTCAAGCCATCTTCTCTTTTATAGACTACATTTTCCTCCAAGTCAACAATATTCTCTTTATAAAGTCCATGTTTTGCTTTCATATTTGCTATATACTCTTTTGAGTTGTCTGTATAGTCAATATTTGAAACTGTGTATCTATCTTCATATCTTATCGCATCATCACCCGTCATTACGGTTTGCAATCCAGCTCTGTTTAATTCATGCAGAGTAAAAGATGTTAACTCAAACATAGGAATATCTCCAAACTTCTGCTGCTTCAGCTTCATAGGCTGAAATAGTAAAAATATCAAAATTAGAGCAGTTAAAATTAGAGCGAAAAAGATATTAATGTTAATGATTTATTCCTTTAAATCCAAAATGACAAAAATTCTTCTCTTTGGTCATTTTCATCTACAAGAGTATCTATCATCTCGCGGACAGCTCCATCTCCACCATTATGTGTCAAAACTGTTTTAACCAAAGCTTGTATATCTTTAGCACCATCTTTTGGAGTGAAGCTTCTTCCGACCATACTTAACATATGGTAGTCATTGAGGTCATCACCAATAGCTCCAACCTCAAAGAAATTCAGTCCAAGTGACTCTACCAACTCTTTTAAAACTCTATCTTTATCTTTGATACCTTGAAAAAGATGCTCTATTCCAAGTTCATCTGCTCTGCGTTTTACGATGTCAGATTGACGACCTGTTATAATCGCCACCTGATTACCCATTTTTATCCATGTACTTATCGCTAGTCCATCTTTAACGCTGAAGTTCTTACTTTCAAGACCATTTGATGAGTAGATTATTTTACCATCAGTGAGGCAACCATCCACATCTAATACAATCAGCTTAATCATAAAACATCTTTTGTACTTGGAATTCCAACTCTATCATTCTTTGCTGTAGCTCTACGAATAGCAACTGCTACAGACTTAAACGCAGCCTCGATAATATGGTGTCTATTTTTACCGCGAAGTTCTATGATATGTGTGCTAATTCTAGAGTTTAGAACAAAAGCTCTAAAAAACTCTTCAACAAGCTCACTGTCAAACTGCCCTACTTTACCAGCAACACTTAGCTCATAAACTAAAAATGGACGATTGCTCAGGTCAAGATCACACGAAACGCAAGCCTCATCCATCACAATGTTTGCACTTCCAAAACGTTCCATATTCTTCACAGGGTAGATAGCCTCTGCTAAAAGAGAACCCAGAACAATACCAACATCTTCCACACTATGGTGGTCATCAATATGTGTGTCACCTTTACAGCTAACCTCTAAGTCAATCAGAGAGTGTTTTGAAAAGCTCTCAAGCATATGGTCTAAAAAACCAACACCTGTATCTATTTTACTTTTCCCACTTCCATTTAAATCTAGTGAAATTGTTATATCTGTCTCTTTTGTTGTTCTTGTCTTAGTTATCACGTCTTATCCTTCTCTTACTATAAATGCTTGTTTAAATATTCCCTGAGCTTTGTAGTCTCTTGCCTCTTGTTCACTATGAAAGCCTTTGAGCCACACCTTAAACATTCTACCGTTCTCACCCTCTATATCTTTAATAATTGTTTTATATCCATCAGTATTATTATATTTCTCTTGCGTTTTGATCGCACCTTCTATCTTTGAAAAAGAGGCAATCTGAAGTGCGAAATTATCCATCTGCTGTCTCTGAGGGGATGCTTTTAACTCTTTTTTAGTTGGTATTCTTTTTTTACCCTTGGTCTCAAAGCCAAGGATTTCTATAGTTACAGGAGCTGTTCCATGACCAACCATATCTATTTTTCCGGCTGCTTGCTTTGAAAGGTCAATAATCCTTGTAGCTATAAAAGGTCCCCTGTCATTAATTCTAACAACAGTACTAAGTCCATTGCGTTTATTCGTAACTTTTACGATGGTATTCATGGGAAGCGTTTTATGTGCCGCAGTCATTGCCCACATATCATATGTTTCACCATTAGATGTCAACTTTCCATTAAAATTAGGTCCATACCAACTAGCATTACCTTTGAACCTATCACCAACACTCACAACAGTAGGATGGTATCTAATTCCTCGTATCACATAAGGTCTCATTGTTGGATGAGAGTATGTCTTTTTATCCATTCTGTGACTATGGTGATTACTATTTGAGGAGTATGTTTTAACATCTTTAGTAGCATTAGTATTTTGATAGACTCTTTTACCTCTCGTGCTACATCCGCTAAAGATTGTAACTATCAAGATTAACAATACAATATATATCTTACTCATAAATTTTCAGCCTATCTCCAATTTTGATCAATGAACCTTTGATACGATTTTGTGTTCTAATATTTTGCACACTTACTTTAAATACCTTAGATATCGACTCTAGGGAGTCCCCTTTTTTTACCCTATAGTAGTGTCTTGAGTTGACTTTTTCACTACTTTTACTTCCGCTAACGATTGGTATAATCAACTTCTGTTTTAAGCTAAGTCGACTACTTTTTAGCTTGTTAAAATCTTTGATAACCCTATAAGAAACGCCATACTTTTTGCCTATATAAGAGAGGTTATCGCCACTAGTCACAACATGAATTTTGTATATTTTACTCATCGGTTCTGCAAAATATTTCTGCTTAAATTCAGAGAGTTTAATATAGGGAATATAAACGTCATACTTTTTAGAGTACGGAGGCACAAAGTCATACTTTAGGTGTCTGTTTAGCTTTTGCAAATCTTTGAGTGGAATATTTATGAGTTTTGAAACTCTTCTGAGTGACTCACCACTCGGAAGCTTAACAGTCGCTATCGGATATGCATTGGCACGATTTAAAAGATATCCATACTCACTCGAGAGTAAAAACTGCTCATCTGTACCAATAAGTGCAAGAGCGACTATCTTTCTGATGTAGAGTCTGCTCTCTCTTGGTATGTATTTTTTCTTGGAGTCTAGTAGAACTTCCAGGTCATCTGTTCCGGCTTTTTTAATAGCACTGTTTAGTCTGCCACCACCACAGTTGTAAGCAATAGCAGCCAGATACCACTTTCCAAACCTTTTATGCAGAGATGAAAGATACTTCGCTGCTGCCTCAGTTGACTTGATAAGGTCACGTCTCTCATCAACATACTCATCAATGTGAAGCTTATAGTATTTTCCCGTACGAGGCATAAACTGCCAGAGTCCAGCCGCTCTTTTTTTAGAGTAGGCTCTTGTTGAAAAATTTGACTCTGCCATTGCCAGGTAAAGAAACTCTTGAGGAATCTCATATTTAGTGAGTATATTTTTTATCGCAGGAATAAAGAGGTAAGCCTCCTCCATCGTTCTGAAGAAGAATCTATTTTGTATGGCAGTGTTGTTTTTATTTCTCATGTTATTCATAACAGGGTCATACAAAAACGATGGCTCTATGTCAAAAGACTCTAAAAGTGCCAGTTCTTTGTTATAGTTTGATTCATATGTTAAGTTTGCAAGAAGTAACATAGGAACAAAAAGAGTTAAAAAAAATCTATACATATACAACTTTTATTTTAAATTTAAAAGTTAGATTTTATCCAAATCTTCGTTAATATCTCTATAAATGAAAATTAGCCGAGATAAAACCGTTTAATATTAAGAAATATGAAACAGTTTTAAGGCGTTTTGAGTAGTTGTGTTTTTTATGCTTTTGAGTGGAATCTCAAGAAGTTCTGACATCTTCTGCGCTACAAAAGTAGTATAAAAAGGTTCATTTCTCTCTCCTCTGTGAGGCGTTGGAGTCAAGTATGGACCATCAGTCTCTAAGATTAACTTATCTTGAGGAATCTTAGGAAGTACATTTACCAGCTTCTTTGCGTTTTTAAATGTCAAAACACCACCTATACCGAAGTAAAAGCCCTTATTTGCAAGACTCAAAAGCTCTTCATCAGCATTGTAGCAGTGAAGAACTCCACCTAGCTCACTATCTGCGTGTTCTAAAAGTATCTCTTTAGAATCCCTTGAAGCATCGCGAATATGAACGACAAGAGGCTTTTTGTACTTTTTAGCTAACTCTATTTGAGCTACAAAAACCTCTTTTTGTCTGCGTTTTTCTTCATCTTTTTCCTCATCCGAGCCTTCAATCCTAAAGTAATCAAGCCCACATTCACCGATAGCTACACACTTCTCATGAGAGACATACTTATCAAACTCCAACTCTTCAAAAGAGTCCATATCGTAAGGATGCACCCCTACAGCAAAGTAAACATCACTATTTTGTTCCGCTATCTCTATAGCTCTGTCGAGTGTCGAGGGGTCAGCACCAGGTATTATAAACCTTTTTACCCCACCCTCTCTTGCGCGATTTAGCACTTCATCTAAATCTTCATCGTAGCGTTTATCATCAAGGTGTATATGACTATCTATTATCATCGTTTTTCTTCTCTTCTTTCATTTTTTTAACACTCAATATATTTCTTACCATCAAAAAGATAAAAAACGCAGATACAAGCAGTGAGACTCCACTTAGTAAGAAGTTTCCAGCATTAAAGAAGTTAAAAGCGAAGATAAGTCCAAGTATGGATACTACGAAACACATCTGTTAGCCTCCAACAACTCTTTTGCGAACTTCTTAGCCTCCTGTGAAACACTTTCACCGCTGATTATTCTAGCGACTTCATCTATCTTTTCATCGAAACTGAGCTCTTTTGTTAACGATATATTACCATCTTTATAGACTAAAAAATGTTGGTCACCCATAGAAGTGAGTTGTGGTTGATGAGAAATCACAAATATCTGAAAGTGTTTTGAGAGCTGTCTCAACACTTTAGCAACACTCATAGACTCCTCCCCACTGAGGTTTGCATCTATCTCATCGAGCATTAAAACGCCACCTTGACTTTTCATAAACTCTGACTTTAGGGCTAGTATCGCCAAACGCAGTCTATTAAACTCACCCGTACTTATCTTTGAGAGCTGCGTTTCATTGAGCTTAATGGAGAGTTTATCAATACCTAAGTCACTAAACTCTATTTTTTCAAGCGTCACTTTTGCATCTCTTAGATAAAGATTCTCTAAGTATGCGTTTAAATCACTCTCAAATGACGAAAGCTCTTTTACTCTCAATACACTCAACTCTTCAGCCAACTCTTCAAGCTCTTTATGAAGAGTGTTATATCTCAGTTCCAAGTCACCCCTTGCAACTTCGATATTTTCATACTTTGCCAACTCAAGTTTTTTTTGCTCTTTATACTCTATAGCCTCTTCTAAACTTCCATACCTGCGTTTTAGCCCACTAAGCTCTTCGATACGGTTAAACACATCTTCGATATCAACATCTTCAAGCGCACTAAAACGGCTCTCTGCACCATCTAAAACAGCTCGCAGTTCATTCATAGCGTCATCAAAAAAGGAGCTCTCAACCTCTAAACTCTCTAAAGCAGAACTCACATGATGTTCAAAGTTGAAAATCTCATTTGCAGACTCTATATGCTCCAAGACTTTCTCTTTTTTAGAGAGCTCTTTTTTTACCTTTAAAAGCTCTTCATCTTCACCTGCGTTTGGGTTTATATCTTCTATCTTTTTTATCTCAAACGCAGCAAACTCTTTAAGCTCAACTATCTGCTTCTCTTCTTCCTCTATCTTTTTTAACTCTTGAGCTACTTTATGATGCTCAGAGTATGTGCTTTTATACTTCTTTTTGAGTTTGTAAACGCCACTCGATTTCGCTTGGATTCTGTCATCTAAAATATTTAGCAAGTTTTCGTTTTCAAAGTCACTAAAGTCTTTTAAACTCAGATGTCTCAGATGAGAAGATGTGATGGACCCTATAGCTTTTTTAGAGAGACTTTGGTTGTTTACAAAGTAGCGTGAGTTCTCTTTTTTGATATGTTTAAAAACATTTATCTCATCGTTTTCTATACCTGTCTCATCTGCGTTTATATCCCAAGTAACGCTAGACTCACACAGAGCTGCCTCACACGAAGCCCCACCCAAAGAGGAGAGTATAGAGTTCATAAGTATAGACTTACCACTACCACTAGGACCAGTAAAGACCACGAGACCCTTGGAAAAGTTAAGCTCACTCTCTTTAAAACTGAGGTAATCTTTTAAGTAAAATCTCTCTATCATTTTTTTTCCTTTTAAAAATCTAATGGGCTAATAACTTTAGCCTTGTTTATTTCTGAAACAACGTGTCTGGCACTAAATGCCGATACCACCGTCGCTAAAGCGAAAGTGTGGTGAAATCCTTTTATTGTTTCGACAGATTTATGCCCTAAAAGCTCTTGTATACTTCTTAAATC
>JAYEMB010000162.1:0-2351 GCA_034717855.1 Campylobacterota bacterium
TCTCTATATATTAAAACATCATTTATTTCAGAAAAAAATACTAAAAGCTGATGAGTTTATCTTTAAACACTAAGCTGTTTATTATTATCCTAATGGAAGTAATAATTTCAACAATAATACTAACCACACAGTCAGTTAAAACTATCCAAAATATTGCTAGTGAAAATGTAATTCAATATGAAAAGCAGGTAATGGCAGCAAAAAAAGAAGCTCTAAAAAATTATGTTGATATGGCAAAAGCGGTATTGAAAATATATAGAGATAAAGTGACAACTCAAACAACTTCTTTGGAGCTAGAACAGATTAAAAAAGAGGCTATCAAAGCTTTAGACTCTATGCTTTATGGAGATGATACAGGGTATGTGTTTGTTTGGTCTTATGATGGAGTTCCATTAGCATTTAATCCTAGACCAGACCTAATTGGTCAAAGTTTACTGCATCTAAAAGGTGGTGGCGGAAAAATGGTCATTCAGGACCATATAGCCAATGCAAAAAAAGGTGGAGTGGAATGTCCCCTATAAACTAGACACTATTTAATTCAGTAATTTAGATAAAATAATATAAAAATATTATGAGATTTAATAGGGTTAATAAATGGCTAGAAAAATATACAGTGAAGAGTTTAGAGTAGAGGCAGTAAAACAAGTTACTAAAAATGGTTATAGCATCACAGATACAGCTCAAAGACTAGGTATACATCCAGACTCACTCAGAAACTGGATAAAAAGATTAGAATCTCCTCAAGCAATCCAAAAACATCAAATATTAGATGCATCTCAATCTGAGATAAAGAAACTTCAAAAAGAACTAAAAAGAGTTACCGAGGAGCGTGACATCTTAAAAAAGGCCGCGGTGTACTTTGCAAGCCACACAAACTAAAATACTCTTTTATTAAAGAGTATAGTCAATTTTACGCAGTACATAGACTGTGTAAAGTTATGCAAGTACACCGTAGTGGATATTATCAGTGGCTTAATCAACCTATTTCAAATAGAGAATTGGAAAATCAAGAATTACTTATTCAGATAAAAGATGCTTACAAAGAATCAAATGGTGTATATGGGCATAGAAATATCCATAAAGATTTAAAAGAACTAGGTATTCATGTAAATAAAAAAAGAGTAGCTAGACTTATGAGTAAGGCTAAACTCTATGGTGTAGGTACTTATAAACGAAAACCATATAGTAAAGCTGGTCCAGTTCACAAAGCACATCCAAACCATTTGCACCAGTGTTTCATGTCAGACAAGCCAAATGATACTTGGGTTAGTGATATAACCTACATTAGAACTAAAGAAGGATGGATATTTTTAGCTACTGTGATAGATTTATATAGTAGAAAAGTTATAGGTTGGGCAACAGGTCATCGTCAAACAACCCCATTGATTATTGATGCACTAAAAATGGCAGTTACAAGACTTAACAAAGATGACAAGGTTATTCTTCACTCAGATCAAGGAAGCCAATATAGCTCATACGAGTATAAAAAGTATGCCAAAGAGCATAATATAATTCTAAGTATGAGTCGAAGAGGTAATTGCTATGATAATGCTGTTGCAGAGAGCTTCTTTAAAACACTCAAAAAAGAGCTTGTCAGAAAACAGATATTTGAGACTAGAGAGATTGCAGCATCTAAAATATTTGAATATATAGAAATGTTCTACAATCCAAAAAGACGGCATAGTTATTTAGATTATATTTCTCCAAATGAGTTTGAAAAAAGATATAATGAAGAGTCTTTAAAAAAGTAGGTTTTTACTGGGTTAGTAATTGTCTAGTTTATAGGGGACATTCCAAGATTTGTTTAAAAGATGTTGCATATACTTATTGGTATCCTGATTTAATACCTCAATCTCTTTATCAAAAGCACCGTTTCCAAACAGAACTCTTTGAAGCTCTTCACTACTTTTTTGTGCATAACTTTTTGTACTGCTTAATGATGGGTACAAAACATCATCTTGAAATATTTGGGTACTAACGAAATACTTCCAAATTTTCCAAGAATCAGAGATCTCTTTTTTTGCTACCTGATATATTGATATATAGTCTCTATACCATGTGTATTGTGTTCGTGCATACTCTGGTATATTGTCATATACACTTTGAAATGTTTGATTGACTCGTACTTCTATAAAACGGTTCATAGCTTTAATATTTTTGTTATGTTCGCTATCAGCCAAGCTATCTATCACATCTATAAAATCGTTTAACTTTGCACTATTATCGGTTACCAAAGGTTCTGTATCTGAATCAGGCATTGTAAATGTTATAGTTAATGTCAAGAATATAATAATGATTCCAAAAAAACCAATTGAAAAAGAGTCTAGTTTGTACCATTTAGAAGGTGAAGT
>JAYEMB010000163.1:0-2332 GCA_034717855.1 Campylobacterota bacterium
TGTTTTGAGTGTCATTGTGACGCCGGTAACTAAGTCGCTTATCTCATTAGTAGAGCGAGTCGCTTCGATACCGTTGTACTTAAAAGTGGCATCTCTCGCAACTTGAACCTCTTGGAAGCCACCTGGATTAGTTGTTGCATCATAGGCGGCAAAAAGAGTTGGATCTAAAAGAGCACCATCATCGCTAAGTGTGATAGCTTGATCAGCCCCTGTTTCCTTAGATGTTAGAACCAAACTAAAAGCATTTTCTCCAGTTTGTAAAATAGTTGCTGTTAGTGTCTCTGATGCTGCATCGTTTATAGACTGCATTAAATCTTCTAGTTTTGTACTAGCATCATAGGATATGTCATAACTTTCTGTCCCTATGGAGATATTGAGTGTTTCAGTTCCTACAAATGTTCCTGATGCAACAGAAGTGGTGTCTCTGTCGCTAAATGAACCAAGCTTAATGATACTAGTTTGCGCAAGCTCAACAGTTTCTAAAGTAAAAGAATCAATAATCGCACCAGCTTCGACTGTAACATCAGCGTCACCAGACACATCAACTGTTTTGTTCTCAAAAAGGGTGCTTGAGTTAAGTGCTGAAGCGGAACTTTTAAAACTCTTCATCAGGGAGGTTAAAAGTTCAGCTGACTCTTGTTTTTGTGCAGTTAATGCCATTTTTGTTTCAAGTGGTTTTACCATGACTGTTTCATCATTTGCTTTAAGTTGGTCAATAACATCAGAAGTTAAAACTCCTGAACCTATACCAAGTGAGTTAATTGTTCCAGCCATAATAAATCCTTTTAAACTGAATCTTGTTAACACTATATCGACTAAATATATGGAAAATGTAGTCAATTTTATAATAAATTTGATTAAAGAATTATTTTTTGTAGCCGATGTACTTGGCATGAAAGATGACGAAAAAGGATTTGAAATGTCACCAAATATAGCTCATAACATTTATGCTCAAAACAATGTTGGAATAGAGTCTCCAGAAAAATTAATATCTATGTTATATGAAGGGGTTCTGCGTTTCAATGCACAGGCAAAAAAAGCGATAAAAGATGAAGATATAGAGAAAAAATCTTACTGGATAAACCGTTCTGTTGCTATTATTACAGAGCTGATTAATACTTTAGATATGAAGCAAGAAGGTGATATGCCAATGTACCTTACAGGACTTTACAATTATGAAATACAACTCCTCTTAAGAGCTTCAATGGAGAATGAGGTGAAGCACATAGATGAAGTAAATAATGTTTTTAAATCTCTTTTAGAAGCGTGGAGAGAAACAACAGATGTGGCTAACTAATATAAAAATAGCGATAGTTGAAAAAAATACAGATAGATTAAACAATCTCTTAGATGAAGTTCCAAAATTTGAAAATAAACAGGATATGGAAGAAGCTATGTACCTTTTGAGAGAGGCTGCGGAGCTTGTTTACAAACTTCAGGATGAAACTACCGAATCTATGAAGCAAATAAAGAGAAACATGGACTTTTTAAAATCAACTGAAGCACCAAGAACTGCTAAGCTTGATCTAAAATCATAACTTTCTTTTAGAAATCCCAAACTTCAAACTTCTGACAGTATAGTCACTCACAACAGCACCTTTTCTCATTTTGAGTATATGCTCAACAGCATCTGCAATATCACTGCACAAAAGTTTTTCATCCTCTTTATCACTTGTATCAAAACGCAGTTCATCATAAAAACTACTCTGGGTCATATCAGGATTTATGTTTGTAATACTGAGTCCACTTTTTCGTGTCTCTTCAAAGAGTGAATCAGAAAATGCTTTCAGACCTGCTTTTGTAGCGCCATATACACCTGCAAACTTACTAGCTCTTAAGGCTTCGATAGAGTTTATGTTGATGAGGTAACCACTATTTTTCTTTAAATCTCTAAGCACTGCGTTTGTGAGTAGCATTGGTGCTGTTAGATTTAAAAAAGTCATATCGGTTATAGTCGCTGCGTTTAACTCTTCATGAGGCTCAAATCTTCCAAAACCTGCTGCGTTTATGAGTATGAAAGGGTTCTCTTTTTTTAGACTCTTACACACTTCAAGTGTCTCTTTTTCATTCGAAAGGTCAGCTTGTATGGCTCTAAACGCAGGCTCATTAAAGTGTCTAGTTGTGATAGTTCTACTAACACCGATAACTTCATACTCTAAAGAGAGAAGCCTTTGGCATATCGCTTTTCCAATCCCGCTACTCGCACCCGTTACAACTGCTATTTTCAATTTTTATCCCTTTCGCTATACTTCTTCTATGAAAAATATTTATATTACAGACCTAGACCACACATTTTTACGAAGTGATTTATCTATAAGCGATTATACTAAAA
>JAYEMB010000164.1:0-6405 GCA_034717855.1 Campylobacterota bacterium
AGTGGATAAAAGAAAAGAACCGTACCTTTTTTACCCATGTTCTCTGATAATTTGAAGTCTTCAACGATTGAACCGTCACCTAAAACTGTTGTTGCTGTAAAGTCTGGAGCTTGATTTGTTACTAACATATATATGTCCTTGTGTTTTGTTTTTTTGTTGACGAAATTTTATCTAAAAAAGTATTAACAAATCTTAGATGAAATTAAGTAGTGAAATTCTTTAAGGATAATTTTTATCTTTTATGTGTTGAAAAATAATTATAAGTAGTTTAAATACACAATTAAGAAAATTAGTTATATAATGTTTTTTAAGTGAGAAAATTATGAAAAATGAAAACATTAAAAAGCTATTGCCATTTGGGGTGCTCTTCGTTCTTATTGTGCTTAACTTTATCTTTATTATTTCGCTTCATACAAGTTGGAATAATTCTGTAAGTAAGTATATTCCTGTGAAGAATGAGGTGACGAACCTTGCAAAAGATATGGCACATGCCCACTTGTGGCTAGAAGAGGCTATCTCTGGTGACACTTCTATAGATATAGAACACGATGTGATGAAACAATTTAGAGCTGAAAAGTTTCATCTTTTTGTGGAGAGTCTTGATGGCTTGAGTGAAGAGATAAAAGATAAGCAACTCATCCAAGAACTTAGAGATGTAGAGCTTATGTTGAGTCATTTTTACACAACTGCACAAAAGAGATGGAGTGATTCTGAGAAGTATGCTACGGGTAGTCTGTTAGACCAGGAGTTTGATGAAAAATTTCAGATAATAACTGCGATGTTAAACACAATCTCTGAGGATATTGACAGAGGACTTTCGATTGAACTAGAAAACAACAATAGTAAATTTATAACTATTTTACTCTTTTCTTTAGCACTTGGCTTGTCTGTATTTGTACTCTTGATTATTTCTAAACGAAAAGAGAGAGAGACTCAAGCGGCTCTTTTTGAATCAAATGAGAAGGCGATAGTGACTCTGCGTTGTATAGGGGATGCTGTAGTTACAACAGACATAGATGGAAACATCACTTTTATAAATGAGACAGCTGAAGAGATGGTTGAAGAGAGTCATGATGATGTGATAGGTTTACATATTGACACTGTTTTAAACCTTGAAAATATGAAAAGTGGTAAAAAAATAGTAACTCCAATTTATGATGTTATACATAACAATTTGACAAAGCTTATCTCTAATGGAACAAAACTTATCTCCAAGTCCGGAGTTGAGTATATAATCAGTGATTCAGCAGCACCTGTAAAAAACGCAGATGGAGTTATTGTCGGTACTGTTTTAGTTTTTCAAGATGATACTCAAGCACACCTGATTGAGGATGAGTTGCATAAAACTTATGAGTTAAACAGAGAGCTCAAAGAGCGTATGGAACTAGCACTGATAGGTAGTAGTGATGGTATATGGGACTGGAACCTAGAAGACAACAGTGTTTACTTCTCACCTCTATGGAAAGAGATGCTTGGATATAGTGATGATGAACTTATAAATGAGTTTGCAACTTGGGAGAGCAGAGTTCATCCTGATGATTTAGAGAGTGTACTAGTTGAGATACAAAGAAATATAGATGGTGAGACTGAGTACTATGCAGATGTCCATCGTTTAAGACATAAAGATGGACACTGGGTATGGATTCTTGATCGTGCAAAAACGCAGTATGATGAGAGTGGTAAAGCTATCAGAATGATTGGTACACATACCGATATAAGCCAAGAGAGAGAGCTACAACTCAAATTCAAAGAGCGTGGAAAAATTTTAGATAACTCTATGAATGAAATCTTTATTTTTAGTGTTACAGATTTTAAGTTTTTATATGTAAATAAAGGTGCTCTAAAAAACATAGGTTATACAGAAGTTGAGATGTTAGATATGACGCCATTGGATATAAAGCCTCAAGTTACAAGGGAGGAGTTTGTAAGTATCATTCAACCTTTAAGTGAAAAAAAGGAAGACAGTATTTTCTTCTCAACAGTTCATGAGCGTAAAGATAAAACGCAGTATGATGTAGATGTCTATCTTCAGTTAACAACTTTTGAAGGACAAGATGCTTATGTAGCAATAATCTTGGATGTGACAAAACGAAAAAAAGCTGAAAAAGATTTACAAACGCAATATACTTTAATCCATAACATCATAGATACAGTACCTGTTAGAATTTTCTGGAAAGATAAAATGGGTACTTACCTTGGCGCAAATAGACTCTTTTTGGAAGATGCAAATATGAAAGAGGTTGATGAACTTATAGGAAAAAGTGACTTTGAGATGCCGTGGGCTAAGAGTGATGCTAAGTCGTATAGAGACGATGATATTTCTGTTATGAACAGTGGAAAAGCAAGGCTTAACTATGAAGAGGTGCAAAGAACTGAAGATGGAAACTCAATAACTCTCTTAACATCAAAAGTACCACTCTATGATATTGATAATAAGACTATAGGAGTACTTGGAAGTTACACAGATATAACAAAACAGAGAGAAATCGAGGAGTCACTAAAAGAGCAAAAGATAATTCTGAATCACCAAGCACACCATGATGCACTCACAGGTTTAGCTAATAGAGTTCTTTTTAATGATAGATTAGATCATGCGATTTCAGAAGCAAAAAGAGCAGGCAAAAAACTAGCACTGCTTTTTATTGACTTAGACCACTTTAAAGAGATTAATGACTCTTTGGGTCATACTATTGGTGATGAGATTCTTAAGGTGACAACACAAAGATTAAAAGATACGATAAGAGATAAAGATACAGTAGCAAGACTTGGTGGTGATGAGTTTACTGTTATAGTAGAGGACTTGAAAGATGGACAAAATGCCTCACTTTTAGCAGAAAAAATTCTTGAAGCTTTAAACAAACCGATTGATCTTGAACATAATATATTATATGTATCGACAAGTATCGGTATCAGTATCTATCCAGATGATGGCGGTACGTCTGCTAACCTTTTAAAATATGCTGATGCAGCAATGTATAGAGCCAAAGATGAGGGTAGAAATAATTTTCAGTTTTATAGCTCTGAAATGACTGAACTAGCATTTGAACGTGTTATCATGGCAGCAAGTCTTCGTGAAGCTCTAGAGCATCAAGATTTTATAGTTTACTATCAGCCACAAGTAGATGGAAGAACTGATACTCTTATAGGTATGGAAGCTCTTGTAAGGTGGAAACATAATACGATGGGTATTGTCTCTCCAGCTAAATTTATTCCACTAGCAGAGACAACAGGTCTCATAGTCGAACTAGACCAGTGGGTGATGAAAACGGCTATGACACAAGTTGTACATTGGTATGAGGAGGGTTTAAATCCAGGAGTTTTAGCCCTCAACCTTTCAGTAAAACAGCTCAGAGAGAAGAACTTTATAGTTACTCTAAAGAAAATTATGCAAGAGACAAAGTGTAGAGCAGAGTGGATAGAACTCGAGGTTACAGAGGGACAGATTATGACAAATCCTCAAGAAGCGATAGATATTTTAAACCAGATAAGTGAGATGGGGATAGAGTTGGCAGTAGATGATTTTGGAACAGGTTACTCATCACTCTCATATCTCAAGAAACTCCCTATAAACAAACTCAAAATAGACCAATCCTTTGTAAGAGATTTACCAGATGATGAAGAGGATGCAGGAATAGCCAAGGCTGTTATCGCTTTAGCAAAAAGTTTGAAACTAAGAATCATAGCAGAGGGTGTTGAGGAAGAGGAGCAAAAAGAGTTTTTACTTCATCATGAATGTAACAACATACAAGGTTATCTCTACTCCAAACCAGTACCGGCAGAGGATATGAAAGTTATTTTAACTGATGGTTTGAACTCTTAGAAATAATTTAACTTAGTATTAAATGCGTTTGGATACAATGTCGACGATTTATAGCCCAAGAGGCTGTATTTCAATAAGGAAAATCGATGACAAAAGAGTATATATTTACTTCTGAGTCTGTAACAGAAGGGCACCCTGATAAGATGGCAGATCAAATCAGTGACGCAATTCTGGATTATATTATTGAAAATGATAAAAATGCTAGAGTAGCGTGTGAAACTCTAGTGTCTAATGGTTTTTGTGTAATCGCAGGCGAATTGAAGACAACGGCTTATGCCCCAATGCAAGAGATTGCAAGACAGGTTATTCAAGAGATAGGATACACAGATGCCACTTATGGTTTTGACCATAGAGCAGCAGCAGTTTTAAATGGAATCGGTGAACAGTCACCTGATATTAATCAGGGTGTTGACCAAGCTAGTGGTGAGATTGGTGCTGGTGACCAAGGTTTAATGTTTGGTTACGCTTGTCGTGAGACAGATGTTTTAATGCCTCTACCTATTCACTTAGCACACCGTCTTACGCAAAGACTAGCATTAGTACGTAAAGAGGGAATTGTTCCTTATCTTCGTCCTGATGGAAAAGCACAGATTAGTGTTAAATATATAGATGATAAACCTGTATCAGTTGATACTGTAGTAATCTCAACGCAACATCATGATGGTGTTGCACAAGAGCAGATATATAAAGATATGATAGAAGAAGTAATCAAGCAGGTTATTCCGGCAGATATGATGGATGAAAATACAATCTTTCACATCAATCCAACTGGTAAATTTGTAATCGGTGGACCACAAGGTGATGCAGGTCTTACAGGTCGTAAGATTATAGTTGATACTTACGGTGGAAGCTGTCCTCACGGTGGTGGTGCGTTTTCTGGTAAAGACCCTACTAAAGTTGACAGAAGTGCTGCATATGCTGCTCGTCATGTTGCTAAAAATCTAGTTGCATCTGGTGCATGTGATAAGGCTACTATCCAAGTTGCATACGCAATCGGTGTAGTTCAGCCTGTATCTATAATGGTGGATACTCACTCAACTGGTAAAGTTTCAGAAGATAAGATTGAAGAGTGTGTAAAAGAGCTTTTTGACTTGTCTCCAGCAGGGATTATTAAGTCTCTTGACTTACTGAAGCCTATCTATAGAAAAACTGCCGCTTATGGTCACTTTGGCCGTGAAGAACCTGGCTTCACTTGGGAAGTTACAGATAGAGCAGATGAGATTAAAAACTATCTAGGTTTATAATCGTTAGACGCTTTAACGGTGATTTATTTCACCGTTAAATTTCTCTCTACAATGTGTAACAATTTCTTATATTTTTCCCTCAATTACTCAATTTTAGCTAATCTTAAAAATCTTCATTGTATAGTTACTTTAACAAAATTTAGGAGAAGATAATGTCAGTAATTATTAATGATACATGTATTAACTGTGGAGCTTGTATTGATGAGTGTCCAGTAGAAGCAATCGTAGACGAAGACGATAATCCAGAGGGAGAGGACATTTATTACGTATATGGTGATAAATGTGTAGAGTGTGTAGGTCATCACGATGAGCCAGCATGTGCTACAGCTTGTCCAACTGAAGGATGTATCACTTGGGATGCTATTGGTGAAAGCCCAGAGCACCGTGAAGATATTACAGATGAGCAACGCTCAAACAAAGAAAATATCGTAGATTAATTCTTTGCCAGAGTACCACTCGGTACTCTGTTTTTTATGAGTAAAATATTTCCTATTTTACTAAAATTCCCACAAAATTCTATTTTTCAACTTAAAAGTATATTTATTTAGATATAATCCCATCCTAATTTTATATTTTCAGAGGAGATTTGATGGAAAGAACACTATCAATAATCAAACCAGATGCAGTAGCTAAAGGTGTTATAGGCAAAATTTTAGACAGATTTGAAAGCAATGGTCTTAAGATCGCAGCAACAAGAAAGATTCAACTTTCACGTATGGATGCAGAAGCATTTTATGCTATTCACGCTGAGAGACCTTTCTTCAACGACTTAGTTGATTTCATGATTAGTGGTCCAGTTGTAGTTTCAGTTTTAGAAGGTGAAAACGCAATGCAAAAGAACCGTGATTTAATGGGTGCAACTAACCCTAAAGAAGCTGAAGCTGGTACTATCCGTGCAGACTTCGCTGAAAATATCGATGCAAACGCAGTTCACGGAAGTGATTCTGTTGAAAACGCAGCTATCGAAATTGCATTCTTTTTCTCAGAAAGAGAAGTTTCTTAAGTTACACTTTTGACAATTACGCTTAGAAAAGTAACTAAAACACCATTAGACTTTGAAGTAAAGTCTGGTGAAATAACTTTTAAAGGTTATTTAGAGTATCATGGTGGCAAATTAATTTTGCTAAAAGCAACCCTTAGTGGTCTGCTTGAAAAAGCTTGTGATAGCTGTGCAGAAGAATTTAAAATGCCAGTAAATGAAGAGATTGAGTTCTTTATTTCGGACGGTATTTATGAAGATGAAAGTAGCATCGAGTTAGATGTTGTTGAGTCTTTAAATGGTATAGCAGATATTGAAGAGATTTTAAGCTCTGAGATTGAACTTATTAAAAGCGACTATCA